>DASSRJ010000216.1:0-8471 GCA_035701845.1 Pseudolabrys sp. | reverse complement strand
GCAATACTGGGCGGTCAATCCCGAGATCCGCTCGAGCCTGATCGCGGTCGACGGAAAGGAGGAATTTCTGTTCCGTACACGCGCCAGCCAGCCCGACCAGCCGCCTGAGGATGCCGTCGTGGCCGACGCCATGCGGCGTTGTGTCGGGGCCGATGTCGAGACGCAGATCATCGCGCATGAACCCTGGACAGCGGGGATGGCGCTCGTTGCCGAGCGATACGGCGACCGCCGCGTGCTGCTCGCCGGTGATGCCGTGCATCTGTTCACGCCGACCGGCGGCTTCGGCATGAATACCGGCATCGACGATGCAGCCAACCTGGCATGGAAGCTCGCAGCCGTACTGCAAGGGTGGGGTGGCGATGCCCTGCTGCCGTCTTATGAGACGGAGCGCATGCCGATCGCGTTGCGCAATACGGAGGCGGCACGCCGGCTGACCGCAAATATCGGAGAGACCGACGTTGACCCGGCAATCGAGCGGAGCACTTCTGCGGGCGACGCCGCACGCCTGAAGGCGAGCAGAATGTTTGCTGGGTTCAGCGAGCAGTTCGCCTCGATCGGGGTGCAACTCGGCGCCCGCTACGACGGGTCACCGGTAATCGGCGAGGGCGGATCGCCGCCTGCCGACAGCTTGACGTCCTACGTTCCGACTAGCGCACCCGGCGGCCGCGTACCGCATGTCTGGCTTGATGCCGGAAGAGGCCTGGGCAGTTCGCTGTTCGATCGGCTTGGGCGCGGCTTCAGCCTGCTTAGGTTGGGTCCGCGCTCTCCCGATGTTTCGGGAATTGTGAAAACGGCGCTGGTCCGGCAGATGCGGCTCGATGTCCTCGACATTGCCGACAGTGATACCCGCGACCTCTATGGTTGCGACCTCGCGTTGATACGGCCCGATCAATATGTTGCCTGGCGGGGGAACGGCGCGATGAAAGACGCAGAGGCTGTTCTGGCGCAGGTCTGTGGGTATCGGACTTAGGCCTTGCCTGACACCTTTTGTGGTCCGGCATGAAATTGCCTATATGACCGTCAAACGGAGTGCCCGCTTCAATGCCAACCCCCAGTAATTCCGAGAAAATTCCAGTTACCGTGCTCACCGGCTACCTCGGCGCCGGCAAGACCACGCTGCTCAACCGCATTTTGTCCGAGCCGCACGGCAAGAAATTTGCCGTCATCGTCAACGAGTTCGGCGAGATCGGTATCGACAACGAACTGGTGGTCAACGCCGACGAGGAAGTGTTCGAGATGAACAATGGGTGCATCTGCTGCACCGTGCGCGGCGACCTCGTGCGGATCATCGACGGCCTGATGCGGCGCAAAGGGAAATTCGACGCGATCATCGTGGAAACGACCGGGCTTGCCGATCCGGCGCCGGTTGCGCAGACATTCTTCATGGACGAGGCGGTCGGATCGCGGACCAAACTGGACGCGGTTGTAACGGTCGCCGACGCCAAGTGGCTGACGGATCGTCTCAAGGACGCACCTGAAGCAAAGAACCAGATCGCCTTCGCCGACGTCATTCTGATCAACAAGACCGATCTGGTGGCCCCGGAAGAGTTGAGCGAGCTCGAGGCACGGGTCCGCGGACTCAATCCTTATGCGCGGCTGCATCGTACCGAGCGCGCCAGGATCGATATCGGCGAAGTCCTCGGCCGCAATGCCTTCGATCTCGACCGCATTCTCGAGATTGAGCCTTCGTTCCTGGAGGCCGATGATCGCCACCACGATCATGACCATCACCAAGAACACGGACATGATCACGATCATCAGCACCATCATCACGGCAATGGCCTGAAGCACTACCACGATGAAGAGATGCAGTCGGTTGCGCTCAAGACCGACAAGCCGCTCAATCCCGACAAATTCTTTCCATGGATTCAGGATCTCGTCGCAAAGGATGGCCCGAGCATCTTACGGTGCAAGGGAATCCTTTCATTCAAGGATGACCCCGAGCGATTCGTGTTCCAGGGCGTGCACATGATTCTCGACGGTGATCACCAGCGGCCGTGGCGCGCGGAGGAAAAACGCGACAGCCGCGTCGTCTTCATCGGGCGCAGTCTTCCGGAAGACAGAATTCGCCAGGGTTTTGAAAGCTGCATCGCCTAACGTGAGCGACACGCAGATCCCGCCTCCTTCGCTTGCCGACCGCGTCCGTTCCGTGAACGCCGGCGCTCCGGCCGTCGGCGCGCATTTTCTCGGATCGACACCTGTATTCGTGCTCGGAGAAGAGACGCTGTTATTCGCGGGCAGCGGTGGCGAACGACGCGTCGTCATTCATGCCGGCGCAATTCTCAACAGTGTGTCCGACGGAAAGCGCATTATTTCCGGCGGCGACGACGGCAAGCTGATCGAAACGAGTTCCGATGGGGAATACCGCGAGCTGATATCGGACGAAAAAAAACGATGGATCGATCAGGTCGCGCTGGGTCCGGACGACTCGGTTGCCTGGTCGGCGGGAAAAACCGCGCACGTCCGCACACGCAAGGGCGAGCTGCGTATGCTCGACGTGCCGTCGACCGTTGCCGGTCTTGCTTTTGCACCGAAGGGGTTCCGCCTCGCAATTGCCCACTACAACGGCGTCACGCTGTGGTTTCCGAACGCCGGCGGCGCCAAGCCGGAATTCCTGGAGTGGAAGGGCTCGCATCTGGGCGTGACCATCAGCCCGGATGGAAAATTTCTGATATCCACCATGCAGGAGCCGACGCTCCACGGATGGCGTGTGGCCGATGCCAAACATATGCGGATGTCCGGCTATTCGACGCGCGTGCGCTCGCTCAGCTGGAGCGCAAACGGGGATTTCCTGGCGACGTCGGGTTCCGAGCAACTCATCCTCTGGCCGTTTGACGGCAAGGACGGCCCGATGGGGCGCCAGCCGAAAATCCTGGCGCGAGCCGAGTCACGTGTAACCGCCGTCGCGTGTCATCCTCGCCAACCGGTTGTCGCGGCCGGATATGCAGATGGTGCGGTGAAGCTCGTGCGCATCGATGACGATGCAGTGATTCTGGCACGGCAGTCGGACGAGCAGCCGGTCAGCGCGCTTGCCTGGGACGGCACCGGTCAGACTTTGGCGTTTGGTACTGAATCCGGCGGCGCTGGGATTCTCGCCCTCTGATCGCCGCAATGCATCGTCTCAGTGTGCGCGCCGGCGTTTTCGACTCGTGAGTCGATTCGAGTTGCAAGCTGAACAGACATTCACCGGCGGGAGTTGGGGGCAGCCATGAGGACACTCATTCGTCAACTGCGGTGTTGGGTCATGGCGGTCATTGCCTGTGTCGCCATCGTGGTCGGTGCGCTGTCCGCTTCGGTGACGATTGCCACGCTTACGCCGGCGCGCGCGCAGGTGTCGGCCGAATTTCAGTCCGCGCTCGAACCCTATGGGGCGTGGCAGCTGCATCCGCGCTTCGGCGAAGTCTGGGTGCCATACGATCTGCCGCCCGGATGGCGCCCCTATACGTACGGGCGATGGGTCTATACCGAGGAGTGGGGTTGGTACTGGGTTTCCGACGAGGAAGAAGCCGACTGGGGTTGGGTGACGTTCCATTACGGCCGCTGGGCACACGATCGGCGGTTTGGCTGGTTCTGGGTGCCCGGTGATGAATGGGGTCCGGCCTGGGTCGACTGGCGCCGCGGTGATGACTATGTCGGCTGGGCGCCGTTGCCGCCCGACGAGATCGTCTACGAATACGGCAACGATCCGGCTTACTGGATCTTCCTGCCGCCGCGCTATCTGGTCGCGCCGCGCTTACGCACGTATTTCCTGCCGCCGCAGCGCACCGTCGTGGTTTTCAGACGGACGGTCATCGTGAACCGCACGGTGCGGCTCGAACATCGCGATCACCGCGGCCGCTTTGCGGTCAATCCTGGCATCGCTCCCGGCATTGTCGCAGCCGCGGCGCGCCGGCCGGTGCAGACCTTCCGTGTTCAACCGCGCGTCCTGGCGAGCACGCAAGGCATTGCCGGCGCTGTCCAGGTGCGGCCGCAGGATCTCAGCCGTCCGGGGCAGCGGCATCAGCGCGGCCAGCCGCGCCCGGGTGGGCCAAGCCCGGTGCAGGTGACGGTGCAACCGACGCAAACGGTGGTGCAGCCGGTCGCCCGTGTGCCGCAACCGCAGGCTCTACGCAACGATGAGCGTGGGCGTCTCGGCCCCACTCCGCCGCGCGCCGCGCAAGGCGCAACCATTGCACCGGTTCCGCCACCGAAATCTTCGCCGGCGCCGCAGCCGAACGGCTCGCCACGGCCACCGGGCGGGCCAACGCCGCCAAGCAGTCCGGCGGTGCAGACACCACGCCCAACTCCGCCGGTCACGACGCCACCGCCTGCAACGCCGCCGCAAACGACACCGCCAGCAACGTCGCCGCAGACAACGCCGCGGCAGACGCCACCACAGACGACGGCGCCCATCGTGACGCGACCACCGCAGCACCCGCAACGGCGCGATGTAAGCCCGCCGTCCGGGCCCGGCGGCCCGCCACCGCAACAGCCGACGATCGTGCGGCCAATTCCGCCGCAGGCGACGCCCCCGTCGCCACCGCCGCCGCAACCGCAACAGCAACTGCGCGGGCCACCGCCGGGTCCGCCGCCGCAAGAGCAGCGGCGCATCCAGTCTCCGCCTCCGCCGCCGCAACAGATGCAGCCGCCGCCGCAGATGCGACAGGTGCAGCCACCGCCGCAACCGCCGCCGCAGCCAAGGCAGGTGCAGCCTCCACCGCAACCGCGGCAGCACGTGCAGCCGCCTCCGCAGCCGCCACGACCTGCGCCGGCAGCGCCGCGCCCACCTGCTGCGCAGCAGAAGGGGGCGCCGCCCAAGCCAGGTGAGAAACCGCCTGAACAGCCGAGGTAGTGTCGGCGCGGATGTGAACGAAAACGGGCGGCCGTCCTGGCCGCCCGTTGCATTTGGCGCTGATAAGTGCCGTCAATGCAGCAGCACGTTCCTGAACTGCCAGGGATCGCGCTTGTCGAAGTCTTCCGGGAAGAGTCCGGGACGGCCGGTGAGCGGTGTCCAGTCGGTGTAAGTGCCGATGACCGGGCCGAGATAAGGGAGCTGCACGTCAAGGCAGCGGCGGAAATCCATCTCGTCGGCCTCGACGATGCCCGCTTTCGGATTTTCCAGCGCCCACACCATGCCAGCCATCACGGCCGAGGTCACCTGCAGGCCGGTGGCATTCTGATAGGGCGCGACTTCGCGCGTCTCGTCAATCGAGAGCTGCGAGCCATACCAATACGCATTCTTCTTGTGCCCGTAGAGGAGCACGCCGAGCTCGTCGATCCCGTCGGCGATCTCATGCTCATCCAGAATATGGACATCCTCCGGAGGCGTGCCGGCACGACCAAAGACCTCGTGCATCGAAAGCACCGCATCGTTGCAAGGGTGATAGGCATAGTGGCAGGTCGGCCGGTAGATCGTCTTGCGTCCCCGCTTGAGGGTGAAATAGTCGGCGATCGAGATTGATTCATTGTGGGTGACCAGGAAACCAAGCTGCGCCTGCGCGGTCGGGGTCCACGAGCGCACGCGCGTGTTGGCACCCGGCTGCAGGAGGTAGATCGCGGCGCCACAACCGCCTTTGTGCCGGCCGGCATTCGGCGGGGCCCATTTTTCGTGAGTCCCCCAGCCGAGCTCGGCAGGCTGCAGTCCTTCGGAGATAAAACCCTCGACCGACCAGGTGTTGACGAACACGTTCATCGGCTTCGGTTGCTTGGCCCGCTGGGTGTCTCGCTCGGCGATATGGATGCCCTTGATGCCGACCTTCCGGGCCAGCCGCGCCCATTCCTCGCGGGCCTTCGGCGCCTTCGACTTCATTCCGACGTCGGCGGCAATGTTGAGCAAGGCCTGTTTGACGAACCAGGAGACCATCCCGGGATTGGCCCCGCAGCATGACACCGCGGTCGGCCCGCCCGGCCGTTTGCGGCGCGCGGCAAGAATGGACTCGCGCAGCGCATAGTTCGAGCGTGCTTCGGGACCGAGCTTGGTGTCGAAATAAAAGCCTTTCCAGGGCTCGACCACGGTGTCGATGTAGAGCGCGCCGACTTCGCGGCAGAGCTCCATGATGTCGAGTGACGAGGTGTCCACGGACACGTTGACGCAAAACCCCTGACCGCCGCCGGCGGTCAGCAAAGGCGTCAGCAGGTGCCGGTAGTTGGCCTTGGTGACCGCCTGGTGAATGAAGCGGATGCCGCGCTGGTCGAGCAGCTTGCGGTCCTTATCCTCAGGGTCGATGACGACGAAGCGCTTCTTGTCATAGTGGAAATGGCGCTCGATCAGCGGCAGGGTCCCTTTGCCGATCGAGCCGAAGCCGATCAGCACGATGGGCCCGTCAATGCGGGCATGCACTGGCCATTTGGGCATCGTCAGTGTCTCCAAAGAGGCTGGTCATATCCGTGCCTGAGCACGAACGGAATAGCAGCCGGGCAAAAGCCTGTCCGGCGTCCACGGCATTTTGCTGGGGTGATCAGGCCGCCGATGCGGCAATTGCGGGCTTGAAAGGCCCGCCGGCAGCGCGCAGCAAGCCGCGTGCCCCGTCGAGCGCTCCCGGCACCAGCTCGAGACCGAGCAGGCGTTGGCGTTCAAAAGGACCGGGCATGCGCAGAGCTCCCGTCTTCGTGGCGGAAAAGCCGAAGCGGCCGTAATAGGGCGCATCGCCGACGAGGATGACGGCGCGATGGCCTTGCCGCCGCGCCACGCTGAGTGCACGGCGCACAAGCGCCGCGCCGATCCCGCGGTTGCGGCAATCGGAGGCCACGGCGACCGGACCAAGCAGCAGGGCTGGCTTTCCGGTGCCGGTGACGATGTCCCAGAGCCTGGCCGTGCCGATGATGCGCCTGCCATCCGTGGCAACGAAGGCAAGTCCTTCGGCCGGCAACCGGCCGTCGCGCAGGCGCTGCGAGCTCTTGCGCCAGCGTTTGCCGCCAAAGGCGTCGTGCAGCAGCGCTTCACGCGCTGCAACGTCGGGAGGCCGTTCTTTCCTGATCGAGATCATCTGGTTTTGTGCTCCTGCCCCGGCGCGCGGCTGCGCGCGCTCCGAGGGGCGCTGTTCGGGAGATGAAGGGGCCGGTCTGGCCGGCCCCGGCGATGTCAGATGTGATAGGTCTTCAGCGGCAAGAAGCCGTTGAATGCGATCGACGAGTAGGTCGCCGTATAGGCGCCGGTACCCTCGATCAGCACCTTGTCGCCGATCTCGAGGCTGACCGGGAGCATGTAAGGCTCCTTCTCGTACAGCACGTCGGCGGAATCGCAGGTCGGACCCGCCAGCACGCAAGGCGCCAGCGCGTCGCCGTCCCGCGGGGTGCGGATCGGGTAGCGGATCGATTCGTCCATGGTTTCGGCGAGGCCACCGAACTTGCCGATGTCGAGATAGACCCAGCGGACATCGTCCTCTTCGCTCTTCTTGGAGACGAGGACGACCTCGGCTTCGATGGTGCCGGCATTGCCGACCAGCCCGCGGCCCGGTTCGATGATGGTCTCCGGGATCCGGTTGCCGAAGTGCTTGCGCAGCGCCTTGAAGATCGCGTTTCCATAGGTTTTCACCGAAGGCACGTTCTTCAGGTACTTGGTCGGGAAGCCGCCGCCCAGGTTGACCATCGTCAGGTTCATGCCGCGCTCGCCGCATTCCTTGAATACGGCGGCCGCCGACGCAAGCGCGCGGTCCCAGGCATGCTGGTTGCGCTGTTGGGAGCCCACATGGAACGACACGCCGCACGGCTCGAGACCGGCCTTGAGGGCGTGCTCAAGCACGTCTGCGGCCATTGCCGGCTCGCAGCCGAACTTGCGCGACAGCGGCCAGTCTGCCCCGACGCAGTCGGACAGAATGCGGCAGAAGACCCGGCTGCCGGGCGCGGCGCGGGCGACCTTCTCGACTTCGGCCTTGCAGTCGACCGCATAAAGGCGGACGCCAAGGGCGTAGGCGCGGGCGATGTCGCGCTCCTTCTTAATGGTGTTGCCATAGCTGATACGGTCGGGCGTTGCGCCCGTTGCCAGCACCATCTCGATCTCGGGAATCGAGGCGGTGTCGAAGCAGGAGCCCAGCCTGGCGAGCAATGCCAATACCTCCCGGGCCGGGTTCGCCTTCACGGCATAGAACACGCGCGTGTCGGGCAGGGCCTTGGCAAAGGCATTGTAGTTGTCGCGCACGACGTCGAGGTCGACGACCAGGCAGGGGCCTTCGTCGTTGCGCTTACGTAGAAACTCGCGGATGCGCTCGGTCATTGGCGCTATTCCCCACGGCTGACGGAGCCATCAAGCTCCGAAATGCTGCGGTAAACGAATGCAAGCGTCTGCGCGCGATGGGGACGCGCCAACGCTACACACGTCGTCTCCCGCTCATGCTGCCTTGGATTGGATGGGGGATCCCCGTCCGCACGGCCGGCAAAGATGAACAAGCCTCTTCGGTGACCCGCGCCGGTGGTGGAGGCCGGCAGAGACCAAGGAAGCCCGATCGTCGTTGCTTTAAGCCGCGTCCCCTGCTGAGAGCAGAGTGTGCTGGTTT
>DASSRJ010000215.1:0-27513 GCA_035701845.1 Pseudolabrys sp. | reverse complement strand
CATGGTCGAGCCTCGCTCCGCTTGTCTCTGTGGTCTCTACTCGCCGGGTGTCACCCGAGGCTCGCCGGACAAGCCATCGTTCTCCGGCGGCTCCAGCCGCGGCGCCCGCGTGGGGAGTGCCGGCATTGCATCGATATCCGGCAGGGCGGCCCCTGCGCCGTGCACAGAGTAAAGTTGGGGCGCCGCGCGGTTGATGTGGAGATGGAAAATGTCGGGCCGGTTGTAGTGGCCTGCAAAATCGTGCCGAAGCTTCATTTGAATGCCAAGATCGAGGTTGCATTCCGCGTAGAGGATGCCTTCTTCCGCCCCCATCGGTCCGGCAATGATGCGGCTCAACGGATCGACGATCAGCGAGCCGCCGCAACAATTCGGATCGCGAAGGAATTTCTCGGCCGCCGGACCGGCCTCCAGCATTTCGATCATGCGTTCATCGACCGTCCCGCAGGCCGAAATTACGAACGCTTTGCTCATTTGCGCGAAAGCCTGGGAGTCGATGGCGACACGATTGCGCAGCGGATCGCCGCTGGTTGGGAAATGGTTCGGCCAGCTCATGACATGAATGCGCGTGCCTTCGGCGATCAGCGCAAAAATGGCGAGCGGATTGGAATTTTCGCCGCATATCAAAGCACTCATCGGGCCGAATTCACTGGCAAAGGCGCCGAACGTGTCGCCATAACCTCCCGTGTGCACGAGACGCTCGCCGACCGTCGGCATGATCTTCTGATGCTTGCGGATCAGCGTGCCGTCCGGACCGATGTAGACCTGGGTGTTGAACATAGTGCCAGTCGTGTGCGGCAGCTTTTCGCAAACTCCGACGACGACGTAGGCATTGGCTGCGCGGGCGGCCGCGCATAGTGCCTCGGTTTCCGCACCCGGAATTTCGACTGCGTTTTTGAACAGCTCGACCGCGAGGCGGTTCGCGACAGCGCCCGTCGCCGCGTGATGGTGATACCAGACGGGGTGCGCCGGGATGAATCCTTCCGGAAATCCGATCACGCGTGCGCCGTTTTTTCCCGCCTCGCGGATCAGGCGACACGCTTTTTCGGTCGAACCTTCGCGGTCGAGAAAGACCGAAGCAGCCTGCACCGCGGCGACTTTCACCCTCGCGTAGCTGTCACCCATTTTCGAACCAACTCCTTACCGACCACGGCGGCCTCGCAATACCTTGTTATCGATACTACCTCATAGGCGTAGATACCGACTATACGAGGCTCTCATGTCCTGGTCCCTGAATATCGGCAGAGTGGCCGGCACCGTTGTGCGCGTCCACCTCACCTTCCTGCTGTTTCTCGCCTGGATATTCGCGGCGAGCTATGCGTCGGGGGGCGCCGCCACCGCGTGGGACAGCCTCACATTCATGGTTCTCCTGTTCCTTTGCGTGCTCCTGCACGAGTTCGGGCATATTTTCACTGCCCGTGCCTTCGGCGTGCCCACGCCCTACGTGACGCTGCTGCCGATCGGCGGCGTGGCGCAGCTTGAGCGCATTCCGGAAGAGCCGTGGGAGGAGTTTCTCATCGCGATCGCGGGACCGCTGGTCAATGTCGTCATCGCAGGCCTGCTGGTCTACCTGTTTGGCGCAAACCTGCAGACGCATGCCGCGGCGGCAGTAGACAACACGGGAATTCCCATGGTCGATCGCCTTGCGGCGGTGAACCTTTTTCTGGCGTTGTTCAACATGATCCCCGCCTTCCCGATGGACGGCGGCCGCGTGCTGCGGGCCCTGCTCGCCAGCCGACTTGGCTACGTGCGCGCCACCGAGATCGCCGCCTCAATCGGGCAATTCGTCGCCTTCGCACTCGGCTTCATCGGGCTGATGTTCAATCCGATCCTGATCTTTATCGCGATCTTCGTCTATCTTGCGGCTTCCTCGGAGGCACACATGGTGGCCCTGCGCGCCGCTTCGCGCGGCGTGCCGGTGACCTATGCCATGATGACGCAGTTTGCGACGCTGTCGCCGCATGCGCATGTCGACGAGGCAGTGCAGACATTGCTGCAAACGAGCCAAAGCGAATTTCCCGTGGTTGATGACTTTGGCAAGCCGATCGGTGTGCTCGGCCGCGCCGATTTGATCCGTGCCATCAAGACGCGCGGCGCGGACGCGCGCGTGTCCGACGCCATGACTACGGAACTGCCGACCATCAGCCACCGCGTCACGCTGGAACAGGCATTCAAGCTGCTGCAGCAGAAATCGGCACCCGCCGTCGGCATTACTGATGCCGCCGGCAAGCTGGCAGGGCTCGTCACCGGTGAAACCATCGCCGAAATGATGATGTTGCAGCAAGCGTTGCCCAAGGGCATTCGACTCGGACCTTGGAGCCGCCCGGCGGGCGTTTAACCTCATTCCCGGGCGCGTAGCAGGAGCGGTTGCATCCGGGCCGTGCCTGACTATATTGCGCCGCAAACGCGCTGCGTCGCGGGCCCATACGAGGCCCGCGCTTTGATTTCTGGAACTCGATAATGAACCTACGAAACGTCGCCATCATCGCGCACGTCGACCACGGCAAAACGACCCTGGTCGACCGGTTGTTGCAGCAATCGGGCGCGTTCCGCGAGAACCAGCGCGTGGTCGAGCGCGCAATGGATTCCAACGACCTTGAGCGCGAGCGCGGTATTACCATTCTGGCCAAGGCCACCTCGGTCGTCTGGAAGGATACGCGCATCAATATCGTCGACACTCCGGGCCATGCCGACTTCGGCGGCGAGGTTGAGCGCATCCTGAACATGGTCGACGGTGTATTGGTTCTGGTCGACGCCGCCGAAGGCCCGTTGCCGCAGACCAAGTTCGTGGTGTCCAAGGCGCTCAAGATGGGGCTGAAGCCCATCGTTGTGATCAACAAGGTCGACCGTGCCGACGCGCGCGCGACGCAGGTCGTGAACGAAGTGTTCGACCTGTTCGCCGCCCTCGATGCAACCGACGAGCAGCTTGATTTTCCGATTCTCTACGGCTCCGCCAAGGAAGGCTGGATGGCATCGTCGCTCGAAGGCCCAAAAGAATCGATGGCGCCTTTGTTTGATCTCGTGCTCAGGCACGTAAAGCCGCCGCGGGTCGAAAACGGGCCGTTCCGCATGCTCGGCACGATCCTCGAGGCCAATCCCTATCTCGGCCGGATCGTTACCGGCCGCGTTACGTCCGGCACCGTCAGACCCAACCAGAATGTCAAGGTGCTCGACCGCGAGGGCAACATCGTGGAAACCGGCCGCATCACAAAACTGCTGGCATTCCGCGGCCTCGAGCGCACCGGCGTCGAGGAGGCCGAGGCTGGCGACATCGTCGCGATCGCAGGGCTGCCGAGCGCGACGGTGTCCAACACCATCTGCGCGCCGGAGGTCGAGACGCCGCTTCCCGCGCAGCCCATCGATCCGCCGACGCTGGCGATGATTTTCCGCGTCAACGATTCACCGCTCGCCGGGACGGAAGGCGACAAGGTCACGGGGCGCATGATCCGCGACCGGCTGCTGCGCGAAGCTGAAGGCAATGTGGCTTTGCGCGTTCGCGAGTCTGACGAGAAAGACTCCATGGAAGTCGCCGGGCGCGGCGAATTGCAGCTTGGCATTCTGATCGAAACGATGCGGCGCGAAGGTTTCGAGCTCTCGGTGTCGCGGCCGAAAGTCCTGCTGAAGGAAGACCCCGCTGCCGGCGAACTGTTGGAGCCGATCGAGGAAGTCGTCATCGATCTCGACGAAGAACACTCCGGGATCGTCGTGCAGAAGATGGCGGAACGTAAAGCCGACATGATGGAAATGAAACCGTCAGGCGGCGGCCGTCTGCGCCTGGTGTTTCATGCTCCAACCCGCGGCCTGATCGGATACCAGGGCGAATTGCTGACCGACACACGCGGCACCGCGATCATGAACCGGCTGTTCCACGCCTACGCGCCGTACAAGGGGCCGATCCAGGGTCGCCGTAACGGCGTCCTGATTTCCAACGAACGGGGCGAGGCCGTCGCGTACGCGTTGTGGAATCTTGAAGACCGCGGGCCGATGATGATCGAACCCGGCTGGAAAGTTTATAACGGCATGATCGTGGGTGAGCACACCCGCGGCAACGACCTCATTGTCAATGTGCTCAAGGGCAAGAAGCTCACCAACATCCGCACCACCTCCAAGGACGAAGCCGTGCGGCTGACCCCGCCGATCCGTATGACGCTCGAGAAGGCGCTCGCCTACATCGAGGACGACGAACTGGTCGAGGTGACGCCGAAGTCGATCCGCCTGCGCAAGAAGCTGCTCGACGAGAACGACCGCAAGAAGGAAGAGCGGAAAAAGGAAGCCGAAACGGTCTGACGCACGGCCTGCCGGCGAGTAAATCGAATCAGCGGGCTTTCCCCGATTTGCAAAACGTCGCCCCGAAAATGGAACCGGACGATTCGGTGCCGGGGTTTGATGGGTCAGACATCATTTTGCGCCGCCCTTCCGGCCCTTTGGCAGCTGTGACCAGTAATCCACACCGTTAACCCATCATTAACGATAGGGCTTGAAGGCCGGAAATTTCGTTGCTTCTATCCCGGAATGACTACGACCCTCATAGAGATTCGCCGCGCAAAGTCTTCGGACGCGGTCGAAGTCGCCGAGACGCACGACGAGGCGTGGCGCACCACCTATCAGGGAATCATCCCGGGCAACGAACTCGACAAGCTGATCAACCGACGCGGCCCGGACTGGTGGGATTCGGCGATCCGCAAAGGCAGCCGCATCACCATCCTGCAATTTGGCGAGCGCGTGGCGGGCTACACCAACTACGGCCGCAACCGTGCGCGCAGCCTGTTCTATGACGGTGAGATCTACGAACTCTATCTGCGACCCGAGTTCCAGGGCCTCGGGTTTGGCCGCCGCCTGTTTACTGCGGCGCGCAAGGATCTCAATCAGAGCGGACTGAAGAGCCTGGTGGTGTGGGCATTGTCCGACAATGAGCCGGCGATGGAGTTCTATCGCGCGCTCGGCGGCCGTGCGGTCGCGCGCTCCTCCGAGCGATTCGGCACCAAGGCCCTCGATAAAGTTGCCTACGCCTGGCAGGCGTAATCATACTTTGGGTGCGGGCAGACCATTCTGCGCGCAGGCAGCGCGCAAGGTATTCAACAACAGACACGCTATCGTCATCGGACCAACGCCCCCGGGAACCGGCGTAACCGCGCCGGCGATTTGCATCGCTTCCGCATAGGCAACATCGCCTACGATCCGTGATTTGCCCGCATCGCCCGGCACGCGATTGATGCCGACATCAATGACCGTGGCCCCTGGCTTGATCCAGTCGCCGCGCACCATCTCGGCACGGCCGATCGCGGCGACCAGCAGATCGGCGCCATGGCACACGGCCTGCAAATTGTTCGTCTTCGAATGCGCGATGGTCACCGTCGCATTTTCGGCGAGAAGCAGCTGCGCAACCGGCTTGCCGACGATGTTGGACCGGCCGATCACAACGGCCGCAAGCCCGGCGAGCGATTCATGCACCGACTTTGCCAGCAGCACGCAGCCCATGGGCGTGCAGGGAACGAGCGCCGGCAAGCCGCTGGCCAATCGGCCGACATTAAGCGGATGGAAACCGTCGACATCCTTTGCCGGATCGATAGCCGCAATAATTTTTTGCGCATCGATCTGCTTCGGCAATGGCAGTTGCACGAGGATGCCGCTCACCTCCTCGTCCGCGTTGAGTTCCGAAATGAGCGTGATCAGCTCGGATTCGCCGGTGCTTGCCGGTAATTTGTGGTCGAAGGCACGCATGCCAGCTTCGGCCACGGCCTTTGACTTGCTGCGGACGTAGACCTCGCTCGCAGGATTATCGCCGGCGAGAACAACGGCAATCCCCGGCACAATGCCGCGATCGCGACGCAGCCGGTGCACGGCATCCGCGATCCTGCCGCGCAGATCCGCGGCGATCGTCTTTCCGTCGATTATGCGCGCGCTCATGGTCCGCTGCCCTGCCGGACAAGCCTTAGCGCGGTGCGGCGATTTTCTCCAGCGCTGCAACAAGCGTTGGGCCATCGCCCGAAATGTTCAGCCGCTTGATGCGGGCGGTGGCTCCCGCCACCAGGGTCACATCGCGCGGTGGGACGCCCACGGCCTTGGCGACCAGCCTGGTCAGCGCGGCATTGGCCTCGCCATCGCTCGGCGCCGCCTGCACCCGGATTTTAAGGACGGCCCGTCCATCCGGCATGATCTCGATGCCATCGATTGCATTGCGGCCGCTCTTCGGCGTCAGGCGAACGACGACATTCACACCGCCGGCAACAGGCGACCAGGGCGTGGCCGCCATCGGTCAGAAGACATTCGGATAGATGTACCGGATGATGACATTCTCGATGAACAGGATGATCAGGATCAGGATCACTGGCGAGATGTCGATGCCGCCAAGGTTGGGCAGCAATGCGCGTATCGGCCGCAAGAACGGCTCGGTAATGCGGTAAAGGAATTCGCCGATCGTCGCCACAACCTGATTGCGGGCATTCACCACGTTGAAAGCGATCAGCCAGGACAGCACGGCCGCCGCAATCAGGAGCCAAATATAAATTTGCAGTACCAGAAGAATGATATCGAGAACCGAGCGCATGACCGTCCGCCTGTTCGCAAGCCCGGCGCAAAGTAGCGGTTGGATTGCAGCCGAACAAGCCGAAGTCCGTTGCCGTTGCGGTAAACCGCGCATCCTTGACAGGCCACACCCCTGGCCCTAAATGGCGCCACTCGCCGCAAATTCCGAGCAACGCTGTCGTCGTTGCTGATTGGCGGGGCCGTAGCTCAGTTGGGAGAGCGCCTCGTTCGCAATGAGGAGGTCAGGGGTTCAAATCCCCTCGGCTCCACCAGCCTTCGCTCGCTTCGCGAGCTCCGGCTCGGCAAGCCGCACAAAGTCTCGGGCGAAGCGAGCGATGGCTGCCGCGCCGTAGGTCTGAAAGGACGGAGGGCCTGGGCGCAATCTACTCGGCCGCCGCAGCGACCACCGGTTGGTCGGCGTGGCCGCCGCCGCGAATAGCATCGTCACGCCGCTTGCGGGCAAGCGCCGCCTCTCCACCGGTGGTTTCGTGATAAAGCGAAAGGCGCTCGAACTCGTCCTGCTGCGGCGGCGCAATCGCGATGTCGGTATAGGTCCAGCGGTCGGGTGCGGCCAAGGCTTCGTTTAGTATGGCCCTGAGTTGACGATAGACCCGAAGATAGCCCCAGACCTTCTTCAGCGTTTCCCAGCCGTAGCGGGGATAAAATATCAGCGGGCTTTCGATCTTCTCTCCGAAACGGCGATCGCGGCGAAACTTAAGCCGAAAGGCACCGCCTTCGAGCGGGTGCACTCCCTCGAACAGGATCATCAGGTAGAACCACAGTATGGTTGAAAGAGTGGTGCCGGGCCGCCCAAGCTTGCAGGCAGCGGAACGGCGCAAGATCGTGCGCACGTGCTCCGGCGTATAGAACGCCGACCAGGCCGCGCGATAGGCATCCTCCCACTCTGCATCGCTCATGCTGGAATGATGCGAGACGCGGTGATTGAGATCATATTTGTTCATGTCCGGGTCCATCCAGATGCCTTTCTGCAAGAGCACCTTATGGTCCTCGGATCCGGGTAACGGGGTGAGAAAGAAAAACTCCAGGATATCGAGCGGCAATTCGCGCTTGATGATCGCGATATCGCGGGCGATTGATTCCTTCGAGTCGGCCGGAAAACCAAGAATATATCCGGCGTAGGTAATGGCGCCGTGGTCGCGCCACTTCTGCAGCATCTCGCGGTATTCAGTGATCTTGTTTTGCCGCTTCTTGGCCGCAATGAGATTGTCGGGATTGATGTTCTCAAGTCCGATAAACACGCGGCGTACGCCCGCCTGCGACGCTTTTTCGATGAAATTCGGAATCTTGTGGCAGAGCGTGTCGACCTGGATTGTAAAGCCAAGGCCGGGAAACTCGGTCTTGCGCAAATGAATGAGCCGGTCGAACAGCAATTCCCAATCGCGATTACGCGCGAAATTATCGTCCGTTATGAAGAAGCGCTTGATGCCTTGCGCGTGATTCTCGCGGACGATCTTTTCGAGATCGTCTGGCGTGCGAAACCGGCTCTTCCGGCCTTGCACGTTGATGATGGTGCAGAACGAGCACTGATAAGGGCAGCCCCGCCCAAGATCGATGCTGGAGAGAGAGCCCGAGGTCCTCCGCACATGTTGCCGTGGCAGGAATGGCGGCGGCTCGCCGGTCAGCGCGGGCAGCTTGTCCATGTGATTGTAGAGAGGCTTGAGCTTTCCGTTCCACGCGTCCTGCAACACTTCATCAAGCCGCCCTTCTTCGCACTCGCCGGCAAAAAACGAGATTCCCATCGACTGGGCGTCCCTGATGTCAGATGGCAACTCGGGCAGCATTGCGATGCAGCCCGACACATGGAAGCCACCGATACAAACCGGCAGATCCGCGGCGAGGAACGGGCGGGCGAGGTCGACCGCACGTGGAAACTGGTTCGATTGCACGCCGACCAGGCCAACCAGCGTACGACCACCTTGCTTGCGGATCATGCGAATGATGCGATCGGGCCGTACCCGCCGGTTGGTTTCATCGAAGGTATGCAGCCGGATTTGAACATTCGGCCCCAGCACCTCGCGCCGGCGCGCGTCTTCAGCCAGCGCGTTCAGGCAGGCCAACGTATTGGAAGGAATGGCAGAGCGGATCCATTGAATAGGATAGCCGTCATCGTCGTAGTGCGACGGCTTGATCATCACAAAATGCAATAAATCCGCTGGCGCGTCGCCCCGGGAAGCCAACATCTCACTGTCACCCACGCTATTGCCGCAACGTATCACACAAGAGCGGCACTCAATCGCGCTTTTTTGCCATTCGGCCGGTGGCAATTTGAAATACTGCTAAGGCGAGCAAATTTAAGGAAAAAACGAAGGGCGCCGCGGAGGCGGGACCTAAGCTGTGCGGTCTCCTCCCGCACCCGCCTGAAAGTCCACCGTCGTTGCCTTCATAGGGATTGTGATTTCGCAGCGCAGACCCTGCGGTTGGAAGACGAGTCGCACTTCGCCAGCGAGCTCTGCCGCAATGCTTCCTTCGATCAGCTTGGTTCCAAAGCCGTGCTGCTCGGGTTCGACGACACTTGGCCCCCCCTGCTCGATCCACTCGATTTGCAGGCAGGATCGGCCGTTTTCCAAACGGACCGGGCGCCATTGGACTTCGACGCGGCCGCCGGGCACCGACAACGCACCATATTTCGCGGCATTCGTCGTCAACTCATGCACAGCCATCGCCAGCGTCAGCACGGCACGGGGGCGCAACATGACATCCTCGCCGCGAAGGACAACACGATCGGGAGTAGTGCCGGCATAAGGTGCAAGACTGCCGGATAAGAGCTCACGCAGATCAGCGCTTTCCCAATGGTGCATCGTGAGTTGATCGTGAGCTTTTGACAGTGCGATCAGCCTGCCTTCGAAGCGCTCGCGGAAGGCCGCCGGCGTTGTCGCACCGCGTGCAGTCTGGGTTGCCAGCGATTGCACCGTTGCGAGGGTATTTTTTACGCGATGGTTCAGCTCATCCATCAGCAGCCGCTGCCGCTGCTCCGCCGCTTTACGCTCAGTGATGTCCTGAACAACGCGAACAACATAGAGCAGCCTGTCGTCGGCATCGCGGACCGGCGAGGAGCGCACCGAAATCCAGATCACCCGTCCATCACGCCGGATGAATCGCTTTTCGACCGAATAAAAATTGAGCTCGCCTGCAACCTGTTTGCGGAATGCCTGGCGATCCGGGTCGGCGTCATCAGGATGCGTGTGGGTGAACAGCCTGTTTGCAAGCAGGTGCTCCCGGCTAAATCCGGTGATTGCACAAATGGCCTCGTTGACGCGAAGAAAGCGGCCGTCGGGGGCAATTTCAGATATCCCGATTGCAGCATGCTCATAGGTCGCGGCAAATCGCTGCTCCTGCTCAAGCGCCTGCAATCGCGATCGCGCGAGCGCGTTATCCATTCGTTTGCGTTCGGTGATGTCGAGAAAACAGTTCACCACGCCGACGAGATTGCCATTTTCATCGCGCAGCGGATCAATATTTACGGACACGATGAGACTTGAACCATCGGGCCGCTCAACGATCCGCTCGACGTCACGGACCGACTTGCCGGTTACCAGCACTTCAGAAACCATAGACCTTCGGACCGGCGACCCATCGAGCTCAAAAAAAAGAGAGCCTTGGCTGAACTCGTCGTGCGTCTGCCCCGGCTGAGGCGCGCGGCCGCCCCAGACCGCTACCGCGTGACGATTGTATTGAAGGATGGTGCCTTTCGCATCGCAGATGAACGTCGCAATAGGAAGAAGGTCGAGGATGCCGTCGGATATGCCCAACATAGTGCCCAATGCCGATGGCACCGGCTGCCCGGCAGCACGAATGGACTTCTCCGAATTCACCATCCGCACGCCTCCGCGTGGGTGTTGCACGCCCCTGCCCCGCCGCAACGATCAGTCGAAACAGCGAATTGTCAATGACGCGTGCAAAAAACCGGTCAGGATACCGTTTTCTTGCCGGCCAGATTCGCCGGCGCAAGCCCCATCCAGTGATCGATGAAGGCGGCAAGCCAGCTGCGGGAAGCGTGATCGTGCACCGCGCGGTCGGCAATGTGTTCATGACGCTGTTTCGCACCCGGCAATTCCATACGATGCGCGCCACGAACGAGCCACCGATACATCATGGCGTGCGTCACTTCAGGATGGAACTGCAGCGCATAGCCGGTTCCGAGGCGGAAGGCCTGGACCGAAAATGCGTCACCTTCCGCCAGCAACTCGCTGCCGGACGGTAAGTCGAAACCTTCGCGATGCCATTGATAAACGTGGTCAGGCCACTCGTAACAGATTTTCCGTCCGGCGTCGGTCGGGCGGATCGGATAGTAGCCGACCTCGGCGTGACCTTGCGGATGCGGGTAAACGCGCGCACCAAGGTGACGCGCCATCATCTGCGCGCCGAGGCAGATCCCGAGATAAGGCTTTTTATCACGCAACGGCACGCCGACCCAATCGATCTCCCGACTGACGAAGTCCTCATTGTCGTTGGCACTTTGCGGACCGCCAAAGATCACGGCGCCAGCATGGTCACCCATCGTTTGCGGCAACGGATCGCCAAAGCGAGGGCGTCTGATATCGAGCGGATAGCCGAGCTTCGCCAGCGTCTGGCCGACACGGCCGGGCGATGAATGCTCCTGGTGCAGGATCAGAAGAACGGGCTGCTTCGACATGGCGATTCGGCGCGGCTCGCGCGTCGGCCATTTACTAGCTGCTATCCGGGTATTTGCAAATATGACCGGGCGAAAGGCGGCTATGTGCCTTGCGCCGACCTGCGCCGCCGCTGCCGGGAATCGACGACCCTGAGCAGCAGCTGGCGCGGGAAAAGGCGGATAAGCACGGTGACCAGGTTGTTAATGAAACCCGGCACAATTGTCCGGCGTCCCTCCATCAAGCCGCGATAGCCCGCTTCCGCGACGTAGTCCGCGGATTTGGTCAGCAGGCCTGGAGCCATGCTGCGATCGCTGATGCCGGCCCGCGCGGCAAACTCGGTCGGTACCGGACCCGGGCACAACACGGCGACCTTGATACCGCGCGGTGCAAGCTCACTGTGCAGCGCTTCGGTGAAGGACAGCACGTAGGCCTTTGTGGCGTAGTACACGGCCATGCCCGGGCCCGGCAGGAACCCGGCCATCGAACCGACATTGAGAAGCCCGCCACGATGGCGGGCAAGACTGTCGACAAAGGCGATCGACAGTTCGGTTAGCGCGCGCACGTTGAGATCGATCATCTCCAGTTGCTCGTTGCGGTCGCGCGCAGCCGCCAAGCCTACCAACCCGAAACCTGCATTGTTGACGACGAATTGTGGCTCGGCTCCCTGTGACGCCAGCGTGTCACCGATCTGCCGCGCGACGCCGGGCTTCGACAGATCGCAGGCGATTACGATCGGTCGCCGCGCGCCGGTGGCAGCGATCTCGTCGGCAAGTTCCTGCAACCTGTTTTCGCGCCGAGCCACCAGCGCCAGCTCGTGGCCGTGCCTGGAAAACACGCGAGCGAGTGTCACGCCGATTCCGGCTGACGCTCCGGTAATCAGGGTAACGGGACGCGGGTCTATCATATCGTCATCATGCCCACGCGTCCGCTTATCGCATCACGACAAAGCTCCGCGGCACTACTCGAGGTACTTGCTCGGCGGGAAGTCGCGTGAGAACACAGGCTGCTGGATGAATTGCTTTGGATCGTATGTCCAGAACTGGCTCACCTGCGGGTAGGTCTTGATGATGGTGTTGGTGAGTTTTCCATTCACCCGGGCCACCTTGCGGATGTGAATGTCCAGCACGGGCGTGCCGTATTCGTCGAGGCGCACCGGCCCGATCGGACCATGCGTGAGGCGGACGTCGTGCATTGCCTTGAGGAAGGCGGCTGCATCGTCAGTCTTGCCTCCGGTTGTCTTCAACGCCTCCTCGATGATGAGAAGTGCCGTGTAGGGCCCGGCAGTGTAAAAGCCGGGATCATGTTTGTAGGCACCGTTGATGCCGGAGACGAAATTCTTGTTGTCGGCGGTCTCGAGACCGGCTGCATACCAGCCGCCGGTGAACACGCCCACTCCCTCTTCGCCCATCACCCGAAGGATTCCTTCGTCGGTGCTCGTCGTGTTGCCGAGCACGGCGACTTTTCCCTTCAGACCGAATTCGCTGTACTGCTTGAGGAACCGCAGCGGATTGCTGCCGGCAAAGCCCATGTAGATCGCGTCCACGTCGCTCTTGATCGCAGCCAGATACGGTGCGTATTCCGGCGCGTTGAGCGGCGGCCACAGTTTCTGCACGATCTTGCCGCCCGCCCCTTCGAAGCCGAGCTGAAAGCCGCCGGCGCCTTCATGACCGTATGTGAAGTCCTCGGCCACGATCGCAATTTTCTTGTAGGCAAGCGTCTTCGCAGCGTAGTCACCCAGCGGATACGTGACCTGGGGCGCCGTGCCGAAGGCATGCAGCACCCATGGGTTCACGGCATGACTTTTCAGATCGACGGTTGCAGCCGAAGTCGTGGTGATCAGCGGCACTTTCGTGTCGCGAACATAATTGTCCATCGCGATGGCTTCGTTCGTCGCCAGCGGGCCGATTGATACGGCTACCTTGTGACGCTCGACCAGTTCTTGCAACTTGGTCTTGGCAAGAGCCGGATTGCCGCCAGTATCTTGCGTGATCAGTTCGACCTTGCGGCCGCCGATCATGCCGTTGCGCTCCTTGAGAAACAGCGCAGCGCCCTCTTCCTGCTGCTTGCCGCCGGCGGCCAGCGGCCCGGTGAGAACCGTGAGGAAACCGACCTTGAGCGGCTCCGGGGATTGCGCGAAGACCCGCGGCGCGGGGAGTATGCTGATCGCTGCGCCCGCTTTGAGCAGCGTGCGGCGTGACATTCCGAAATTGCGGTTTGGTGTGGACATTATTAGTCCCTCCCCGTTCGTCTGACGTTTCCCTTGTGGCGGGAAATTGAATGGACGATAGCGAGTTGATCGTCGGGCCTGCCGGTGAGTCCGACAGTCCTACCCTCCATCAACCCCGATTGTCAGAGAATATTCGCATATCCAGCGATTTCCGCCACCACCCCTCCGGGCAAAAGCGGTTCGGGCCCCGGCAGCCTTACTCGATGGACTTGCCTTTGCGGTAGCTTTCTTCAAGGAGGCGGAGATTGTTTTGGACGTATTTATTGTTCGGATCCTTGCGCCGGGCGGCGGCAAGTGTCGCGTGCGCACGCTTGTAGTCGCCACGCAACATGTATGAGTAGCCCTGGTTGTTGAGAATCTCGACCGTGGGCCCAAGGATGCCGGTGGCCTGGGCATAGGCGCGGTCGGCGAGATCGAAGCGGCGCAGACGATCGTAAGATGCCGCAAGCCCGAGCCAGGCTTCGGCGTCGCGCGGATGCTTTTCGACCGCCAGCCGGAAATGCTTCTCGGCGAGACCGAAATTATTCGCGCGGTAATGCTTCTTGCCCAGGTTCAGTTCATCGTTGGGATCGCTGCCGAGCAGACCGGGCGCGGTCTTTTTGTTGGTCGTGACGGAGCCGGTCGATTCCTCGGCTGCCTGCACGGCTGCCGATCCGTCCACCGTCAAATGCGGCTCGGTCGTCTCGTCGACCTGAGCGGAAGCAGATGCCTCGGCGCCCGGGGTCTTGGGGCCAAACAAGTTCGAAAAACTTGAGGAGGTCGAGCACCCGGCCACCCACAAACCGGCAATAATGACGATGAGGGCTCGGGCAATTCCAATAAGCATGTCAAAGCCTTGCGGAAACGCCCAAAAAGCGGGACGGCGTCAGGCTATGGGAGGATGGTTAAGAATTCTTCACTTTCGCGAGCCCTGGCGTTTATCGCCCAAAACGGCCACGCCCACGCGGGCAACCGGCGCGGATTCTAGAAATAGCCTTTCATGTGCAGGCGCACGATCACCGGCAGCAGAATGACCACGAACAGCACCGGGAAAATGCAGACCATCATCGGCACTGCAAGTTTGGCTGGCAGCGCATAGGCCTTTTCTTCCGCACTGGAGAGCCGCTTGTGCCGCATGTCATCGCTATAGACGCGCATGGCGTCGGTAATGCTGGAGCCGAGATCAATCGATTGGTTGATCAAGGTGGCGAACGCCCTCGATTCCTCGAGCGCAAGACGGTCAGCAAAATGCTCGAGCGCCTCCTTGAGCGGCCGGCCGGCGCGAATTTCGAGATTGGTCAGATGAATATTGGCGGTGAGCGAGGGATAGCTCGGCCCCAACTCCCGTGCGACACGCTCGAGCGAGGCCTCCATCGAAAGTCCAGAGTCGGCGCACACGACGAGGAGATCCATGAAATCCGGGAAGCCTGAACGATGTTCGAGCTTGCGCGCCGAGATCCGCTTGTCGATATAGATACTCGGGCCGACATAGCCGGCGACGCCGCCGGCGATCACCACCAGCCAGAAAAAAGTCCCGCCTGTTGGCCTCACCAGGGGAAAAAGCACAAAGACCATAAAGGCGAGCCCGACAGCCAGAGCAGTACGCGCAATGAAAAAGAAGGCAACGCCACGCGGATCGTAGATACCGGCCTGCACAAGCCGGCGGCGTAGCACCTTCATGTTCTCGTCGTTTGCCGACCCGTAATGCTTCGTCGTGTACTCAATCAGCCTGGCGACTGTTTTCTGGCTGGAACGCTGCAGCGAGCGGGCGTGATTGGTTTTGCGCTCTTCGTCGGTCAGGATGCGCGCCGTGCGACGCCTGACCGAGCCACGAACGCGAACTGCTGCCATCACCGAGAAAGCCAAAATGCCGGCAGCAAGAAAGACCAGCAACCCCATCAGCATGGTGTTGCTGTCCTGCAGCATGTTTCCGAATACGCTGACGACCGTATCCATGGTCAGATCCTGAAATTGACCATGCGGTACATGATGAAGTTGCCGACGCCCATCCAGCACCCTGCAAGGGTGAGAGCGATTTTCGTCAGGTTCTGATCCCAGACGCTTGCGTAGAAGCTGGGGACGAGAAACTGAATGACCGCGAACATACCGATCGGCAGCGACGAAAGAATCAGTGCGGATGCGCGACCTTCGGCGGCAAGCGCACGAATCTTGCGGCGCATCTTGAAGCGCTCACGGATGACCGAAGAAAGATTTTCAAGAATTTCGCCCAGGTTTCCGCCGGTCGATCGCTGGATTGCGACCGCGGTAACGAACAGCGGCAAATCATCCGTGCCTACGCGGAAGTATAAATTTCGCATGGCGGTTTCGAGATCGGACCCATAGGTCATTTCGTCCGAGACGATGCCGAACTCCGTGCCGATCGGGTCGGGCATTTCCTTGCCGACCATCGTGATTGCGATGGGTACCGGATGACCGGCTCGCAAGGATCGGACAATGATGTCGATGGCATCCGGAAACTGCGAACCAAATTTTTTCTGACGACGGCTGCGCATGAACTTCAGTGTCAGCGGAGGCAAGACCACGCCGCCGGCAAGGCTGACGAGGGACGCTTGCGTCAGCGTGCCGTGAGAAAACAATACGGCCGCGAACATGCCCACCATTCCCAGCAGGACGACGAGGATCAGACGACCGAGACCGATGGAAAGTCCTGATTGCAGCAGCAATTGATTGAGATTGATCAATGGCAAGCGGTAGTCGCCGCCGCTGGTCAGTCCGCGCTCGCGTCGCAATTGCACGAGCACACTTTCACGATCGGGCTTGTCCGACATCACCTTGAGGCGGCGATTTATCTTCTTACGATAGGACGCATTGCTGTAAACGAGCAGATACATGCCCTCGGCAAACATCGCCGCCGAGAGGCCGATAAAGATGTAGAACAGATAGATTGAATTGAAATTGCCCATGACCCGTCAGAGCTGCTTCGAGGGATCGAAAAAGCTGCCGGGAATATTGATTCCCAAATTTGTAAGGTGAGACAGGAAGCGCGGGCGTACGCCGGTCGCCTGGAAGTGCCCCTGCACGGTCCCGTCAGGAGCGGTGCCGCTTCGCACGAACTTGAAGATTTCCTGCATCTGAATGATGTCGCCCTCGAGCCCTGTCACTTCGGCAATTGAGGTCACTTTGCGCTTGCCGTCAGACTGGCGCTGCAGCTGAACGATGAGCTGGATGGCGTTCGCAATCTGGCTGCGGATCGAAGCGACGGTCATCGGCAGACCTGCCATGCCGATCATCTGCTCAAGACGTGAAAGTGCGTCACGCGGCGTATTGGCGTGGATCGTCGCCATCGAGCCTTCGTGACCCGTATTCATGGCCTGCAACATGTCGAAGGCTTCTTCACCGCGGCACTCGCCGAGGATAATGCGGTCTGGGCGCATACGCAGCGCGTTCTTCACCAGCTCGCGCTGGCGAATTTCACCTTTGCCTTCGATATTCGGCGGACGCGTTTCCATACGGCCGACGTGCGGTTGCTGCAGCTGCAATTCCGCGGCGTCTTCGATCGTCAGGAGGCGCTCTTTTTCGGAGATGAAGGCGGACAACGCGTTGAGCATCGTCGTCTTGCCGGAACCTGTGCCGCCGGAGATGATCGTGGTCACCCGCGACTTCACGGCGGCCGCAAGCAACTCCGCCATCGGCTGGCGCAAAGCGCCGACATCGACCAGCTTGGTGAGGTTGAACGGCTTCTTGGAGAATTTACGGATCGAGACCAGTGGACCGTCGACACCGATCGGCCGCACCGCGACGTTGACGCGCGAACCATCCTGCAAGCGGGCGTCGCAGAGCGGATGCGATTCGTCGACGCGGCGCCCGACCGCGGACACGATCTTGTTGATGATGCGCAACAGGTGGTGCTCGTCCTTGAAGCGCACCGACAGCGGCTCAAGCACGCCGGCCCGTTCCACATAAACGCACTCGTGGCCGTTGATCAGGATGTCGTTGATGGTCGGATCCTTGAGTAGCGGCTCAAGCGGGCCCAGGCCCGTCATTTCATCGAGGATTTCAGAAACGAAGTCGCTCAATTCCTGTGTGTTGAGCGGCAGGCGCTCGACCAGCACATATTGCGAGACAAGCTGCTGGACGTGGCGGCGGATTTCCTCTTCCGGGACCTTGTCCAGCGCAGAAAGGTTGATTTCCTCGATCAGGCGCCGATGCAGGCGCACCTTGGCGTCGAGGAGCTTGTCGCTGAGCAGCGGGCTTTCCGCAGGAGCCACGGCCTGTTCGCCGGTCGTCTCGGGAAACACCGTCCAGGACACGCCCTCGAGCGCCGTCGAAGAGGATTCTTCCGACGGGGCCGGTTCCGGCGTTGTGGTACGACGAGCGGTGAAACGGCCTGCCATCTTAGCCTACCATCGGGAGCTTGAGTTTCTTCAGGAACGGCATCGGCTGGCCGTCACCGGTCGATTTCGATGCCGGTGAATCCAGCACGAGTTTCTTGAGCTCAGCGGTGATCCTATTGCCGGGCTTGACCTCATCGAGCGGAACGCCGCGGTCGATCGCCTCGCGCACAAGGGCATAGTCGTTGGGAATTGCGCTCAGGAAGGCATCACCAAGCGTCTGCGCGAGGTCGCCGCGACGCAGGCCCGAATCGAACATTTTCTGCGCAAAACGGTTGACGATCACCTGCGGGTTTGGCCCTTCGCCCAGCCGTTCTCCGATCGCCGCTACCAATTGCTTGGCGTGCCGCAGGCCCGGGACAGTGGTTTCACTGACGATGAACAGCTTGTTCGAACCAAGCAGAACGCTGTCGGTCCACGAAAACCACGTGCGCGGCATATCAAAGACGACATACTCAAAATTGCTGGACACAAGATCGAGCAACCGCGTCACGACGTCGGGATCAAATGAACGCATCTCGGCCGGCCGGTTCGGCGCGGCAATAACGGCGAGGCCGGACGCATGGTACGAGAGCATCACTTCCAGCAATTGCCGGTCGAGACGATCCGGACGCGGCTCGATTTCCGCAAGGTTGAGACGCGGCTCAAGATCGAGATAGTCAGCGACCGCACCATGTTGAAAGTCGAGGTCGACCAGGCAGGTCGACGGCTTCGCGCGCGGACCCCCGCTGTTGAGCAGGATCATGGCCGTCTGCACGGCGAGCGTCGTCACCCCGGCACCGCCGACTGCGGGCAGAAATGTGTAGATCTTGGCTTCAGTCGGTTCGGCACCGCCGCCGGAGCCCTTTGACACGCGTGCGCAGGCGCGAACAAGATCAATGGGCTCGACCGGCTTGACCAGGAAGTCGGCAACGCGCATCTGCAGCAGAACACGCGCGACGCTTTCATCGAACTTTTGGGTTACCGCGATAACGGGCGGCCAATTGCCGATCCGCGCCATCAGTCGCGCAAGCGCCGCCATTTCTTCCGCGTGGCCGGCGTCGAAATCGAGCACGACGACGGTCGCATCAGACACCTCGAGCGTGTCACCCTGCTCGGCAAGACGACCCGATACGACCGAAAGCTCGATCGCCGACGACGCACCAAACGTCGACCGCACTGAATTGTCGAACCCCGCGTCGGCGGTAAGAACCACCACGCGGGTCCGGGTCGTGTTGATGTTGCGTCCAATCCGCATGGCGCGACCGCAAGCTTGTTACTTCACGGGTGCCGCCGGGGCCGTCACGGCAGGCCCTACCGGACCACCCGGGGCTGCCGCGGGTGCAGCGTCCTGATACGCAGCGGAGGTGCCGATGCCGCGCGGCGCAATGACCCGATTGGTGCGGTAACGTTCGAACGCACCTTCAACCCTCGAGCCGTTGAACGCGATATTGCGGTTGGCGCTCTCGCGCGGCCAGGGATCGACCATGTGCGTCACAACGTTCGTTGCAACGGCATTGCCGCCGGACAAGACGATCTGGTCGCGGCGATCAAGATACTCTGAGCAGCCGCCAAGAATGGCGAGTGCGGTGGCGAGCGCGAGCATGCGCATTGCCTTACTGAATGACCGCATTGGATTCCCCCTTCGGCAGATCGAGCATGTGACCGGTGAACGGCCTGTCCGCGGCGATGGCGATACGGGCTGTCCTGGGCGTCAGTTCCTTTGCCTGTTCCCGCGTGACTTCGGTTTTCCCGAGCAGGAAGAAGTCAACGTCATTTGGGGGCAACGTGTCGTCGGTCGGTGCCTTGATCTCGTCGCCGGGACGCGCCGGACGCACGATGTGCGGCGTGACAATAATGACAAGATCGGTCTCGTTCTTCTGATACGACTTGCTGGAGAACAGCGCGCCGAGAACCGGGACGCTGCCAAGCCAGGGCAATTGCTCGATGGCGTTCTTTCCATCGCTTTGCAGCAACCCGCCGATCACAAAGCTTTGGCCGTCGCGCAGTTCCACCGTCGTCGAAGCACGGCGCACGATCAGCGCCGGCACCGAGATGCCGTTGCTGACCGACACAGTATGAGTTGTGTCGATCTGGCTTACTTCCGGTTCGATGCGCATGTTGACCAGGCCCTGGCCGAGCACGGTCGGCGTAAAGGCAAGTCCGACGCCGTATTTCTTGTAGTCGACGGTGACGTTGCCGAAAGAGCCCGAAACCGGGATCGGGTATTCACCGCCCGCCAGGAAGCTCGCGGTATCACCGGACAAAGCCACCAGATTGGGCTCGGCCAGACTGCGGGCGATGCCTTTCTGTTCGAGAGCGTTGATCATCACGTCGGTGGTGACGCCGCTCGAGACAATACGGCCGACGAGAAAGCCGAACGGCGAAGAGTTTGAAAGGACGCCTGCGGCTGTTTCACCGGCAATTGTGGCCGCTGTCAGAGGCAGATTGTTCGGCGAGACCCGATTGCCGATGTTGGTAATCGTGCTTTCGCCAAACCGGTTCCACTGAACGCCCAGTTCCCGGCCGGCCGTGCGGGAAATCTCGATAAACCGCACTTCAAGCAGCACCTGCTGCGGTGACATGACCGAAACTGAATTGATGACACCGGGTCCGAACTGACGCGCGATGGTCACGGCCTTGTCGAGCGTCGCCGCGTCAGGAGCGTCACCCGACAGCATGATCCGTCCGTTGACGGTCGAAGCCTGAATTCGCGAACCGGGGAAGCGCCGGCGCAACTCGTTGGTCAACCGGGTGATGTCGTAGGACACTTCCACGTCGAAAATGCCGACCAGCTTCTTGCCCTCGGCATAAACCGACACGCGGGTAGTGCCGATCTTTTTGCCGAGGATCGAAAGTGCGCGATCAGTCAGCGGGTTCACATCCGCCACGTCGGGATCGCCGACCACGACATCGACGAAACTTGTATCGGTCCGCACATCTTCCGACTTGCCGATCGGCACGGTTATCATGACGGTGCGATTGTTGCCGCTGATCTGGATGGATTTGCTCTGGGCGTACGCATCGCCGATCATTCCCACGATGGACACCGCCAGCGCGATGGCCAGAGCGATCACAAGATCTCGCAGCCAGTTGCCATGCTTCTTGGCCCTGTCCACGGTCCGCCAGCTGAAGCCGGCGTTCATCTCATTATGTTTTTTCACGACTCACTCCCCACCCCTTGATTGATCCCAAGCCCGGACTTACCAGGCCGCACTCCTCCGCTCCGTCTCAGCCGAGACCCCATGACGTCCTTCGGCCGGGACGGTATATTCCTGCTTCGCAGCCGCGCGCGTTACCACGACCGTTGTCGTTGTCCCCTTTTCAGCCACCGGTTCGTTCGTCGACAGATCCTCGAGCGTGACCTTGCGCGTCCGCACTTCGGCGGTTTCGCCGGCCTTGCGAAGCAACAACGAAAGACTGCCGACCGACGACGCGAGCCACAGTTTCTGCGCATCGACCGTGTCGACTTCCAGGGTCACCGACTTTGCGACGGCGGCTTTCTGTGCGCGCTCGTCGGCGGTTTGATCGACGGCGAGTACGCGCGTATTCTGCAAAACAACCTGAGTCGTCGCCGACCCCTTGTCGATCTGGCGTGTGAGCACGACGTCGACGTGGTCGCCAGGCAGCACAAAGCCGCCGACGCCCTCGACGTCGTTGACGCGGATCGTCACCGCCTTCATGCCCGGCTTGACGAGCGCAGAGAGCGTCGCGCGCTGACCAGGGCCGGTGATCTTGAGCGAGAGCACCGGCTCGTTCGCTTCGATGGCAGCGAGCACGACGCGGCGGCCACCCGCCATGACGTCGTGGATCTTGGCGAACGCGCCGTTCGGCAGCGCGTCAGACGGCCACGGCACTTCCTGAAGCATCGCCGCAGTAAGTTCGGTGCCAAATCGCAGCGGTTGCTTCGCGACCACGACGGTTTGCGACGCAATCGCCTTCGCCGGTTCGACGTTCTTCGCGCGCAGGCTGGCCTGATTGTTTAGCCAGACCTGAGCGATGAACACGGCGAGCAAGCCGAAAACGACGGCAAACCCGATCATTACGATGGTACTGGCACGCACGGCGGTAAGCCCCGTTTGACGCGACCGAACTCTTCACCGGTCTATTCGGCGGAACACTAGGGGCGAGGCAGTATTGAATTACTAAAATCGCTGTCGCAATTGTGCCTATGCTGAAGAGCGCATGAACTCGTAGCGTTTAAATGTGGTATCCGAAATTCGATCAACTTTAGGGTAACCTTGCACAGCATTAACAATACTGGTTCGTAACTTATCGCTCCCGGTAAGAATCGATTCAGCGTGATGCGTGCCGGCGCGTTGAAAAAGTGCCTGTCGAATAAGGGCTACGGCCCCACACGTCCCGCGCCACGGCGTCGATCTGGAGGATGATCAAGACTAAGGCACGGTTACCGAAATACAGTCGCGCGCCGTTGCCCATGCAGCGGCGTTGCGGCAACATGCGCGGCCATCGCGACCGGCCAGTGTCGCGGTGCGGTCGTAATTTTTTCCGGGAGATTTACTGACGATGTCGAAACCTCGCATTAGCTATGTCGATCCCTCGACGATCAGCGACTCGGCCATGATTGCTGAATTCGAACGCTGCGCGCGCGAGGGAACGCCGCGCCCGGAAAGTCAGGCCATTCGCGCGCATGTGCCGGCGACGTTCTGGTCGTTCGCCAATACCTGGCGCGACGTGTTCAAGAACGGCGTTGCCGACCACAAGATAAAGGAGCTGTGCCGGATCTACGTTTCACGCTCTGTCTTGTGCGAATTCTGCGGCAATCAACGTTCGATCAAGGCGGCAAAATCAGGCCTCAAGGAAGATGACTATTCCGACCTGATCAACTTTGAAACCTCAACACGGTACGACGAGCGCCAGAAGGCTGCGTTGGCCTACGCCGAGGCGATTACCTGGGATCTACCGGCTGGCGATGAACTGTGGAACCGCCTGCATAAGCACTTCAGTGAGCCGGAACTGGTCGAGATAGGCTATTTCGTCGCGATCACGATGGGTCAGCAACGCTGGCTCCGCACGCTCAACATCGAGCACCATCAGATCATGGCAGGAACCGATGCGTCGATGGCACCCGGCTTCGAGACGTTCGATTCCCTGAACCGTTCAAAACAGGCCGAAGACTACTGGGCCAAGGTCAACTTAAAACCCGCAAGACAGGCAGCAGAGTGACGAGTCAAGCAACAGTGGCTTCCGCTATCCGCAAGACGCCTGCATCGCAGGCCGGCAAGGACGAGCCGCGCATCCGCGTCCGCGGACTCGGCAAGCACTACGGTGCGCTCGAAGTCTTCCGCAATATTGATTTCGACGTCGGTGAGCGCGAAATCGTCGCGATCGTCGGCCCGTCCGGCTGCGGCAAGACCACCCTGCTTCGCTGCATCGATGGCCTGCTGCCGCACGATGCCGGAGAGATCCGGGTCGGGCAGGAGCGTGTCACCGAGCCGATCGCCGGCGTCGCCATGGTCTTTCAGCACTTCGGACTGTTTCCCTGGAAAACGGTGTTCGAGAACGTCGCGTATGGCCTGCGCATGGCCGGCGCGCCGAAAGCAGAGATCGAGCGCAAGGTGCCGGAGTTCATCAAGCTGGTCGGGCTTGGCGGCTTCGAAAATGCTTTTCCGTACCAGATGTCGGGCGGCATGCAGCAGCGCTGCGGGCTTGCACGCGCGCTCGCCGTCGAGCCCAATGTTCTGCTGATGGACGAGCCGTTTGCGGCCGTGGACGCTCAGACTCGCGAGATCCTGCAGTTCGAACTATTGCGCATCTGGGAGCAACGTCCGACCGCGATGATCTTCGTCACGCACTCGATCGAAGAGGCAGTGCTGCTGGGCCATCGCGTGATTGTTCTCAAGGGACGCCCCTCGAGTATCCATGAAACGATTACCATTGATCTCCCCAACCCGCGCACGCGCGAAACGCTGCGCGAGCCGCGCTTTGCAGAACTGCGCGAAAGGGTGTGGAACACGTTGATGCGCGAAGCCCGCGAGGCCGAATTCCAACTCGAACGCTGAACAAGAAAACGAAGCTTGAAGGGAGGATTCCATGATTCGCAGATCAATCGCATTGATAGCCGGCGCCATGCTTTTAGGCGCCACTCTGATAGGCGCCGGACCTGCCGCAGCGCAAGGCAAAAAACTGGTGATCGCGCTGCCGGGCATTCCGCCGATCTTTTCGGTGGCGATCGCTTATGTTGCCGAAAAGCAGGGCTTCTTCAAAAAGCACGGTGCCAACGTAGAAATCCGGCCGTTTGACAACGGTACCGCGGCGGCGCGCGCAGTTGTCGCCGGCGATGTTGACATGGCCTGGTCGCCGACGCCGCCCGTCATCAATCAAATTTCGAATGCGGACGTGCCACTCGTCGCGCTCTACGGTATGCCGAATCCGGACTGGGTCATTGCCGCCGGCGAGACGGGCAAGACATGCAAGGACATGACCGGCCAGGATGTCGGCGTCGACTCGATCAATGGCGCGCGCTCGGTCGCCTTGCGTTCGATGCTCACCTCCGGTTGTCCCGGCGTTAAGATCGAGGACGTCAAGCAGGTCGCGCTCGGCTCGCAATCCGGCGCGGCGCTGATTGCCGGCCGCCTGCACTACGCGGTACTGCATCTCGACGATCTTGCCGAGATCCAGCATCAGGGCAAACCGCTCAACATCATCCTGGCGATGAAGAACACCAATCCGACCAGCCACTATCTGATGTTGGTCGCGCGCAAGGACAACCTGAAGGCCAATCGCGATGCTTTCGTGCGGGCGGTAGCCGGCATGATTGAGTCGGCGCATTTCATGCAGGATCCAAAAAATGCCGACGCCGTCGCCGAAGTCGCCACCAATACCGGTCACAGCAAGGAAGTGAACAAGGCTGCGCTGAAGGCGTTTCTCGACATCGAGTTCTGGGCACAGAAGGATGACGGCCTGCCGCGCAGCAAGCTCGAAGCCACCGCCAAGCTGATGAAGAAGATCGGCGCCATCAAGCCGGACAAGGAGCCGGTGACGTTCGAAAATCTCGTCGATGCGAGCGTCTGGAAGGACGCCAACGCGATGGTGAAGTAGGCGATTTGATCTTGATCTTGGCGTCGCGGCGCAAAGCACCAGGTCTCCGTCGAAACGAGGGGCCTGGTTCTGGCGCATAAGTTTACTGCTCTCCGGGGCCACCGAATCGCCTGCTGACGCGGGCGGCGACGACAGAGAACAAGTGACAGACGTGCACCAAGCAATCCGCCGCTACGTCCCGTTCTGGGTCAGCATCCTTGTCGGCATCGCGCTCTGGGAGGCCGCCGGTCGTAGCACGAGCGCAGCTTTCATGGTGCCGTTCAGCGAGACGCTTCGCCGGCTGTGGCAGCTCGTCGTTGCCGGCGATTTCATCAAACAGCTGGCCGATTCAGCGATCCTGTTTTTCACCGGTTTCTTTATTGCGCTGCTGGTCGGCACGCCGCTCGGCCTGCTGCTCGCGCGGGTGCGTGTGCTGCGCATCGGCATCGAGCCGTACATCATGATTATCTATGCGACGCCGCTGGTTGCGCTGATCCCATTCATCCTGTCGTTGATGGGCTTTGGCTTTGCACCCAAGGTGCTTGTCGTCTTCCTGTTCGCGGTGTTCCCGGTGCTCTACAACACCGTCGAGGGCGCGCGAAGCATCCGGCCCGAATTGATCGAGGTCGCAAAGTCCTTCCGCTCCAGCGAGTGGGCACTGTGGCGCGAGGTGATGCTTCCCTACACACTGCCTTACACCATGACCGGCGTCCGCCAGGCGATTGGGCGCGCGCTGGTCGGCATGGTAGCCGCCGAATTCTTTCTGAGTTCGACCGGACTGGGTCAGCTGATCATGGGCGCGTCGCAGAATTTCGACACCGCAGGAGTATTTGCTTCGATCTTCGTCATCGGCCTGGTCGGCGTCGGATTGATGCGGCTCGGCCTCATGATCGAGCGCCATTTCGCGCGCTGGAGAAACTAGGCCGTGGCCGATTCGACAGTTAACATCCCGATTCCGCTTGTCAGCGCGCCTAAGGCGCCGCCACTGACCGAGCGATTGCGTGCGACTTTCCTGCCGCGGCTGCTCACCGGTATCGTGCTTCTGCTGATATGGGAATTCGTGGTACGCGCGCTGGCGCCCGCCTATGTCGCAAAGCCGAGCACAGTCGTTATGGCGATTCCGCGCGTCATTACCGACGCGGCATTTCTGAAAGCCACCGGCGCAACGTTGACCGCCGTCGCCGAAGGCCTTGCGATCGCGCTTGTATTCGGGACGCTCATCGGCCTCCTTATTGGCCGGAGCACGGCGTTCGACCGCGCGATCCGCCACTACGTGAACGGCTTCTACGCGATGCCGATGATAATCGTGCTGCCGCTGTTCTCGTTGTGGTTCGGCTATTCCAGCGCAACCCGCATCGCCACTATCATCTTTGCCGCGATCTTTTCGATCATCGTCAACGTCGCCGACGGCGCCCGCTCGGTGCCGCACGAATACATGGAGGTCGCGCGTTCGTTTCGCTCAAACCGGCTGAGCATGCTGGTCGGAATCGTGCTGCCGTCCTCGATGCCCTATTTGCTCGCCGGTTTTCGCCTGGCCGCCGGCCGCGCCTTGATCGGCGCCGTGGTTGCCGAGTTCTTCATCTCGATCGGCGGGCTTGGCTACTACATCCTCTATAATTCACGCTCCTACCATCACAATGAGGCCTTCGTCGGCGTATTGCTGCTCGCCGCCTTCGGTGTCGGTTTCGAGTTGCTCGTTGGCTGGAGCACGCGTCGCTTCATGCCGTGGTACCGTCGCGACGAAAAAACCAGCTAATCTTGCGGAATAAGGACTGTAAGGCGCATGTCATCCGATCCCCGCCTCAAAGCTGCCATTGCCCATTGGGGCCCGCGTTTCGTCGCCAACGGTGTCGTGCTCACCGACTTCGAGGAGGTCACGAGTTCAATCTCGTCCTACGACGAGTGGTGCAGCGCGTGGTCGGAACGTGCCGCACACCACGAGCAGCTCGGCCGCGAAGCGCTCGCGAAGAAGCGCCTGCTGACCGGCGGCGAATGCCTGCAGCGTGCCGGCGTCTATTATCACTTTGCGTCATTCCTGTTCGTGCATGATCAGCCGCAGATGAAGGCCGCGCACAAGAAGCAGATCGAATGCCGGCAAGCCGCGCTTCCTTATCTCCGGCCTGCCGGCGAACGTGTCGAAATTCCCTATCAGGGCAAGACGCTCGCCGGCATCCTGCGCAAGCCGGCAGGTGCCGAGAAGCCTTCAGTCGTTGTCATGGCGGTCGGGCTCGACTCGACGAAGGAGGAAGGCGATGCCTACGAAGCACCGTTTCTGGCGCGCGGGATTGCAACATTGATATTCGAAGGCCCCGGACAAGGCGAGGCGCAATACGATTTTGCCATCCGTGGCGACTATGAAGTGCCGGTAAAGGCCGTGCTGGACTTCGTCGAGAAGCGCGGCGATCTCGATGCCAAGCGCATTGGCATGTGGGGCGTCAGCCTCGGCGGCTACTACGCGCCCCGCGCGGCGGCTTTCGACAAGCGCATCAAGGCCTGCATTGCACTGGGCGGACCGTTCAACTGGGGTGCGGCCTGGGACGGCCTGCCGGAGCTTACACGCGAGGCATTTCGCGTGCGCAGCCACTGCGGGACGCAGGAGGAGGCGCGCAAGAACGCCGCCGCTCTTTCATTGGAAGGGGTCGCGCAAAACATTACCTGCCCGCTTTTCATTGTGAACGGCCGGCTCGATCGCATCGTGCCGGCAAAGGATGCCGAGCGCCTCGCACGCGAAGCGAAAGGCCCGGTCGAACTGATGATGATCGAGGATGGCAACCATATC
>DASSRJ010000214.1:0-28221 GCA_035701845.1 Pseudolabrys sp. | reverse complement strand
GGACGTAGATGGCCGGAACAAGTCCGGTTGCGTTGCGTGGAAACGCGGGAAGCGGCTACCGCTCGCGGAACGCCTCTTCGCCAAGCATGCGGGCGGGCTTGACGAGATAGTCGAGCACCGACTTCTTGCCGGTGAGCACCTCGACGGTCGCCACCATGCCGGGGATGATCGGCAGCGGGTTGTCCGGCGTGCCGAGGTAGTTCTTGTCGGTGCGGATCATCACCCGGTAGAAGCTCTCCGGCTTGTCGCCGGTCTTCGACCTGTCGTCGACGATAGTGTCGGCGCTGATCCGCTCCACCTTGCCCTTGAGCGAGCCGAACACTGATGAATCATAGGCGGTCAGCTTCACGACGGCATCCTGCCCGGGCCGGATGAAGGCGATGTCCTGCGGGCGCAGGCGGCCTTCCACCAGCAGGGTGTCGTCGAGCGGAACGATGTCCATCAAGTTGGCGCCCGGCTGCACCACGGCGCCGACGGTGGTCACGTTGATCTTGTTGATGATGCCGTAGACCGGCGAGCGCAGCTCGGTGCGGCGCACGCGGTCCTCAGCCGACTTGATGGTCTCGTCGAAGACGGCGATCTGGCCGGTGAGGTCGGAGGCCTGGCGCTGCAGGCGCAGCATCTCGATCTCGGGCACCACCTTCTGCTCGTAGAGCTTGCGGGTGAGCTCGACCTCTCGGGAGAGCAGCTTGAGGCTGTTGGCGGCCGCTTCGCGCTTCGCCTTGACCTCGCCGAGGTCGGCGGAAAATTTCGTGTTGTCGATGCGGGCGAGCACCTGGCCCTTCTGCACGGTGTCGCCTTCCTGAGCGAGAATCTCCTCGACCAGGCCGCCCTCGAGCGACTGCAGGACCTGCATCTGGCGTGAGGGGATCACTTTACCCTGGCCGCGCTTGACCTCGTCGAGAATGGCGAAGTGCGCCCAGGTCGTGCCGGTGATCAGCAGGAGGATGATCGCGCCCAGCAGCATGCGCGAGGTGCGCGGCGTGCGCAGTTCGGCGGCGGCGCGGACCTGATTGGCAAAAGTGAAATCAGATTCACGCAACGGTCTTCACTCCTTTTGCCTCCGCTGCCGGCTCGGCGACCGTGGTGGGGCCGCCGCGCAGCATCGCGATCACCTTGTCGCGCGGGCCGTCGGCGACGAGCTTGCCGCGCTCAAACAGGAGGATTCGGTCGACGAAAGAGAGCAGCGACAGACGGTGCGTGGAAATCAGGATGGTCATGTTGTCGGCAGCGATCTCCTTGAGCCGCCCGAGGAAGTCGGCCTCGCTGCGTACGTCGAAATGTGCGGTTGGCTCGTCGAGGAACAGCACCTTGGGCCGGCGGATGAGCGCACGGGCGAGCCCGATCGCCTGCTTCTGGCCCCCCGACAGGCTGCGGCCGCCTTCGGCGATCGGCATGTCGTAGCCGAGCGGATGGCCGGCTATGAAATTCTCGACACCGGCGAGACGCGCGGCCGAAATGATTTCCTCGTCGGTCGCGGTCGGTTTCCCGAGCGCGATATTGTCGCGGATCTTGCCGAAGAAGAGGTCGGTGTCCTGCAGCACGAAGCCGACGCCGGTGCGCAGATCCGCCGGGTCGTACTGGCGCGCATCGACGTCGTCGACGATCACCTTTCCGTCGGTGGGCTCATAGAAGCCGCACAGCAGGCGGCCGACGGTGGTCTTGCCGGAGCCGACGCGGCCAATGATGCCGATGCGCTCTCCGCCGGCCACCTTGAAGGAGACCTTGTTGAGCGCAGCGTCGTTGGAGCCGGGATATTTGAACGAGACGTTCTCGAAGGCGACGCTGCCTTTTTCGATGCGCCGCGTGACGTACATGCGCTCCGGCGGCCGCTCGCGCTCGAGCTGCATGATGCGGTTGATGCTCTTGAGCGTGACGAAAGTCTGCGCCGCGCGGGTGATGACGGTGGCAATGCCCGTGATCGGGGCGAGCACGCGGCCCGACAGCATGGTGCAGGCGACCAGCACGCCGACCGTGATCTTGCCGTCAAGGATCAGGAACACCCCGACGATCACCATCAAAAGGTAATTGAGCTGCTGTGCGGTGCTGGCGCTGGTGAGCGCAAGCGACGACCAGTGGTGGACGTCCTCGCCGGAGCGGGCGGTGGCCGCCACCGAGCGCTCCCAGGCGTTCTGCATGCGGGCCTCGGCGCCGGTCGCCCGCACGGTCTCGATGCCGGTAAGCGATTCGACCAGCACGCCATGGCGCGCGGCGGCCTCTGCCTGCAGTCTGCGCATGGCGCGCTCGAGCGGCCATTGCAGCACGAAGCCGACGATCATCATCACGGGCAGCATGAAAAGCGGGATGAAGGCGAGCGCACCGCCGATCATGAAGAGGACGGCGATGAATATGACGGCGAAAAGCAGGTCGGTGATGGAGACGACGGTGCCGGAAGTGAAGAATTCGCGCACCGAGTCGAATTCACGGATCTGGTTGGCGAGAATTCCGACCGATGCCGGACGCTGTGACATCTTTAAAGAGAGCACGTGCTCGAAGATGTTGGAGGCCATGATGACGTCGAGCTTCTTGCCTGTCATGTCGACGATGCGGCTGCGCACCATGCGAATGACGAAGTCGAAGACGACCGCAATGCCCATTCCGATCGACAATGCGATCATCGAGGCCATGGCGCCGTTAGGCACCACGCGGTCGTAGACGTTCATGATGAAGAGGGGGCTCGCCAGCGCGAGTAGATTTGTGATCAATGCGGCGACGGCAACGTGGCTGTAGTTCGACCAGAAGCGGCGCGCCACCGACCAGAACCAGTGGGCACGCGGCAGGTCGCCGGCGGCGGCGACGGCGCGCGCGTCGGCGAACGCCGCGGGGCGGACGAGGAATGCGAAGCCGAGATACTCGGCGTTGAGCTCACGCAGCGGGTGCGGCTGCGGCGGCGCGCCGGTGCTGGGGTCGGCGACGGTCGCCGTTTTGGCATCGAGGTCGATCGCAAGCAGGATGCGGGTCGAGCCGTCGCGCATCGAAAGAATGGCGGGCAAAACCAGCGCCGGGATTTCGGCCAGCTTGCGCCTTACAGCCTTACCTTCGAGGCCGGCCTTGGCCGCTGCGCGCTCGAACAGCGGCGGGGGAAGCCTGCCGTCAAGGACCGGCAGGCCGGCCATCAGGACTTCGCGGCTGATTGCGCGGCCATGATGCGCTGCAAGAAACAGCAGCGCGTCGGCCAGGGGATCGCTTGCAGGCGAATTGGTTTTCGGCGCGGCCGCTTTCGCTTTCGCGCGCGGGCGCATCGTCGTCGCTTGGGCAGTCAACTGCGTACGTCCTGTCCCGCCAATGATGGCGTTTGTCGTTCAGGCAGCGGCCCAGGTGAGGTCCAGGTGACGTTCAGCTGACCCAAGCCGTCCTGTTTTGCACCAGGGCCATAAATAGCATCAATTGAAGCCAAAAGCGGGCAATACTTTCCTATATTTAATTTAAACGTTACCGTCGCGACATGTCGCAAGTACGAAGGGCGGCCCGCCGGGCCGCCCTTTACGTTAATCCAGAAGAACCGCCCGGCTTATTGGGTTATTTGCTGAACTATTTCTTCGCCGACTCTTTGAGCGGCCAAACCGGCAGCTTCATCAGCTGCCCGGGCGTGAAGATGCCCGATGGCGCGTAACCAAGCGACGCCTCGGCCCCTGCTACCGGAGTCGAGAAGGCCGTGGCCGTCGGATCAAGCCAGCGATCGGAGAAGCCGACCTTCGGCGCGGCCGTGCCGTCATCCGCGCTCGCGCGCGCCCCTGCTCCAGGGACGGGTGACGGAATCGGACGGTCAGGCGTCGGCGGTACATAGCCGGAGATCGTCGGCTGGGTGCGCGGCGCCAGGACGTTGAGAGGCTCCGGACCGGGTTGCGGGATGTTGATCAGGACGGGCGGCAGCTTGACGGGGATCAGGCCGTAATTGCCGGGCGGGACCAGCGGCTCGGCATCGACCGGATGCGGCGCGCGGATGTACTGAAGCAGTCTGCCCATCGCGGCGAGCAGCTGATAGTCGGCGAAGATCGCAACACTCCGCGCGGAGATCAACGACACCTGCGCATTGAAGGAGGTGTTCTCGGCGTTGAGCAGGTCGATCAGCGAGCGCTGGCCGAGATCGTATTCTTTCGAATAGGCCTCGATCACCTTGCGTGCGGCCTCGGTCTGCAGCTGCAGGGCAGCGATGCGGTCCGCTGTGATCACCCGGGCCGCCCAGGCCTTGTCGACGGACTCGTTCGCATCGCGCTGCAGGCGCGCATGCGCCATCGTGGTCTGGTTATAGCGCTCGGCGGTCTCGACGCGCTTCCAGGTATCCTGGCCGCCGCGGAAGATGTCCCACGTCGCCACGACCTTGAGGCTGCTCTCGGTGAAGTGCTGCGGGAAACCGTCGGTGTCGTGACCTTCAGTGCCGCGCGCTTCAAGCGCGACATTCGGCATGAAAGCGCCGGCCGCGGAGTGGAAGGCTTCGCGCGCGGCGTCGCTGTCGGCCTGCGCCGCCTTGATGGTCGGGTTGTCGGTGAGCGTCACCGCCAGCACGCGGTCTTTCGAGGCGGGCAGCCCCGGCAGACGTCCCGGTCCGCGCAGATTGTACGGCTCGACGCCGATCACCTTGCGGAACTTGGAGCGCGCATCCTCGAGGCTGCGGCGGAATTCGGTCAGCGCGACTTCAGCGGCGTCAACGCGTTCACGTGTCTGCTCAAGATCGCCCTGGCCGGCGCGGCCTCCGCGGAAGCGCGATTCGACGTTCGAGAAGATGCGCTTGTGCGCGGCGACGTTTTCCTGCGCGAGCGCGACAAGGCGGGTGTAGCGGACAACGTCGATGTAAGCCTCTGATGCGTCGAGTGCGATCAGCTCCGAGCGCTCATGCGTGCGCGCTGCGGCGGCGTCGACGCGCGCGGCGTTGCGCCAGATCTCGTGCAACGACGTGAAGCCATCGAACAGCAATTGACGGATGAAGATCGAACCCTTTGCTCCGGCAACCCACTGGCCGGTGTTCAGCGTGGGCGTGATGGCGCTGAGCGGATAAGTCGCGGGGTTATTGAGCCTTTCCGGTCCCGCCGACGCCTCAAGCCGTACCTGTGGGAGCAAGGTGCTCTGCACCTGCCGCAACTCGGCTTCGGTTGCGCGCTTGTTGGCCGCCGCTTCGCCGATACTGGGATTGGTCTGCACCGCCATGCGCAGTGCGTCGCTGATTGTAAATGGCGCCGCGTTGGCGCCGGCTCCGAAGACGCCGAGGCAACTTGCAAGCAGCAGCGACCGGAGAATTCCGCCTTTACCCATCCCAGACCCCACTTCCAACCCCAAAAAGGGCATTACGGATTTCAAAGTATCATCCGTCAGTTAATACCATTTCTCGGTGTAAAGACTATCACCGCAAGGGTGTCTCTCAACAAGCTGACACTCATAAGTCCGTTGTTGTGGCGCAAAAGTCACATTTGCATAAGCCGCGCGCCGCCATTTTAGGGCGCAATCTCAATAGCTTATGGCCCTGCGGCCGGGACGGGATTGCGACGGGCCGGCTTGGGCGCGGCGAATTCGCCATCCAGACTGTAGACGCCGGGATAGGGCAGACCGCATTGCGGGTTTTCCGGCCGGCAGAAACGGTCAGCCACGATGTCGATCACCTTGCGCAGGCCGAGATTCGGCAGCCCGGCGAAGATTTCCGCGGCGGTGGGATCGCGTTTGCGGGCGATGTGTTGGAAGCTGCATTTGTGTTCCTCGACCCAGGAGCGGATCTGCGGTCAGATCGCAGCTGCGGAGACAGCGATCGCAACCGATTTGCCCTTCCAGGCCTGGTTGGCGACGTGGATTCCAAGCACCGAGAATGTGCGTCCGTCCGGGTTCAGCGCGAGAACAGGGCCGCCCGAGAAGCCGTCGGGCGTGTTGCACGTGTCGAACAGGATCTTTTCATCCGACGAGCTTCCGATGATGCGGCAGCCTTTATCGGCCGACATCCTGTGCGGCCTGCGGCTCGAATAGCCCGCGGTCATCACTTCGGTCTGTGCGGTGAGATCGACCTCGCGCGCCATGGAAACCGGTTTTGCGTCCGGCCTGGAATCACGCTTGTGACCTGGAGCAACGCCCAGTCATTGGCAATCGACCCCAATGGCCTGCGCGGCTGACAACCGCTTGACTGGGCGTGTACGGGTGCGTGGGTACCACCGCAGATGCGGGCATTTCACTTTGCGGCTTTATCCGGGGCCTGCGTCGCCAATTTTTCTGCCTGCTTCACGAGGGCTGCCGCCATTTCCCGGACGGCATCAGGCGGCAATGCGTAGGCGACCTGCTTCTCCGTCTGTGGATCGAACACCACGACAACCAGCCTGCGGTCGGGCAGGGCTCTGGCCATCCATGCCCTCGGCACCGCCACCTCGACCGTGCCTGGTGCCGGCGAAGAGCCGGGAGATGGAGGAGCCGTGCCTTGCGCAGGCCGGCTTGTTGATTGCAGTTTCTGCAGGTCCGCAATGAAGCTGTAAAGCGACGCAACAGGGAGAGTGTAGAGCTGGCGCTTATTTGATTGTTTTGTCGCGAGCGAGACCACGATGGTCTTCCCATCGGGAACATAGTGCTCGGCTTTGAAATCGACGATCTCGATCGGTTGCATTTTGAATTCACTCATAGCGCGGCTCGAAATTTTGTTGCGCACTATAGACCACCGATAGTGGCCCGCAGCAGCCGCGGCGAAAAAAGCCGGATCACCGCTTCCGCGCGGGTGTGATGCCGACAGGTAATGACGTACCCCTTCGCAGGCTGCGCACGCTTACGGATTGGGTGCAAAAGGGACGGTTTTTTGGGGAAAGAGGCGCCGATAGCACGCGCGCCCGGAGGTAACTTGCTGTAGCATGTGCAGTGAGCCGTAAATTCTTTGTGGGCTAGTGGGCTGGGCCATGAAGGCTTTCTTTGGAGCCGCATTGCTGTCGACCATTTTGGTGTCGGAAGCTTCGGCTCAACTCGGGGTCGGACCCATCACGATGACGAACCACGTCAACGGGGTGCCGATTACCGTCAGCGCCACGTCGTGGATTACCGTCAACGAGGCCGATAGCGAACGCGCCGTCGACGCAAGAATATTCATCGATCTGGTCGACCTTCAGCGAAAATTTGCTGCTGTCATAGACCGGTCCGGGATTTCGGCAGCGGATTGCGCAAAGCGTGACGCTGACAGCCGGAGTCCGGCGGTATCCCTCACAAGCGGATCGCTGCTGCCTGTCGATGATCAACTCATCATGTCGGTCCGCGGTAAAGTTGATCTCTGGGAGTGCAAGGCCCGACCTGCGAAATCAGCCATCGTATGGAAGAAGCAAAAAATCGGCTTCCTGAACATCAAGCTGCCGGAGCGCCGTACTGTGAAGGCGGCCATGAAAAAAACGAAGGATGGCACGCAGCCATTCCGGGGAAATCTGCCCATTCAGTTGGTGCAGAAAGACAGAGAAAATGTCGCACTGAAAATTTCAGACCCGGAGATAAAGCTGGAAGGACAGGACGTCGCGGTTTCACTGTCGAACCTGGACAACGCAAAGCTGGACATAAACAAGAAGGTCTATGCCACGATTCAAAGCGCGATCAATTTCGTGAAGCTCAAGGCAATGCTTCCGAAAGAGCTGCAAAAATCGACCGTCGTTTCGACTCGTTTCAGGAGTCAGGGCGGCCATGCCATAGCCGAGATCAATCTCGCAGCGACGAACGCGCTGGCCACGCAGTGATCAGCCCGCACGCTGACAATCGGGCGTGCCTCGGCCTGCCCGCGAAGAACGATTGCCCCGCTATGGTGTCGAGATCAGCCCTCTGTTGGTTGCAACGATCCAGCGACGTCCCCAGCGAACGATTGAATCGACCCTTCCGGCGCCGGGCAGGACGTCACCGCGCGTCACTCTGAAGGTGCCGCCGGGCCCCTGGACGACCGCCGTCCCATTAGCAACTTCACGCACGATCCAGCCCGGAATTGTTGTCGGCGGAGTCTCGGGGACCGGGGCCAGTCTTGATTCAGGTCTTGGTTCTGGTCTTGGTTCTGGTCTTGGCTCAGATCTTGATTCAGGTCTTGATTCAGGTCCTGGCTCAGGTCCTGGTTGAGCCTGCGACGCCGGGTTCAATCGCGCCTCTTTGGTTTCCGGTTTGCTTCCGGCCGGCTCGGTGCTGCGCTCCTGCTTGGCGGCAGACTGCTGAACGTTGTTCTGCACGCCGGCGACTTCGCGCGTCAATTCGTCAGGCTGCGAAGACAGTGCCGATGAAGCCGTTTTTTCCCCGGCCTGCGGCGTGACCACTTTTGCCGGCGACGTGGGTGGCGGCGGAATGGCCACCCGAGTCCAGGCTGTAAGCATCTTGCCTGCGTCCTCATGGTTGACCCATACAAGCACGGCCATGCCGCCCATCGCGGCAAGCAAAAGGATCGTTCCCGGCCGGACGCCTTGCCGCCGTTCTTGCGCGAAATGATCGCCCGGCGACACGTGAATCGACCGGTCGCGGCGCGGGGCAGCAATCGTTTCGCGATTTGCCGGCGCAATTCCGTCGGCTGAAATTTCCGCAGCGACGTTATCCGCGCGTGCCACAGCTTTTTCGATTTCGGGTGACGGCACGCGAGGCACATCGCTTCGATCGTTTTGCTCTTTCAAAGCGGCTGCCTTTTTGGCCGGCGTCGGCTCTGCGACCGAACCTGGCCCTTCATCCTTTGTTGGCAACAATGCGGCCGGGGGCAAATGGTCGTGCTGCATCCGAACTTGCGGAGACGTCAGGCGCGCGCCGGTGTCCTGAAGCGGCAAATTTGGCGATGCGAGCTCATGGGGGTCGTCTTGCTCGATGTTCAACCCGGTATCGGAAAGACCGATCTGCTTCTTGAGGGCGCCCGCTTCAGCCTTGAGCAGGAGCAACTCCACGTTCTGAGCTTCGCGCTCAATCTTGAAGCGGTTGATGATGTCGTCTTTCCTGCCGATTTCGGCGCGCTGGCTCGTATTACTTTCCTTGAGCTGTTCGATGGCGATCTCAAGACGCCGCGCCACAACTGCAAAATCCGCGCGCTGCAGATCTTTGTCGGCCTGGATTTCGGCCAGCGACTGCGGCATCGCGTTTTCTATGCGCCGGGTGGTCAGCCGCACCGCACGCCCGTGGATCATGGGCATGACGCACACCGCAATAAGGGTTGCAAAAAGGAAACCGATCCCGAAGTACATGATCGCTTCGACCATGCGATTTTCTCCTCACGCGCTTTCAACGCGACGACGACACAGGAGCAAATTGACCCACAAAAAGCTTCGGCAATGATGGGCGTCGGATTCCGACTGACAGCGGCAGGCCGCCGCCCGGCGAACTCGACATGCCGTTTACTCCCAGCACCTGCGCTCGAACAATCTTCGGAAAGCTTTAACGAGGATGCGCAACAGATGTGGTTGAAAGACGGCGAGTCGCCGGCAGTGCAGCCGAGTCGATCTTTGATCCGCGTCCGGCGGAGGTATGGGGTTAGCGACGGCGAGGCATGACAGAATCGTTGGCGACGACTGCCGGCAGAACAGCCCAAGCTTTTGCCACGTTCGTTTCGATAGATTTCATCCGGTTACGCAACAGACCGATTGTGGAGGTCATCGCCTTTGTTTGCGTGCAGGAGTTGCGTGGGATGAACAGTGCCGGCAGAAGGATCGAAGCGCTCATGGCCGAACTGCGCACCGCATCCGCGGATCTGGCTGAGGCAGCGAGCGCTGGCACTTCGCGGATGGTTCTCCGCACCAGACTTTCGAACGCGATTGTCGATGCAGAAAAGGCCGAGCGTGCCGCTGAGGACCTTCGCGCGGTGGCATCGACCGCCGGCCATGAGCGGACAAGCCTTGTGCCTGATCCAGTGCGCGACCTCGAGATGGAGAATGCGGGCCACCGATGGTCTTCCGTCGGTGTTGTGAAATTTGTGTGTGGTAGCATCGCACTTCGAAAATAATCGCGACTCAGACTTATATGATCGCGTGGCGCGTTTGCGAGTACGCGCAATACAATGCCGCAGAAGCGCGATGAAACTGCCGGTCGTTGTGGCCCGTAATCACCTGATGGAGTGGTCGTGACCTCTGTTGCTGATGCTCGGCAAGCCACAACGACGCGATTTGTGTGCCGGTCTTACTTGGCGGCCGTGCTTGCACCGGAACCGCCGATTGTCGAGTGGATGGCCGGGATCGATCAAAGGATACAGAGTGCGGAAAGCTTCCTGAGCGGCGCGCCGGTCGTGGTCGACTTGAGCGCAGTGAACCTCAGCAAGCCCGCGATCGGGCACCTGATTGCCGAGCTGGAGCAGCGTGGCATTCGGGTTTTGGGCCTGGAAAATGTTGACCCGCTTTCGGCGGGTGCAGGTCTGCCGCCTTTGGTGCGGTCCAGCCACGGAGCGAGCGCAATACCTCACAAAGTCAAATCGTCGGCACAGGATGTGCGCAGGGAGCCGTCGACGCTTCTGCTCGACAAGCCGATACGGTCCGGGCAATCGGTAATCTTTCCTGACGGGGACGTGACGGTGCTTGGTTCGGTCGCATCCGGAGCGGAACTTGTCGCCGGCGGTTCGATCCACATCTACGGCACGTTGCGCGGGCGCGCGATGGCGGGATCCCATGGCAATTCCAGGGCGCGCATCTTCTGCACCAGGATCGAGGCCGAGCTTCTGGCGATCGATGGATACTATCTTACGGCCGAATCAATCGAACAGAATTTCCAAAAAGGACCGGTTCAAGCCTGGCTCGACGGCGACGCGCTGAAGATCGCCTCGTTGGACTGATGCCTCACCTAAGGAGATGCAAACGATGGCGAAGGTCGTGGTTGTTACTTCCGGCAAGGGCGGAGTGGGGAAGACCACAACGACTGCGGCAGTCGGAGCGGCACTGGCACAAATCGGGCAGAAGGTCGTGATCGTCGACTTCGACGTCGGTCTGCGCAATCTGGACCTCGTGATGGGCGCTGAACGGCGGGTAGTTTACGATCTCGTCAACGTGATCCAGGGCATCGCCAAGCTCCAGCAGGCCCTTATCCGCGACAAACGCGTCGATACGCTCGCGCTGCTTCCGGCCTCTCAGACCCGCGACAAAGATGCCCTGACTGAAGACGGCGTTCGCCGCGTCATTGGCCAACTTCGGCAAATGTTCGATTGGGTGATATGTGACAGCCCTGCGGGAATCGAGCGTGGTGCAACGCTGGCAATGCGCTTTGCGGAGATCGCCGTTATTGTGACAAACCCGGAAGTCTCTTCGGTGCGCGATTCTGATCGTATGATCGGGCTCCTTGACGCCAAGACGCTGAAGGCGGAGCGCGGCGAGCGTATCGACAAGCATCTGCTGATTACACGTTTCGACCAGAGCCGGGCGACCCGTGGCGAGATGCTGGGGATCGACGACGTGCTTGAGATTCTGTCAACGCCGCTCCTTGGCATTGTTCCGGAAAGCGAGGAAGTGCTCCGGGCATCGAATCTTGGCTCGCCGGTGACGCTGAACAATCCTGATAGCGCTGCCGCGCGCGCCTATTTTGATGCGGCCCGCAGACTTATGGGCGAAGACATCGAAATGACCGTGCCATCCGCCAAGGTGGGGTTGTTTGGCAAGCTCTTCGGCCGGAGAGCAGCATGAATTTTTTCAACCTGTTCAAGCGGCAAGGGTCCGCCCCAGTGGCGCGCGACCGCCTGCAGATTCTGCTTGCGCATGAGCGCTCCACCCCCGGCTCTTCCGATTTGCTGACAGTCCTGCGCGATGAAATTCTCGCCGCCGTGGCCAGGCATGTCGACATTGAACCCGCCGGAGTCAGCGTGCAAATGAATCGTCGCAATAAGGTTTCGACACTTGAGGTCGAAGTCGAAATTCCGAATTATCTCGGAGTGCCGAGCCGAGGGCGGCAAAAGCGGTCGCTCCAGGCGGCACGCCGTTCAGCTTAGGTCGTGAGGTCGCCGGCGATGCTGCCGGTACACGTCCCGGAGTTTTTTGATTCTTCGCGCAACGTGGCCACTTCTGTGTGTTTCGGCGCAGCGCACTGGCGACCGCGACCGTGACTGAAATATTGCTCGACAAAGTTAATCGGTCCGTTTCTTAGCGCGGATTGCGCGATATTCCGCAGTGTATGGAGGGGGCATTCCATTCCCAAGGTCCGGAAGTGCCACGCTACCACCCATTCCGGCAAAAAATTGGCTACGGTTCAAAACAACGACGGGCCCGTCGGTGTTGAGTTTGTGTCTTTATTGCGTGTGGTGGGGTCGCGTATGGATACGTCGATACTGCAGCACGGTTCCAATCCACTTTCAGTACATTGCCGGCTTCCGGAATGGTTCGCCCGCGAGATTGTGGCGCGAAGTCGGAGCCGTCGACGGCAGACCGTGGTTCGGCATTCTCCAACTGGTACCATCAATAAAAGTCACGCCGCAGTGATGGATCGTCACTGGACGCCACACAAGCAGTTCAACAATGCGGAATACAGAACTGTGCGCCTTAAGGTGCTCGCAAGTATTTTTGCGGCCGTTGCCTGGACGTCGCTTTGTCTCACCATCGCAATTGTGCGGCTTGACTCGTCAAATTTCGGGAAGTGGCGAGACTTGCTGATCATGTCCGATGAACCAAGAATGACTCTTGGCGAAAGGCTGGAAGCCGCCACAGCGGCGCTTCGTGACGTCTCGCGTCGGCCACCGATGCCGGTCGTCGACGTAGCGGACTCGATAGGTGTCGAGGATTCAGCCTTGCCTCTCTCGATACGAGTGACGAATTACACGAACGATATAAAGATCATCCTCAAAGGTTTCGCTATCGGCACGACCTTGACGTCAGGTGCCCGGATCGGTGGACGAGACTGGGGGATCAAGGTTGAGGACTTGCCGAATGCTTATGTCATTCCGCCGCATGGCTACGTGGGAGTTATGACGGTTGTTGCGGAGTTACGCGACATCGCCGGACAGCCGCTTACGCGCGCCCCTGTGCAATTGACTTGGGCGGCGACGGATGGCCCGTCGACCAATGACAAGAGAGAGTCCGCCGAAAAGGAGCCACCTGCCGTTACGGTTGCCGGCGACGCTGGCGCCAAAAATCAGTTGTCGGGACAATTTGTTGATCGGCAACAAGAGAAAATTGCCCTACCGAAGCCGAGGCCGGTCAGGCACGCATCCGCAAGTGCGAAGACCAGCAGGCCGAAAAAACAAATAGCGCACAGATACAACGAGCGCGTACCGCCACGCGATCTCTATGTGAGCGCCAATGCCTGGCCGTCAAATGAGATGCCGCCTTACAGCTCGTTTGCCGCTCCCGATGCGGGGCTGGAAAGGCCGGCAATTGTGGACGGCATTTTCCGAAACGCCTTTTATGGCAATGGAAGAAATGCGCACGAGTGCGGGCCCTCAACGCTGAAACGTGGCGCATCGAAAAGATCGGGAGGTGATTGCCAATCGGGCAAATGATCGGTTTCGCTGTATGAATAGATGGCATGTGAGATCCGGAGTATCGACGCTGTCGCGTCGATGTCGGGGCCCGCGATACCGGATGGGGTCTTTGCGCTTTTCCTTCGCAAATTAACTATTTCTCACTTTGGTACGTTACTACCAATGGCTGTTGGAAGATTAGTGCGAATATTGCCCGGCAACTTTCAGCATCTGGTCGCCACAACGGCAGAATACCCAGGTGGTATTGCGTAGGGGACGCCGATGAGCAATCCGGGCAGTGATGAAAAGTTTTCTCCCCGTGAAGAAGATCTCGAGCACAAGCGCTATGCGCCCAGGTGGGTGCGCGAGCAGCGGACGGTTGGCCAACAACAGCAGCCATTTATCAACTCGGCGTCCATGGTACCCGCTTCGAATCAGCTGCCTCAAGACTGGCCGCCGATCTCGGATCTCAATTCCGGCCCGCAACGTGTCCCGGAGCCGCCTGTGCGACTAGAGGAAGGACCGGCCGGGTTGGTAGGACGCATTGCGCTCTTTGTCACATTCGCGGCTACCGTTGCGCTTTTGATTATTTTTGCAAGACCAATATCGCAATTGGCGACCGGACTGTTTGAATCATATTCCGAGAGCGCACACGCGCCAAAAACCAACCGACTTGCAGCAGGCAATACTGTTATTCCTGAGCAGTCTTCGCCCTCTGCGGATCGAGCGCGCGCTCCGGTAAACACAATGGCAGTTGCAGCCGCCGGGAGTGCCCCCGCTGCGCAGCAATATGCCCCCGCACAGCACCCGGTACAGCCGGTCCCGCCTCAGCAATCCATCCCACAAACACAACAGGCAGCGCTTCCGGCCCCCGCGCAGCCTCTCGCAGCGGAATCTGCACCCCCGAAAAATATCTTTCGTGGGGTAACCGAGAACGAAATCCGTTTCGGTATTTCGGCGCCGTTCAGTGGCTCAGCCAAAGAGCTCGGACAAAATATGAAGCTGGGTATTGAAGCTGCGTTCAACGCCGCGAATGCTGCTGGTGGAATTTTCGGACGGCGACTCAGGCTTATTGCAGCCGATGACGGCTATGAGACTGCTCGCGCCGCCATAACGATGAAAAATCTCTATGAGAAAGACCAGGTTTTTGGAGTGATTGGCAACGTGGGTACTCCCACGGCTGTGGTCGCGCTGCCCTATGCGCTTGAGCGCAAAATGCTGTTCTTCGGTGCTTTCACCGGAGCTGGCTTGTTGAGAAGCGACCCGCCTGACCGGTATGTCTTCAACTATCGCTCAAGCTATGCTGAAGAGACGAGTGCGACGGTCCACTATTTGGTGAAGGTGAGGCATATCAGGCCCAGCCAGATCGCTGTGTTTGCCCAGCAGGATGCATATGGAGATTCTGGATTTGCCGGTGTCGCAAAGGCCATTCGTGCGCTCGGGGGCGATGATAACGCAATCTTGCGCCTCAACTATCAGCGGAACACTGTAGACGTGGACGAGGCCGTCGAGCAGCTCAAGAAAAGTCGTACTCCGATCAGAGCGGTGATCATGGTGCCGACTTATCGCGCGGCGGCGAAATTCATTGAAAAGACGCGCGACCTCTATCCAAACATGATCTACACAAGCGTGTCTTTCGTCGGGAGTACAGCTCTCGCGAATGAGTTGGTGCTTCTGGGCAAAAGATTTGCAAACGGTGTCATCGTGACGCAGGTCGTGCCGGCACTCGCGGGTCACTCTTCGCTCGTCCTCGAGTACAAGTCGACGCTTGCGAAGTTCTTTCCTGGCGAACAGCCGGACTATGTCTCGCTCGAGGGTTATATTGTGGGAAAGCTCATGATCGAGGCCCTCAAACGCAATGGCCCCCAACTTGATACCGAAAGATTGGTGGCTACGCTTGAGGATCTCCGCAACATTGACATTGGCCTGGGGACGCCAGTCAACTTCGGACGATCCGAACATCAGGGCGTGCACAAGGTTTGGGGCACTCAACTCGACGAGAACGGCCAATACCGGTCCATCGATCTGGAATAGAGTGCATCTATGCGCTGACGCGTGCGGGCGCTCCGCTTCGCCCGCTCCTGGCGGCCTGACACCGCTCTGATGCTGTCAGCTCGCGCCAGGAGTGCCGGCCGTATCTGGTGCAGGCGACTTCACCTCCAGCCGACAAAGTCCAAATGCCAATGCGCCATTTTTTAATGCTCTTAAATTTCATGCCGCAAAGTGCCGGTTTGCTTCGCAGCGCTATCAGTTTGGACGTGTGAGCGGCAGTGCCGACATTTAGAAAGGGTGCGTAAAGCGTTTGAAGGTCAGGCCGCGTTTGACCTTGTCAAGAACGGTTGTGGCCGGTACTTCCGATGGGTGCTCCGACCGGAGATCACCGACCTTGCTGTCATCACCGTTGGCAAACAAGAATGTGTCAACGTTTTCGACCGGACGCGGAAAGTATCTTAGAACGGCCTGTTCCAATAATTCGCAAATTTCTTTCGCATCAGCTGATCGCGCAGGATTTGTTTTCACCGGCTTTTTCCTATGCCATGGTGGCGACGACGTGGAGGGGAATGAATGAGGCGCCGCAAGACGCAAGCGAGCTCATTACGTCGTTTCAAAGGGGGGTGACGTATCCACGCCATCGCCGTGTCGGTTATGACTGAGTCGATGCGCGCGAATGCAGTACTGCTGCACCGATAGAAAAAGTTTTTGCACTCGCCTTGCCGGAGTTCGGGCGGCGGTGGCAGCGGGGCCTTACCGTCAGGCGCCCCTGCCTTTCTCAGCGACCGGATGGCGAGCTGACAAGTTCTCCGCCGAACTCAGCAATAAAAAACTCGGCGTATGCGGATTCCGGAAAAGCCCAGTGCAGAACATCGCCATCATCGGTGCGTTGCCAAAGGTAATGCTCTGCAATGTCATTTCGCAGGTGAAAATCGCGCATGCCGTCCAGGTGGGCCGGCACCCCTGCGGGGACAACAACCTTGACCACATAGGAATCGCTGTCGCGAACGCTGAACATTTTCCGCGGCATAAAACAGTCTACCGCGAAACATTCATATGACGGCGGTAAAGGAAGCGGCGGATTATCAGAGGCGAAAAATTGACGTTCCATCGGAAGAAATACAAAACTTCGTCCCGACAAATGGAACTTATATCGGATACGCTGACTTGCCTCTTTCCGCTAGCCGGTCATCTTCCCAAATCTGACGATTGCTGCCGGCAGCGCGGTATAAGCGCAACCGTGAGAATTTTCGCTTGCGCAGCGGGATCCTGGCGCCGTTGGGCAATTCGACAAACCGATGAACGAATTCTCCACGGCTCTCGACAACGTATTTCGTCCCCACCGGCAAACGCCGTGGTAGATGAGATCTACTATTCACTTGGCTTCCCCCCGAGTCCCCAAACGCAACTGGAACAACTAGTGCCGAACTTTTTGGCTTGATTTTGTCCGGATCGCAGTTATCCGCGGCATCAACAGTGAAAATGTTTTTGCAGTACGGCAGATATAATTTTGCCGCAAACCACACTGCGGTACTGCGGAATGATGGTTCGCGGGTACCGTCGGCTGTTCTCGTGACGTCATCATGATCCTCCCGTTGCCACAATCCCGGCAGCATGCGGCTGGAAAATACCAACGTAGTCGAGACAGTCGCGGAGTGCGTCCTATGGTGCTGCGTAACGATACGATTGCAAAAGCCGAGCATGAATTGATGGCGATGCACGAGCGGGAAGAAACGCTAAAGCAACTGCTTGAAACTGCGCGGCGCGAGCACAACGAAGCCGTGGCCAACCGCCACCGGGCAGCCGACCTCGACGAAGCCGTCCTTGCCGCTGTCAATATGCAGGTCGCTGTCCAGCGTGAAAAATTTAATGAGCTTGCGGATTCATTGGCAGACGTCACCACGCAACGCCGTGATCGGTGCCTTGGAAACCGTGAAATCCGGGATCCTTTCCGGGGCCGGCAGCACGCGCGAGGCCATCGAGAGCCTCGAAGTCTAGTGGTGGAAGCGCCTCGCGCTGAGCGTTTGTCTGCGAGAGGCGCTTCCGGTCTTTCGCGGCACGCTTCGTAAGGGTCCTCGCACGGGCCGGACCGATTGCTCAGGCTTGCGAAACCCGGCCGATCCGCGTGACGTCATCGGGATACCGTTATCTTCAATTCGCCCGACCCAGTCTTTTTTTCCAGAGTCTGATTACTGCGGGCGGAAATTCACGTTTTCCGGAACCGGTACGTCGACAGGCTTCGGGCCACATTTCAAGCAAGGAGAGGTCTTGGCGGAATAGATCGCTCTGCGAAGCGTTGTCGGTCTCAACATGCGGCCAGCGTTCGGCTGCCATTTTCAATAGCTCTATCAGCGTTGCGACATCGTTTTTTTCGGCATTCATGACCACCCCCCTTTGTAGGGTTTGGACACCTATTAACGCTCAAAGCTAATCCCCGCTGTGTCGGGTGTCACAAAAATGCGCATTAAATGCTTCGCATTGGTACTGCAATAAATGGTTCGCAGTAGTACTTCAATACTCCATCACGATTCTGAATGGCTGTTATATTTTGTGAGCTTGGGGGGCTTACGGGGGGCCCTGATGAAATCCTCGGTTGTCAAACGCTCCATCGTGATTGATGGACACAAGACCAGCGTTAGCCTTGAAGATGCCTTTTGGGATGAGTTGAGGAATATCGCGCATGCGCGACAAATGACGCTGTCGGAGCTGGTCGCCAAGATCGATGGTACCCGCACTGAGGCCAATCTATCCTCGGCGATCCGCCAGGCTGTGCTGGAACACTTCCGAAACAAAAAAACGCCAGTGGACGAAGCGGATGCTCAGCACACCGCGCTGAGTGAATTCACGCCCAGCGGCGTAGAGTGAGTAAGGGTGACCTGATGCCTGAGTTGCTGACGGATCCGATGCACTGGCATTTTCGCGCAGAGGAAGCGCGTCGGCTTGCAGATAAGATTGACGACCCCGCAGCCAAGGCGGCCAAGTACGAGATGGCAGACAAATACGAGCGTCTTGCTGCTCGTGCCAGGGCGTGGCTGAATAGGGGCGACCCTCCACGCTTTATCAAGTCACCACCAACCGCGCCGTAAAATCTGCCGTCGCTTGAGTTGGCGCGCGCTGCCAGGTTGCCGATGGTGGCGTGGAAGCCAACATTGCCTGAAGACGATTCATACTTGCCGTGCGCGGCTCGCGCGGTAGAGCAAGCCGCAAATTTTCTTTCGCAAAAAAATCAACACGGGTAATCAGCTGCCGCCGATCTGGCGGGAACTACTGTTAGCTTTTTTCCGGGGCTTGTCTGTGGCGCTGAAGTATCTCGCGGATCCGTCTGGATCGGAGGTGGGAAGTCTATCGCGCCCCAGTTGGTAAACAGGGGGCGTTGGTGTCGAAGCGGCGCGCGCAGACTCGTCCATCGCCAACCCACGGAGCTTCAACGGTTTGCTCCCACTGCAAAGCGAAGGCGCGTCTCGCCTGGCATTCGCCGCTGCCTGCTGGCCTGGAGGGCGAGATGCGCATTTTCGTATGCAGCCGTTGCAGAAAGCAGACAAAAATTATCGTGCAAAAGGAGCAAAGAGAGACTGTATGAGCGTCTGACGGGTTCGTTGGTAAATGTGTTTGTGGAGTAAGGCGTGATGGACGGCGGTAATGCTATTGGCCCGCGTCGAAGAGCGGTCGAACGGGACGCGAGGTCTGACCGTGCTGCTGCTTATCTGGAGTCGCTGGTTCAGCGTGTTGCCGTCGCTTCTACCGATGAAATTGCCGAAGTCATCCGGGACCTGAGACGGATGCGCGATGCGTTGCACGGGAAAAGCGAACGGTGGAATGGCGACGTTGCCGGTTATGCGCGCTTGAACCAGTCTGTGATGGTCACGATGAAACTCATCGGCGAAAACCTTAGGCGAGGGAAAGTGCCGCGGACACGTGAGCAGACACTGGCGGACCTCAAAGTACGGTTGCTTGGTGGAGACACTCCTTAAGAGCAATGCGGCGCAATGACCAGAAACTCATCCTCATGCGCGCGACGGGCGGTCGTCCCGCAACGGACGACTATGATATCTGGGATGACAAAGGGAGAGTTGTCGGCCGCGTTATTCGCACTGCGAATTCACCAAAAGAGCAACCTTGGTTTTGGACCGTGACCGAGCGAGGGGTGCGGACGCCGACCGATCGCGGCTATGCGGCAACCCGGGAAGAGGCCATGGCGGCTTTTCGGCTCGCGTGGCGAGCTCGCACGGGGGCCATCTGAGCCAACAACGAAGTATCAGGATTCCGGTTGGCAACGTCAGCCATTGCTCGTTTTATTTGTCAGCAGCCACCGACAATTGCCCGTTTTGCGCCGGGTATTTTTCCGGCGCGCCGGAGTGGAGGGTGAAGTCGCAATACGCAAAGCCCAGCCCCACGATCGAGCCGCGGAAGCTGGTGGCATTGGTACGTTCGAGATAAAAGCATGGCTGCATAATGGAGCGGGGAAGGGACGCGCAGACACGTCCGCCATCAGCGCGCAAGGTGCCAATTGGCATGGTGCCGTAACGTGTCAGCCCTGAGTTTCGAACCTGGATGAAGCCCTCAACTGAGCCGTCGTCATGGACCTGGGCCATCCCTCGCGTGCCGTCAAAGCAGGTGTAGGTAAACAGCTTTCCGACGACGAACCGGCGCGCTTCGGTGGCGCTCATTTCGCCGGCGATTGCCGGCAATGCAATCGCCAGTCCGGCCATTATCGTAATTACTCGAACCATGGCTGTTAGTCCTGCTGACTGCACCAGTCAGCATCACGCTTGTGTTTAGAACGTGGCGGTCGTCGGCGTTCCGCGTGCAGTTTCTTGTAGCAGCCAGACAGCAGCCAGATTGCAACCAGGTAGCAACCAAGTACCGCCGTTTCAGGCGCGCCGGGCGGTCCAAAAAAATCCCTTTTGTGTGAACGCCCTCACAAACCCGGAAGCTCATGAGGCCCCACTGTAGGTGCTGACTGATGCGAATGGAGGGAAGTATGAGCACGCTTCCTATCAATCGCGCGGGTTGGCAGAGCATTTATCGACGGGTCGTCGAGTGGCAACGGACAACGCGCACAGAAAGTGAGTTGGCCGCGCGCAGCGAGCGTGATCACAATTTCGATCACGACGCTGACCTGCCGTTCAGCCGGGCGGAAGCCCAACTGGAGATCCAGAAGCGGTGGTGGCAGCCGTAAAGCCCGCTCGAACTTAACGTTCTGTCTGCTCCGGCACGGTAATGATGCGGGCAAATTGATCCCTGTCCGCGAGTGGGAATATGCAACCTGGGCGCATAACAGTTCGGGGCGCCTCAGAGCATGCCCACAAATCGCCAGTACGATTGCCGATAACGACAATCCTGCTCGGCGGACCGGGATAGTGCTGGTTATTTAATTGAGTATCCGAAATGGCAGCCGTGTCGGATCGGCTCCGATCGTGGGGATCCCGGAGCTGTAGCGGCGTTAGTACGCGTTCTTTCCGCGCGCGAGCTCGGCTACCGTCATGACGATGATCTTGAGGTCGGTGCCGAGAGTCCAGTTGTCGATATACCAGAGGTCCAGTTTGACCCGGTGTTCGATATCCTCAACGGTTCGCGTCTCTCCGCGGTAGCCATTGACCTGTGCCCAGCCGGTCAATCCGGGTTTCACGTGGTGCCGGTAGGCATAGTTGCCGACCACTTTGTCGAACTGGCTGTCATGCGCCATCGCGTGCGGGCGCGGCCCGACGAGCGACATGGTGCCCTGCAGGACGTTGAGCAGTTGAGGCAATTCGTCAATGCTCGTCCGCCGCAGAATATTGCCGACGCGCGTCACGCGCGAATCGTTCTGCCGGGCCTGAATGACCGTGTCGCCGTCTTCCTGCACGGTCATCGTTCGAAACTTGAGAATCTGGAACGGGCGACCATTAAAGCCGCGGCGCCACTGCCGGAAGATGATCGACCCTCGTGAATCGAGCTTGATGGCGATCGCCGCCACCAGGAGCAGCGGCAGAAATGCCAGCAGTGCCGCCGAAGCGAGCACGATATCGGCGGTGCGTTTGATCAATCGCTGCGAGAGCGTTCGTGGGCCGTGCTGCAGCTCGATTGTCACCGTCTCGCCGATCGTGTGCGAGGAGAGCTTGAAGAGGTCAGACAACGGTCCGGCCGGCACGAGATTGACGGGAAGCGGGAGCACCCTGAGTTCGGACAACAGCCCGTTGACCTCGGGCCAGTGGTCGAGATCGGCGCTGATGACGATCTCTTCGACATTCGATCCGCGCAAGGATGCGATCGCCTGCGCGATAACGTCCTTGCGCCGCCGCGATTCGCTGCGATCGGTGGGGAGCACAAAGTATTGGGCGAGCTGCAACCCGTGACGCGTCAGCGTTTCAAGAATGCCCGAATCCACGGCCGCGCTTTGCTCGGCGATGAGAGCAATCCGGCGGCTTGAGAATCTGCGCACGGCCAGGCCGTCGGCAAGCAGCGTGCGCCAGACAATACGCATGCCGATCAGCGCCACAAGTCCGGAAATAGCGAACGCGATGGTCGCGCCGCGCGAAAAGCTGTCGCCGATTTTCATGGAGAACGCGACCGCCGTCAGGAAGGCGAATATGATCACCCATTTCAGGGTGACCTTGCGGATCTGCGCCTTGAGATTGAGCAGCTCCGACAGGTCGTACAGGTTCCGGCTTTTTGCGAGCATGACGAAGAGCGCGGCGACAACGGCCGCAAAGCCCACGAACTGCTCGAGATTGCCGTAGGTATTGACCATCCGCAGGTGGTAAGCGACGCCGCTCAGGATACACGTCGCAAAGATGAGCGCCGTATCTACCGCGATCGCAAGCGGTGCGATGGCGCGGTACGGGATTGTCCAGCTGCGTGGCCGCTGCGGCGAGGCCTCAACGCTGCCAAGAACAAGGCTCTTCGTCTCGCTAAAGTCGCGCTTGAAGTAATTCATGACTCAACTGCAACGGACTTACTGACCGACCCCCACATGCCGCTTCCGACCCCCCGCGGCTTTTTTACTTTTGTATCAAAGCTTCCACGACCAAGCGATGTCGCTTTAATCTTATATTAAATATCCGCGCAGGTGTGTGACATCGACAAGAAGTCGAATAGGGCGATGGAACCGGCCGCCCTAATAGTCTGATTTAATTATATTATCGACACGGTCCGTGTTTACTTTCGCAGGCGAGCCTAGACTGGTTCCCGAAAGGCTTTTGGGCCGGACGGGACGCCGTTTCGTCCCCGGGGCCTCCTGTGGCCGCCACCGGGTCGAACCGCGCCGCCCGTTAAGGTTGGCGGCTAACACTAAGATCCATGTTCATGCGCCGGCCTATCGATCTTTTGCGGCCGCGGCCGCAAAAGATCGATGCTGCCGGATACGACACCATCGTGCCGTCAGCGCTCCAAACATTGGAGGGGGTAGCCTCGGCTAAGCCACAAAGCCGGGGCTATTCTCCTTTTTGGGACGATGGGACATCCGGCGTTCGGACGATTGCGGGCCGCTATTCGCGGAAGGCGCGGTTGATCTGGTCCGAGAGCGGCTTCATCAGATACGACATCACCGTGCGGTCGCCCGTTTTCACGAAGGCCTCGACCGGCATTCCCGGCACCAGCTTGACGTTGCCGAGACGGGCCACATGGTCCGGCGGCATCGCAATCCGGATCGTGTAGTAGCTCTGGTTCGTGCGCTGATCCGTCGTGATGTCGGCCGAGACCTGCGACACGGTGCCGAAAATCTCCGGCGTGGTGCGGACATTGAACGCCGAAAAGCGCAACGCCGCGCTCTGCCCAACCTGCACCTTGTCGATGTCCTGCGGATTGACCTTGGCCTCGACCGTCAGCCGGTCCGAATCCGGCACGATCATCATGATCGGCTCGCCGGCCGGAATGACTCCGCCGATCGTGTGCACGGTCGACTGAAAGACCGTGCCGTCCTGCGGCGCGCGAATGTCGGTGCGCTTGAGCTGGTCGAGTGCCGAAACCTTGCGCTCGATGAATTCGCCGATGCGCGCATCGATCTCGCGCATCTCCTTGGCGACCTCGCTGGAGAGATCCTGGTCGACCTGGATGATCTGCAGCTGCAGCTCGGCGATTTTTCCCTTGGCCTGCGCGGTCGCCGCGACCAGCTGGCCGCGCTCGCCGCCGAGACGCGTTGCCTCGCGCTCCAGCTGGCTCAACCGCGTGATCGGCACGAGATTCTTCTGATAGAGCTCGCGCACGCCGGTGAGCTCGTTCTCGATGAAGGCAATTTCCTTGTCCTTGGCCGCCTTCTGCGACGCAAAGCCGACAATCTCCTCGTTGGCCTGGTTGATGCGCTCGCGCAGCTGCGATTTCTGCCCGGAGCGTGCGGACCGGCGCAGGTCGAACAGCCTCACTTCGGCCGCCATGGCCTGCGCGACATCGGGCTCGCCCGCCTGCTTCAGAAGGTCGTCGGGAAACGTGATGCGCTCCGATCCGTCGCGCTCGGCCGACAGCCGCGCTTTGCGCGCAGTGAGCTCGGTCAAGGTCTTGGTCACGATCGCGAGATTGGCGCGGGTGATCGTATCGTCGAGCCGCACCAGCAGGTCGCCCGCCTTGACCCGGTCGCCGTCTTTCACGCGCAATTCACCGACCACGCCGCCGGTCGGGTGCTGTACCTTTTTGATGTTCGATTCAACGACGATCGTGCCCGGCGCGATCAGCGCGCCGGCGATCTCGACGGTGGTGGCCCACACGCCGACCCCGAGCGTCAGGAAGGCCACCACCGCAACACCTGCGATGGTGTAGCGCCTGATCGACGCGCGCGCGCTGCCCGGTTCGGCTTCGCCGCTTCGCCGCGCATAGTTTTGCAGGAATGTGAGCGCGTCCTTGAGGCGGTCCGGCATCATGCGGTTGCGCCCGCTTCGTGAACGACCTTGAGCGGCAACGGCGCGCTGCGCTTGAGCACTTTCGCGAGCGTTTCGTCCTTCGGCCCGAACTCGATCTGCCGGCCCTGGTTCATCGCCAGAATGAGATCGAGTCCGGCAATGGCGCTCGGCCGGTGCGCCACCACCACGACAATGCCCTTGCGCGAGCGCACCCCGACGATGGCGCGCGTGAGCGCCTCGTCGCCCTCGGCGTCGAGGTTCGAGTTCGGCTCATCGAGCACGACCAGGAACGGGTCGCCGTAGAGCGCGCGCGCAAGCGCAATGCGCTGCGCCTGTCCGGCGGAGAGGGAGGTGCCCTGTTCGCCGATAAATGTTCCGTAGCCCTCCGGCATGCTCACGATCAGCTCATGCACGCCCGCGGCCTTCGCCGCCGCGATGATATCTTCGGCGTGCGCATCGCCTGCAAAGCGCGCAATGTTCTCGGCGATCGTCCCGGTCAGGAGCTCGACGTCCTGCGGCAGATAGCCGATATGCTGGCCGAGCGCCTCGCTGGACCATTGATCGTAGGTGGCACCGTCGAGGCAGACCTTGCCGCGCGCCGGCTGCCAGACGCCGACCAGGAGCCGCGCGAGGCTCGATTTGCCCGATCCGCTCGGGCCGATGATGCCCAGCCCGCTACCGGCATTGAGCGCGAAGTTGATGTTGCTCGCGACCAGCCGCTGCGTGCCCGGCGGCGCCGCGCAGGCCTGGTCGACGGTGAGCGCTGTGCACGGCGCCGGCAGCGCCAGCGGCGCGCTCTCGCGCGGGAACAGCGCAAGCAGCTGGTTGAGCGCGTACCAGCTTTGCCGCGCGGCGATGAAACCCTTCCAGTGCGCGATCGCAAGGTCGACGGGAGCGAGCGCGCGCGCGCTCAGGATGGAGCCGGCGATGATGATGCCGGCGGTCGCCTGCTGGTTGATCACGAGCCAGGCGCCGACAGCGAGCACGGCCGATTGCAGGACCATGCGCAGCACCTTCGAGGTCGAGGCAAAGCCGCTGGCGACGTCGCTCGTCTGCTGCTGGCCGGCGATGAATTTGCGGTTGGTTGCGCGCCAGCGCGCGCCGAGCCTGCGGCTCATGCCCATCGCGACCAGCGCCTCGGCGTTGCGCCGGCTGGTCTCGGCGAGGTTGGTGCGCGAGACGGCTAGCCCGATCACCTGCTTGCTGGAGTCGCGGGTATAGACCTCGGTCAGCAGCGTGAGCGTGCAGAGAATGATCGCGCCCAGCAGTGCGGTGACGCCGATCAGCGGGTGAAACACGAAGCAGATCACGAGATAGAGCGGAATCCAGGGCAGGTCGAAGAAGGCGATCGGTCCCATGCCGGACAGGAAGGTGCGCAGATTGTCGAGGTGGCGCAGCGCCTGCAGGCCGTCGCCGCGGTTGCCCGCCTTCAGCGGCAGGCAGACCAGCGCATCGTAGACCCGGTCGCTGATCGCCTCGTCGAGGCTGGCGCCGACCCGCACCAGGATACGGCCGCGGATCAGGTCGAGCACCCCGAGCGCTGCGTAAAGTGCGGTTGCAATGGCGATGAGGGCGACCAAAGTCGGCACGCTGCGGCTCGGCAGCACGCGGTCATAGATCTCCAGCATGAAGAGCGCGCCGGTGAGCATCAGCACGTTGCTCATGCCGCTGAACATGGCGGTCGCAATGAACGCGCTGCGGCAGGACGAAAGCGCCGTCGTCAGTTCGGACTGAATTTCGGATTTGGCCGCCGGAGGCGGAAGCAGCTGCATGCGACGCACCAGGTCTACGCTTTCGAGTCAACGCTCTCTGTACGAATGGATGAACGCTAGTGCGAAGCCGTTATCTTTTTCCTTACTTTACCGCGCGATCCGCCATCCGGATGATTAACGAAACGTCAACGCAAAAGACGTGGATGGCCGGATCAAGTCCGGCCATGACGCAGCGAGAGGTTGCGCCACAAGCACGGCGTCATGCCCGGCTTTATGCCGGGCATCCACGTCTTAAGTGCGTCACAGAACCGCAAGGCGTGGATGGCCGGACCGAATCCGGCCATGACGGGGCGAGAGGTTGCGCCACAAGCACGGCGTCATGCCCGTCATTATGCCGGGTATCCACGTCTTAAAGGTCTCACAGAGCCGCAAGCCATGGATGGCCGGATCAAGTCCGGCCATGACTAAGAAGGGCGCTCTGTCCGCCGGTACCGGCGCATCTTGTGTCGAAGACGGCGCAGCTTTGCGGCAAAGCTTGCTCAATGAAGGCTTTAAATTTCGCTCAAATATAGACTAAACGTCGACGATCGGTTCTGACTTCAATTTTACGCCTCGCCGGTATTCCGGTCTTCACAGGACGGGTTTCTCGTTGCGTCCAGGAGGCAGGTTTGCCGGCAGTCTCGTCAGTTTCCCCATCGGGAATTTCGTATATCGATTGGCTCGAGAGCGGCACCAAGTGGGCCGTCAATGATTTCACGTACAGTTTTCCGACCAGCGCCTCTTTCTACGTCGGCCTGAACGGCTCGGCTTACGGCTCCGGCGAGCAGAACAGCGGCTTCAAGCCGTTCAATGCCGTTCAGCAGGCGGCGACCACTTCAATCCTCAATATGTATTCGCAGGTAGCGAACGTCACTTTCACCCAGATTACCGAGACGTCCACGCAGAGCGCGACCTTGCGCTACGCCGGATCGAGCATGCCGACCACGGCCTGGGGCTACTATCCGTCGCCGCTGCCTGAGGGCGGCGATGCCTGGTTCAACAGCACAGGCAGTTGGTATACCAATCCGGTGGTCGGCAATTACGGCTGGCTCACCATTATCCACGAGACCGGGCATCTGCTCGGCCTCAAGCACCCGCAGGACATAGCCGGCTCGTTCGGCGCCGCGCCCGTGAGCGCGGACTCGCTCGAGTACACGGTGATGAGCTATCGCTCTTATATCGGAGCGTCGACTACGCAGGGCCTGACCAACGCGACCTGGAGCTTCCCGCAGACGCTGATGATGTATGACATCGCCGCGCTGCAATATATGTACGGCGCCAACTACAACACCAATAGCGGCGACACCGTCTATAAGTGGAACCCGTCGACCGGGCAGGAGACCATCAACGGCGTCGCGCAGGCCGCTCCGGGCGGCAACACAATCTTCATGACGACCTGGGATGGCGGCGGAAGCGACACTTACGATTTCTCCAATTACACCACCAACGTCACCGTCAGCCTGCAGCCGGGCGGCTGGACCACGGCGTCGACGGCGCAGCTTGCCAATCTCGGCGGCGGGCATTACGCGGCCGGCAATATCGCCAACGCCTATCTCTTCAATAACAACCCGGCCTCGCTGATCGAGAATGCGGTCGGCGGCACCGGCAACGACGTCATCACCGGCAACATCGCCAACAACAAGCTCACTGGCGGGGCAGGGAACGACACGCTCGACGGCGTCAGCGGCACCGACACGGCGGTCTATTCCGGCCCCTCGAGCGCCTACCAGGTGACGCAGAACGCCGACGGCAGCTGGAAGGTCGTCGACCTGCGCGCCGGCAGCCCGGACGGAACGGATACGCTGAAGAATATCGACTTCCTGCAGTTCAGCGACACCACGATTGCGGTCGGCACGGTGCCGCCGCCTCCGCCGCCGGTGGTGCAGGTGCCCGCGATCAGCGCGGTGACGCCGGACACCGGGACCGTCGGCGACGGGATCACCAACGCCAGCGTGCTGACTGTGGCCGGCACGGCGCAGGCCGGCATGACCATCAAGCTCTATGACGGCGCCAATCTGCTCGGCAGCACGGTCGCGAATGCCAGCGGCAACTGGACTTTCGTTACCACCGCCCTGAATGACGGCACTCACAGCTTCACGGCCACGGCGAGCGATGCCTCCGGCAACACCAGCGCGGCGTCGGGCGCGAAAGGCGTCATCGTCGACACGGCAGCGCCGGTGTCCCCGACGGTCGGGCTGCAGTCGGTCGACAGCGGCATTGCCGGCGACAACATCACCAACGTGAAGGTTGTGTCGCTGACCGGCGTTGCCGAGATCAACAGCACGATCAAGGTCTATGATGGCGGCGTGCTGCTCGGCGCAGCAGTCGCCAATGCCGAAGGCGTCTGGAACCT
>DASSRJ010000213.1:0-10532 GCA_035701845.1 Pseudolabrys sp. | reverse complement strand
GATGGAGGTATTGTGGCAGCTGTGCCTTGCCGCCGCCGCAGTTCCATCCCGGTGAAAAGGTTAACGCGCGTATGGAACGCGAACAACGAAATGTCGCTCCGCGTCACGCTTTGTTGCGCGGGCCTTTAAGAAAAGTTGATTCAACTTGAATCGGTTTGGCGCGCGTCAGCGCCGCTGCAACAGGTGGTACAATAGAAAACGGCCGCGCAGCTGCCTGCGCGGCCGTTTCAATAGTGGGTTGGCTTAGTTGCCGTCGATCGTCTTGATCACGCTCGACATCGGACGCGCGCTCTCCAGACCGCCGCCGATCTCCTTGAGAACGGCATCGACGTATTCCTTCTGCGGCTCGACCGGCTCCTTGCTGACCATCTGCACGACCTTGTAGCCGCCTTCCTTGAGCTTCTTGAGCAACTCCGGCACCGCGTGCGCGGTAGCCTGCTGGAAGTCGTGCATCAGGATGATGCCTTTGCCGTGCTTCTCGAGCTTCTTCATCACCGAATTGATGACCTGCTCGGGCTTGCGCATCTTGAAGTCGAACGAGTCCATGTCGGTCGAAAAGACCCCGATATTGCGCTCGCCGACATACTTCAACAGCTCAGGCGGATGCCGCAGCGCGGGGAAACGAATGAACGGACTGATCGGCTTGTTGCCAAGCGCGATGCTGATTGCAGCAATACCCTTCTCGATTTCGTCGATCCCGTCCTGCTGGTTCAACTTGGATAGATCCTTGTGCGACCAGGTGTGCGATCCGACCGTGTGTCCGGCGGCGGCCACCTGTTTCATGATTTCGGGATGCCATCCGGCGTGCTTTCCGATCGGGAAAAAGATCGCCTTGGTGCATTGATCGGCGAGCGCCTTCAGGACGGCGGGCGTGTGGCCTGGCCAGGGACCGTCGTCGAAAGTGAGCACGATTTCCTTGTCGCGCAGGAAATCATATGCCTTGAAGTGCTCAAAGCCGAAGCCGGGGCCGCCCGTGGTGTCGATTTCAACCACGCGCGCGACGCCGAGCGCGTTCGGATTGGCGCACGTTGATTTCATCGGCGCAGGGGCCGGTGCAGGGGCGGGCGCATTCTGGGCCAGGGCAGTAACGGCCGCCGACATTGAGATCGCCACGGCGATCGCCAAAGCGTTGCGCATCAAGTTCTCCATTCGGGGGTGAGAATCCATATTCAGGAAAGTCTATCATTCATCGCGGCTTTAACCTATGGAGTCAACGCCGCGACCCACTGCTGCATTTTGGCGATATTTCCGGGGTGGTAAGATAGTTAATCGCGAAAGCGCGTCCGAAACGCGCATTGTCTTGGGCGTCCAGCGAGCCTATTTCAGGGACCTCGCATTGTTGGAGGCGGCTATGCCGGCGATCGTGTCCAACGCCCCTTTGTCGCGCCCGCTACTATTGGTGGCGGCCGCCGGCGGCGCATTGCTCGCCGCAACGCTCGGACTGTGGGTTTACTACGGTACCGCCGTCTTTTTCGAGATGGTGCGCACGGGCTGGTTGGCGTGCTTCTGACACAAGTTGAGAGCCCATGACAACGCGAACGTCGCAGATTGCCTTGATTTTTTCCGCCTTTCTGATCGGCCTGGTGATTTTCTCCGGCGTGTTCCTTTACGCCACCGGGAACTTTGGCGGCGGAGGCTCGCCCGCCTCCGCGATTGGCGGATCGTTCAAGCTCACCGACCAGGATGGAAAGCCGATCACTGACGCGGATCTGAAAGGACGGCCGTTCCTGGTCTTCTTCGGCTACACGCACTGCCCCGACGTGTGCCCAACGACGCTTTTCGACGTGTCCGAGGTTATGCGCGCCCTTGGCAAAGATGCCGACCGCACCGGTGCGCTGTTCGTCACCGTTGATCCCGAACGCGACACGCCTGCCGTCATGAAAGACTATCTGTCGAGCTTCGATCCGCACCTGCGCGGCGCGACGGGCGACCGGGCGGCCGTTGACGCGGCGGAAAAGGCCTATCGCGTGTACGCCAGGAAAGTCCCGACCCAGAACGGCGACTACAGCATGGATCACACGGCACTTGTCTACCTCATGGACAAGCAGGGCCGCTTCGTTACGCCGTTCAGCCTCAAGCGGAAGCCCGAGGAAGCCGCCGCCGATCTGCGGCGCTATATGTAGCGTCGATCCAGATCTGCGGAAGTTCGCCACGCCTCTCCATATCGGCGACATGCTGGCTCAGCTTGACCAGGAGCGGCGCGATAGCTTGCTCTCGATCGGTACCATGCTCGGTCTTGTTCCAGCGTGCAGGCGCAAAGATCAGTTCTCCAGCCGCCCACCACGCAGCCGCCGACAGCAACAGCCAGTGCAATGGCGTCCAGACCAGAATGCGAAGCCTGCCGGGAACGCCACGGTAAGACAGCCCTCGCCAGGCGAGTGCGGCCGACGGCAAGTAACCGGCCGCGACTGACAGGACGCACAGGGCAACCTCGATCGAATCCCGGGATCCGAAGGCGAGGTCCCAACAGAGCCTGGCGATGAGGATCGGATGCACCAGTGCGACAAAGGCGTTGCCGCCGACGACAAGCAGAAGAGTCGCAAATCCCCGCGGTCCAAGTTCACGAAATGACCGGAGCGGCTGGCGCATATGGACAAGGAATGTCTGCATCCAGCCTTTCAACCAGCGGGACCGCTGGCCAAGCCAGCGCCTGACCGTTGCAGGTGCCTCTTCATAGGTCGTGGTTTCGATCACCCCGCACCGGTAACCGAAGCGTGCGAGGCGCATGCCGAGATCGGCGTCTTCGGTGACGTTGTAGGGATCCCAGCCGCCGGCCTTGCGTAGAGCCGCCGTCCGAAAGTGGTTCGAGGAGCCGCCGAGCGGCAGTGGCAAGCCGAATTCGGCAAGCTTCGGAAGAAAGACGTCGAAGTGTCCGGCATATTCAGCGGTAAAATAGCGGGCGAGCCAGGTCGTGTCGGTGTCGGTGCACAGCCGTGCCTGCACGCATGCAAGATCATTTCCGGCGGACCGAAATGCCTGCAGCGCGCAGCGAAGCTGACCTGATTCCGGCCGGTCCTCTGCATCGTAGATCACGACGAACCGGCCGCGTGCGAGCTCCAGTGCGATGTTGAGCGCTTTGGGTTTGGTGCGCGGGCCGGCGGGCGGCGCTGGAATCACTGTGATCGGGAGGCGATGTTTGCGGCGCGTGATTGCCGCCCGGGTGGCGGATTCGTCAGCTTCGACGATGACAATCACGTCAAGCTTCTCGGCCGGATAGTCGAGCCGCTCGATTGCTGACAGCAGTTGGTCGACCACCCGCACCTCGCGGTGAAGCGGAGCAATGACGGTGTAGACGGGAAGCCCATCGTCGGCGGTTGCGCGAACGAAATGACGTGGCCTCCGGGCCGGCGATACGACAACCAGAATTCGGAAGGCTGCCGGCAGCACAGCGAGTGCGCAAAGCACGATCACGCTCACCGGGTTGAGCAATGCCAGCAGCGCGCCAACCCCGAAGACTATCGGAATAAAGCAGGCAAGCTTGTTGAGCGTAGCCGCTGAGAACTCCGGCCGTTCGCGTTTGAGACGATCCGAAGCACGATCGGCAGCGGCGGCAAGGACGTCCTCTATGCTCGCGCTGAGCGCGAATGCGCGTCGCCGGGCCCGTGCCGAGAACTTTTGCTGCTGGAAATTTGAGAAACCAGAGCCCAATGAGCGAGTGCCCGCGGCGCCCGCAACGCCAGTCCCCATGCACCACCCGACCCACTCAATTATTTGGGGATATTACCAGACGTGCAACCTGCAGGCGAGTCCAAACTTACGGCGCATGGCCGGATGAGAGCGCGGATGTTAGAAGGCGCAGCGCATGTCGAACTTCATGTCACACTATCTGGTGCCGGCAGCGATCGTGGCGGTGGCGATCGTGCTGATGCTCGGCCTGATCAACATGATGCGCGGCGGCTCGCCCAACCGCTCGCAAAAGCTGATGCGGCTGCGCGTGCTGCTTCAGTTCGTCGCCATCATTGTAATCATGGCAACGATCTGGGTCCTCGGCCGTTAGTCGGAGAAGATGCGGGGCGGGCGCTCACTTCGTCGGAACGGCGCGCATATACTCCACTTTTTCCTTTTGCTTTTTGGACTTCTTCTTTTTGGCCGCGGAGTAATCGGCCGTGGCGGCCTTGGCTGAATGCAGGCCTGCTCCGCAAGCCTGCGCAGGTGCCGTGGCCGGCAGGGCCAGGAAGGCGGCTGCAATCACGATCGTCAGTACACGCATGAGCGTCACCCCTTTTTGAGAAAAAGGCTAAGATAAGCCTAGCCCGAATCTGCGGCTGGGAGAAAGGCTCCGCGAGGCCGATATGGTTGTGCTCAACCGCATTTATACGAGGACCGGTGACGACGGCACGACCTCGCTTGGCACCGGCGCCCGGCGCAAGAAATACGACCTGCGGGTCGAGGCCTACGGCACTGTCGACGAGGTCAATGCCGTGATCGGCCTGGTCCGCCTGCATGTCGCCGGCGACAAAGCGCTCGATGCCGCGCTCGGCCGGATCCAGAACGATCTTTTCGACGTCGAGGCCGATCTCTGTCTTGCCGAGAAGGGGCCCGGCGGCGCCCGGCTCACGGTGACCGATACGCAAGTCGGCTGGCTTGAGGCTGAGATCGACCGGCTCAATGCCGAACTCGCACCTTTGAAGTCGTTCATTCTGCCCGGCGGAAGTCCCGCGTCGGCCTGTCTGCACCTTGCGCGCACGGTTTGCCGCCGCGCGGAACGCATCATGGTTGAGCTCAAGGACAGACCGGGCGAGGGCGTGTCGGAGCCGTCCTTGAAATATGTCAACCGGCTGTCCGATTATCTGTTCGTGGCCGGGCGATATGCCAATGACAAAGGCGCTGCCGATGTTCTGTGGGCTCCGGGCCAGAACCGCTAGTTTTACTGCGCCGCAGCATAAACGTTGACAGCCTGATGGCGCGGCCTTTAGCTTCCCGCCCGCTTGTTCCAGTGCCCGTCCGGGATGGGGAATCATGAAAATTCTGGTGCCCGTAAAACGGGTGGTCGACTTCAACGTCAAAATTCGCGTCAAGCCGGATGGCTCCGGCGTCGAGCTCGCCAACATCAAGATGTCGATGAATCCCTTCGACGAGATCGCCGTCGAGGAGGCTATTCGTCTGAAGGAAGCCGGCAAGGCGACGGAGATCATCGCGGTGTCGATCGGCCCGGCGCAGGCATCGGAAACCATCCGCACCGCGCTCGCGATGGGAGCGGATCGCGGAATCCTGGTGAAGACCGACGCCGTCGTTGAGCCGCTGGCCGTCGCGAAGTTGCTCAAAGCGATTGTGGAAGCGGAAAAGCCCGGCCTTGTCATCATGGGCAAGCAGGCGATCGATGACGACAGCAATCAGACCGGGCAGATGCTCGCGGCGCTTTTGAACTGGGCGCAGGGCACGTTCGCGTCAAGGCTTGCGATCGAGGGCGATGCGATCAGCGTGACGCGCGAAGTCGACGGTGGCCTGCAGACGGTAAAGCTGAAAATGCCGGCGATCATCACCACCGATCTGCGGCTGAACGAGCCGCGTTACGCCTCGCTGCCGAATATCATGAAAGCAAAGAAGAAGCCGATCGACGAAAAGACGCCGGACGCCTACGGCGTCGACATCAGGCCGCGCCTTCAGGTGCTCAAGACGAGCGAGCCGCCGGGCCGCAAGTCGGGTGTGAAGGTTGCGTCGGTTGCAGAGCTGGTTGCCAAGCTCAAGGACGAGGCGGGGGTACTCTAGATGGCCACGCTTCTCGTCGCCGAGCACGACAACAAGACGCTCAAGGATGCAACCAACAAGGCTCTCACCGCGGCCAGGGCGATCGGCGGCGACGTCGACGTGCTTGTCGCCGGCAAGGATTGCAAGGCGGCGGCGGAGGCGGCAGCGAAGCTCGACGGCGTCAGGAAGGTGCTGGTGGCAGACGCCGCGCCTTACGAGCATCAGCTCGCCGAGCCGGTAGCGGCACTGATCGTGTCGCTTGCCGGTAAATACGATGCGATCGTTGCGCCGGCGACAACCACCGGAAAGAACATCATGCCGCGCGTGGCGGCGCTGCTCGACGTGATGCAGATTTCGGACATCACGAAAGTGGTCTCTCCCGACACCTTCGAGCGGCCGATCTATGCGGGCAATGCAATCCAGACGGTGAAGTCATCCGACGCGAAGAAAGTCATCACCGTGCGCACGTCGACGTTTCAGGCGGCAGGCGCCGGCGGCCCGGCGAGCATCGAAAACGCCACCGCGGCGGCGGATCCCGGCCTGTCCAGCTTTTCCGGCGAGGAGCTGTCAAAGTCGGACCGGCCTGAGCTGACATCGGCGAAGATCATCATTTCCGGCGGCCGCGCCATGCAGAGCAGGGATAACTTCACCAAATATATCGAGCCTGTCGCCGATAAATTGGGAGCGGCGGTCGGCGCATCGCGCGCCGCAGTTGATGCCGGCTATGCGCCAAACGACTGGCAGGTCGGGCAAACCGGCAAAGTTGTGGCGCCCGAACTGTATATCGCCGTCGGAATTTCCGGCGCAATTCAGCATCTCGCCGGGATGAAAGACTCCAAGGTGATTGTTGCTATCAATAAGGACGAGGAGGCGCCGATCTTCCAGGTCGCCGATTACGGCCTGGTGGCCGATTTGTACCAGGCGTTGCCGGAGCTGGCGGCGGAACTCGAAAAGATCAAGCGTTGACTACGTTTTAATTTTGTTGTTCCGCCAATGGTATCGCGCGGTCCTACGTCGTAAAAGTGAAATGGGCAGCGAGCGTTACCGAATTCGAGGCCAGAAGCCGGGACTTCGCATCGATCGGACAGAGACATGGTCAAGATTCAGAGTATCGGGGTAATCGGCGCCGGCCAGATGGGCAATGGAATTGCGCATGTGTGCGCGCTCGCCGGCTATTCCGTCCTTCTCAACGACCTGTCGGCCGACCGCATCAAGGCCGGCATGGCGACCATCAACGGCAACATGGTGCGCCAGGTCGGCAAGAAAACGATCAGCGAAGACGACCGCAAGAGCGCGCTCGCGCGCATCAAGCCGGCGGAGAAATATGACGCATTCTCGGGTTGCGATCTGGTCATCGAAACTGCAACCGAAAAGGAAGAAGTCAAGCGCAAGATCTTCGGCGAGCTTTGCCCGGCGCTGAAGACGGATGCGATCCTCGCGACCAACACATCGTCGATCTCGATTACGCGGCTCGCCTCATCCACCGACCGTCCCGAGCATTTCATCGGCATCCATTTCATGAATCCGGTGCCGCTGATGGAGCTCGTCGAGGTGATCCGCGGCATCGCGACCGACGACGCGACGTTCGAGGCGAGCAAGGCCTTTGTCACCAGGCTCGGCAAGACCATCGCGGTCTCCGAGGATTTTCCGGCGTTCATCGTCAATCGCATTCTGCTGCCGATGATCAACGAGGCGATCTACACGCTCTATGAAGGCGTCGGGAACGTCGAGTCGATCGACACCGCCATGCGGCTCGGTGCCCATCATCCGATGGGCCCGCTCGAGCTCGCCGACTTCATCGGGCTCGACACCTGCCTGTCGGTGATGCAGGTGCTTTACGAGGGGCTGGCCGATTCGAAATACCGGCCGTGCCCGCTGCTGGTGAAATATGTCGAGGCCGGCTGGCTCGGCCGCAAGACGCAGCGCGGCTTCTACGACTACCGCGGCGAGAAGCCGGTCCCGACGCGCTGACTAGAACTTCCAGTTCAATCGATTCGATATCCGCTCGTCCCCGCGCACCAACATCGGGTATACCTGATGTTGGCGTATACGTGCGCAAGTCGGCTAAAGCCGACTTGCGATGGGGACCCAGGGACAAATACTGGATTCCCGCTTTACGCGGGAATGAGCGGGCACAGAGACCGCTTCAATCCCGACTGATCATATTTACGACGCGCAGCAGCTGTCGCCTTTCGGTTTGTCTTCATACTCGTCGTGCCGGCGCACCCAGGACATCGTCCGGGGCAGGGCATCCTCGTCGCGGCCCTTCGGCGCCATGTCGAGGAAATTGTAGGTGCCAAGGAGAATGTCGAGCCCGCGCGCGTAGGACGAATATGTGTGCAGCACGTCGCCGCCCTCGGTCTTGATGAAGGCGCTCAGGCCGGGAGCTTCCTCGCTCGGGAATTCGGTCAGCCCGTAATTGTACTCGACCTTGCCGCGCGCCTTCTCTTCAGGCGTGAACGACACATGGAAATCGCGATTGAAGTCGTTGCCGAACGACGACACCCATTTGAACTTCCATCCCATGCGTTTCTTGTAGGCCTCGATCTCCGCAAGCGGCGCTCGCGATATGACGACCAGCGACACGTCGCGCTGCGCAAGGTGGATCACGGCGCCGTCGAAATGATCGGCGAGAAATGAGCAGCTCGGGCAGCCCTGCACCCAGCCGGGCCCCAGCATGAAGTGATAGACCATCAGCTGGCTCTTGCCGCCAAACAGGTCCGAGAGTGTTTCCTTTCCGTCTGGCCCGTCGAAGGCGTAGTTCTTTTCCACGCGGGTCCACGGTAGTTCGCGCCGCGCGGCGCTCAAAGCATCGCGCGCCTTGGTGAATTCCTTTTCCTTCGCAAGCAGTGCCTTGCGCGCGTTGAGCCATTCGCTCTGCGATACGATCTTGTGCTGCATGTTTCGTCTCCCGCTACATTTTCGGTGGTGTCATCCAGCCGATTCCGGCGCCCCCCGGCTCCTTGAGGATGGCGATGCGGCCGACACCGGGTATGTCGAAGATCGGCCGCATCAATGTGGCGCCGGCGGCCTGCGCCTTTTGCACGCGTGCGTCGACATCATCGACCGCGAGGTAAGACATCCAGCTCTCGGGAACGCCGTCGAATTGCGGACTGGTGAGCGGAAACAGGCCGCCGACATATTGATCGCCCATCTTTGCGACCCAGTAGGTGCCGTCGGGCATCGGCATCGCCTCGAACGTCCAGCCGACCGTTGCGCCATAGAATTTCTTGTCGCGCTCGGCATTCCGCGTCATCAGCTCGTTCCAGTAAAAATGTCCGTGTGACCATTGGTGTGGCATCGTCTACTCCTGTCACTAGGCGGCGAGATACTTTTCCAGCTTCTCGAACGAAGAATTCCAGCCGTGCTGGTGGCGGTCGCGCGCGTCCTCGTCGAAGAACTGCTCGTGGGTGAAGCTCATCAGAGTTCCCCCGTTGTCGCTTTTGAAGGTGATCGTCACGAGCGATTCGCGCTCGGGCGTGGTCTTCCAGGCCCAGGTGAACACCAGTTTTTCGTTCGGGATCACCTCGCGATAAACGCCGCTGACATCGTGTTGCTCGCGCTCGCCGGGTTTCTGCATGACGATGCGGTAGCGGCCTCCGGTACGTACATCAGCCTCGGCGCGCACCGTGCCGATCTCGCCGGGGCCCATCCAGCGCCTCAGCTTTTCCGGGTCGGTCCACGCCGCGAAGACTTTCGCCGGCGGCGCGTTGAACCGGCGCTTGATGGTGAGGCTGGGTTTTGTTGTGACGGTGGCCATTTGTCTTCCTCCAGGAAAGCAGCAAGGCGGTCGAACCGTTCGGTCCAGAATTTCTGGTAGCGGTTGAGCCAATCATTGGCGTCGCGCATTGGTTCCGCGCGCAGGCGGCAACTGACGATGCGGCCGTTCTTCTCGCGCCCGACGAGGCCGGCATCCGACAATACGTCGAGGTGCTTCATGACCGCGGGGAGCGACATCGAAAACGGCTTCGCCAGCTCGCTGACCGACAGATCCTCATTCTCGCTGAGACGGACGAGCAGCGCGCGCCGCGTCGGATCGGCAAGCGCGGCAAAGGTGCGGTCGAGGTTCGGTTTTGAATAGTAAACCATTTGGTTAAGTATAGGATCGCATGCCTCGGTGTCAAGGCCGCGGCCGCGGTATTTACATTTCGTTGAGAAACCTGCCGTAGAAACGGGACCGGGATGGATCCGGCATCAATTGCGACCGCCTTGGTCGCCTCTCAGATGGGCAATGTGCAGATGGCCGTTGCGGCCAGGATGCTGCGCATGAATGCCGACAATGCGTCTGCGATCGTGCAGGTGCTCGATGCCGCGCAGAAGAATCTGCAGAGCCTCGCCAACGTCGCCGAAGGTGTCGGCCGCAACCTCAATATCAGCGCATAGTCACGCCACTAATTATGATTATGGTGACACCTTATCAATTGCCGTAATCACGGCCTGGGCTCGAATTACGAATTACGAATTACAATTACGGTGACACCTTATCAATTGCCGTAATCACAATTACGGTGACACCTTATCCATTGCCGTAATCACGGCCTAGGCTCGGTGTGCAATTGGTAAGGTGTCCCCGAATGCACGAATGCGCTATTGCCCAAGCGCCGCTTTGATCAGCTTAAATTACGAAATTACGGTGACACCTTATCCATTGCCGTAATCACGGCCTGGGCTCGGTGTGCAATTGGTAAGGTGTCCCCGAATGCGCTCGGTGTGCAATTGGTAAGGTGTCCCCGAATGCACCCCGAATGCACTACTGCCCGAGCGCCGCTTTGATCAGCTTGATGGCGTCGTCACTGGCCCATTCGGCGGGACCGGCAATCGTTCCGATCTCGCATCCCTTCGGA
>DASSRJ010000212.1:0-19869 GCA_035701845.1 Pseudolabrys sp. | reverse complement strand
CGCGCGACGCCGCTCCGCTTGCCGTATAGAGCACCGCGCCGTTTGATGAGGTCCCGACGGCAATCACGGTCTTGATGCCTTTGTCTTTGAGGATCTTGTCGAGGTCAGTGTTCAGGAATTTGTCGACGCCCGACAGCACGTTCGGCTCGCCGGCTTGCGGCGCCACATCTTTGATCACGTCGGCTGGCGTACTATTGGCGATGATGGAATATATCACTGCGACCTTGTGTGCACGCGCCTCATCCAAAAGCTTCTTCATCGCCGGAATCGTCGCGAGGCAGCGCGGGCGCCTGCCGCAGTTCTGATTCATGAAATCGAGCATCAACAGCGCCGTCGTCTTTGGATCGACGGTCACCGGCTTGAGCGTGGGCGCTGCCGGCGGCTTTATGCTTGTCCACTCATCGACGATGTTGTTCGCCTGCGCGGGCAGCGCGAGCACAGCCGTCATTGCAGCCGCGGCGATCAGATTGCGTTTCATGAATATCCTCCCGGATGGTCCGCTTTTGAACGGGTGCTTGTGGCCCATATCATGCGCAAGCAATGCGTGTTCGTCAAAGCGGTGGCGCCGCACCCCGCTTGCTGAAACACCGGCGGCCAGCGCAATATTGCAACCTGGCAAACATCGTCTTTTGACCCTGGGAAATAACGAGAAGACCGGAAGGAACACCTATGAACATCAAGGTCGGCAAGCAAGCAATCGCCGAGGCAACGCAGAAGCTCAAGAACTGGGGGCGTTGGGGCAAAGACGACCAGGTCGGTACGCTCAATCACGTGACGCCCGAGGACATCGTGAAGGCGGCGAGCCTGATCCGTTCCGGCAAGGTGTTCGCGCTTGGCATTCCCCTCGACCGCACCGGTCCGCAGACCGGATTGTTCGGCGGGCGCTTCAATCCGATCCATCAGATGCTGGCCACCGGCACCGACGCGATCGCCGGCCAGCAGGACTGGAACAAGATCCGCTACGCCGATGACACGCTGACCTTGTGCGTTCAAGGCGCAACGCATTGGGACGCGCTCGGCCATATTTTTTATGAGGATAAAGCCTACAACGGCTACGACGCCAAGCTTATCGACTCGCGCGGCCTCTCGGTGCTCGGCATCGAGCACTCCAGGAACAAGATGGTCGGCCGCGGCGTGCTGCTCGACGTCGCCCGCTTCCGCGGCGTGAAATGGATGCAGGATGGCGAGAGCATTTCAAATGACGAGCTCGACCAGTGCGCCAAGCAGCAGAATGTTTCGATCGGACGCGGAGATTTCGTCATCATCCGCACCGGGCAGATGGAGCGCTGCCACGAGGAGAAAGATTGGGGCGGCTATGCCGGCGGCGACGCGCCGGGTGTCAAATTCGAGAACTGCTACTGGTGCCAGGAAAAGCAGATCGCAGCGATCTGCACCGACACCTGGGGAGTCGAGGTGCGCCCGAATGAAACCACGGAGGCCAATCAGCCCTGGCACTGGGTCGTCATCCCCGCTATGGGTCTCTGCATGGGCGAGATTTTCTATCTCAAGGAGCTTGCCGAAGACTGCGAGCAGGACGGCATCTACGAATTTTTCTTCTGCGGTCCGCCGCTGATCATCACCGGCGGAACGGGCTCGCCGATCAACCCGCAGGCCATAAAATAATTCGAATTCAAGTTCACGCGCGTCGATACATTCTGCCGTCACCCCCGGGCTTGACCCGGGGGTCCATGAGGCGTTTCAACTTACGGACATGCATCATGGATGGCCGGGTCAAACCCGGCCATGAAGCGGTGTGAGTGGCACCACCGCGGCATTACGGAGGAGATCACCATGGCTCGCTATTTGAAGCGCGGAATGGACCCGAGCGCGATCAAGGCCGCAGACGCCAAAGTTCGCGAGACCGTGGAATCCATTCTCGCCCAGGTCGAGGAGCGGAAGGACGATGCGATCCGCGAATTGTCGGAGAAATTCGACAAGTGGTCGCCGAAGGGTTTCCGTCTGTCCTCCTCCGAGGTCGAGCGCGCGATCGCGCAGGTGTCGAAGCGGGACATCGAGGACATCAAGTTTGCGCAGGCGCAGGTCCGTAATTTTGCGCAAAAGCAACGCGACACCATGCTCGATCTCGAGGTGGAAACCCTGCCCGGCGTCGTGCTCGGCCATCGCCACATCCCGGTTAATTCGATCGGCTGTTACGTGCCGGGCGGCCGCTACCCGATGGTGGCCAGCGCGCACATGTCGATCGTCACCGCCAAGGTCGCGGGGGTGAAACGCATCATTGCCTGCGCGCCGCCGTTCAAGGGCGGGCCGCATCCGGCCATCGTTGCGGCGATGCATTTCGGCGGCGCCGATGACATCTACGTGTTGGGAGGCGTGCAGGCGGTTGCCGCCATGGCGCTCGGCACGGAGACCATCAAGCCGGTCGACATGATTGTCGGGCCCGGAAACGCTTATGTCGCCGAGGCCAAGCGTCAATTGTTCGGACGCGTCGGCATCGACCTGCTTGCCGGCCCGACCGAGACCCTGATCATCGCAGACGAAACAGTCGACGGAGAGATTTGCGCCACCGACCTGCTCGGCCAGGCCGAGCATGGACCGACCTCGCCTGCCGTCCTCATCACCAATTCGGAAAAACTTGCGCGCGACACCATGAAAGAAGTGGAGCGGCTGTTGAAGATTTTGCCGAGCGCGGACCTCGCCGGCCAGGCCTGGAAGGACTACGGCGAAGTGATCGTCTGCGATGACGAAGCCGAGATGATCGCCGAAGCAGACCGCGTAGCGTCCGAGCACGTGCAGGTGATGACGCGCGACCCCGATGTCTTTCTCAATGGCATGAAAAACTACGGCTCGCTTTTTCTCGGATCGCGCACCAACGTCGCCTATGGCGACAAGGTCATCGGCACCAATCACACCCTGCCGACCAGGAAAAATGCCCGTTTCACCGGCGGGCTATGGGTCGGCAAATTCATCAAGACCTGCACCTACCAGAAGGTGCTCACCGACGAAGCCAGCGCCAGGATCGGCGAAGTGTGCTCGCGACTCTGCGTGCTGGAAGGCTTCCTGGCGCATGCCGAGCAGGCCAATGTGCGCGTGCGCCGCTACGGCGGCCGCAACGTTCCCTACGCGCAGGCGGCGGAATGACGGTCGAACTGACCAGAACGCCTTCCTTCCGTCTGGACGGCAAGCGCGCCCTGGTGACGGGCGCCGGCCGCGGCATCGGACTATCGGCGGCTTCGGCGCTGGCCGATGCCGGCGCCCACGTCACGCTCGCCGCGCGCACGACCAAGGAGATCGAGGAAGCGGCTGACGCCATTCGCGCGCGCGGGCAGGAGGCCGAGCCCCTTACCCTCGATGTGCGCGACGTGGATGCAACGAAAGCGAAGATCGCCGCGCAGGCACCCTTCGACATCCTTCTCAACAACGCCGGCACCAACAAGCCGGCGCCGTTCGTCGACGTGAAGGTCGAGGATTTTGACTTCGTATTTTCACTCAACGTCCGCGCAGCCTATTTCGTCGCACAGGCGGTCGCCCGCAAGCTGATCGAGGCGAAGCAGCCCGGCACTATTATCAATATGTCGTCGCAGATGGGCCATGTCGGCGGGCCGACCCGCACGGTCTACTGTGCCACCAAGCATGCAATGGAAGGCTTCACCAAGGCGATGGCAATCGATCTCGCCCCGCACAAGATCCGCGTGAACACGCTGGCGCCGACTTTCATCGAAACGCCGATGACGCGTCCCTTCTTCGAAAACAAGGCATTCCGCGAGGACACGCTTCGCCGGATCAAGCTCGGCCGTCTGGGCCAGCTCGAAGACCTTACAGGCGCGATCGTTTTTCTGGCGAGCGACGCCGCCGCGCTCATGACCGGCACGTCACTGGTTGTGGACGGCGGCTGGACGGCCGAATAGCTACTTCAGCGGTGGCAGATCGGCGAAATAGTCCGGGTGCTCCTTCTGTACCGCCTCCATGAATTGCGGGCGGAACAGGCTCGGCACGTCGAGGCGCGGCGCGCCCTTCAGCGTATTCACCAGGATCTCGTCCTCGGCGTTCTCGAACGCGCGCAGCACGTTCGGTGACAGCCTTGGATCGAAAGAAATATGCTTGACCGCCTTCTTACCGATGGCGACGTCGGTGCCGGGCACCCACTTGGCGAAGATCTCCACGGCCTCGTCGCGATTATTGCGGGTGAAGTGTGAAGACTGCGCGAGTCCCGCGGCGATGCTCTTGATCACAGCCGGTTTTGTTTCAACCGTCGGGCCGTGCGCGACTGCAACCATCACGTACGACATGTGCTGTCCGCCACGGATCACGAGATATGAATCGGGCACCTGGGTAAGCGCCTGCGTCACATAGGGCTCCCAGGTCACGATCGCGTCGACCTTGCCCTCCTTCAGAGCAGGCGCAAGGCCGAATTGCGACCAGATATTCTCGACGGTGAGATCCTCGTATTTCATCTTGGCGCGGCGCAGTACCATTTTGAAATACTCGTCGGAGGTTTGCCCGCGCGCGAGCCCCACCGTCTTGCCCTTCAGGTCGGCAATCTTGCCCGGCTCGATGCCACGGCCTTTCTTGGTGACGATGGCGAGCGGGTCGTCGCAGTTGTCGCGGGTCGCGTCGTTCATGATCAGGCCGATCACCTTAAACGGCTCGCCGGAATGCACTGCCTTCAGATACGTTGTCGTGCTCATGTCGCCGACCTGCGCCTCGCCCTTGTGCAGTGCGTTGACCATGTCGGTGCCCGTGTCCACCACCTTGAAGCTGGCGTCGACGCCTTGTTGCCTGAAAAAGCCCTTCTCAGCGCCGACAAACATCGGCAGATGACCGAAATTGTTGGCAATAACGACGTCAAGTTTCGGCAAGTCCGCCATGACCATTCTCCCTACGTCTTCCGTCCCGCACGGATCACATTCTTACCGGCCGGCAATCCCTAAACCAAACGTCGAGCCCGGCATCGCTCATTTGCCGAGCGCTTGCGGGTTCACGCAGTTGGGCGGTGTCCCGCCATTGATCAGCGCCTGCAGGTTATCGACGACGATATTTGCCATTTGTTCGCGCACCTCCATCACGGCGCTGCCGAGATGCGGGGTAAGCACGACATTCTTCATCGTTTTCAGGGCCGGCGGCAGCTTGGGCTCGTGTTCGAACACGTCAAGACCAGCGCCCGCGATGCGCTTTTTCTTCAACGCGCGTACCAGGGCCTTCTCGTCGATGACGGCACCACGGGCAGTATTAATAATGAAGGCGGTCGGCTTCATCAGCGCGAATTGCGCATCCGAGATCATGTGGCGTGTGTCGGCATTCAGCGGCGGATGAAGCGACACGAAATCCGCCTCCGCCAGGAGCCGGTCCAGCGTGACATGTTCCATACCGAGCTCACGCTCCGCCTCGGGCTTGCGGCGGGGGCCCCAATAAATGATTTTCATGCCGAAGCCGCGCGCGCGCCGTGCGGTGGCCTGTCCGATTCGCCCTGCCCCCACGATTCCGATCGTCTTGCCGTGCACATAGGCGCCGGCGAGATGGTTCGACTGTGAACCGGGAAACTTGCCGGCACGAACCAGGCGTTCGCCCTCGACCATTCGCCGCGCGACCGCAATCATCAGCCCGAAATGGATGTCGGCAGTTGCCTCTGCGACAATCGGCGGAACGACCGTGACGGGAATACCGCGTCTGGTCGCCTCTGCGACGTCGATATTGTCAGGCGTGATCGACATCGAGCAGACAGCGCGCAATTTCGGATTGGCGGCGAGCACGGCGCGATCAATGCGGTCGTGCAGCAGCGAGAGCAGGATATCGCATTTCCTGACCGCCGCGGTCAGCTTCGACTTCGCGATGATCTTGCTCGAGTCCGCGTTGATTTTAACGGTCGTAAGCGCGCGTAGCCGCTCCAGCGCGCTCGACGCGATCGGCTGCGTGACAAAGACGCGCGGTTTGGCAGTCACCGCAGCCACCGCACAATGCCGGCAACGCCATCGACGGCGCATTGCACGCCGTCGGGAATCTTGCGGGTTGCATCGAGCACGCCAAGCACCATCGGGATGCCGCGCTCGCGCGCAAGCGATGCCATATGCGAGGTCGAGCCGCCACGTTCGGCGACCACGCCCGACACGCGCGACAGGATGTGACTAAGCGCAGGGCCTGCCACTTTCGTCACCAGAACATCGCCGGGCGCGATACGTGACAATTCACACTCGCAGTTGACCACGACAGCCCGGCCTGCTCCCCAGCCTATGCCGGCGGGATGGCCGCGCACGCCCGGGTGTTGAAGCCAGATTTCGTCGGATACGATCGGCGCCTCGACGTGCAACGGGCGTGATTGCAGCAATTTAAATCCGCTTTCATCCATCGCCCATTCGATCTCGACCGGTGCATCCGCAAACTGCTCACATTTGCGCAGCAGCCGGCCGAGCGTCACGGACTCTCCCGGTGAAAGGCACGGTTCGCTCACGAGATCTTTCGGCACCAGTTCCGGCGCCGAGACGCCATGCGCGCAGGTCTCGCGATGACCCTTGCGGCCGGCCTCGACGGTGCGCAGGAATCCGTTCTTCGCCAGCACAATCCGGTCCGGCACGACTTCGCCCTGCGCTATCGCCGAACCGAGACCCCAGGTCGCGGAAATCAACATTTGTCCTTCGGCGGTCTCACTCAGGCCGCCGCCTGAGGCCCGCGCCGAAATCAGCGGCTGGATGAGAATGCCCATTGCAGTGTCGGCGGGCGAAAGTCCGTGATTGTCCATATAACGGCGTGCGTGCGAGGTCCACAGCGCGGCCCAGCAGGCACGCACGGCCGTGAGAAACTCGGTTTCATCGGAAAGCCCGAGAAAGCTCTCGAACTGGCCGGCGAAGTTGGCGCCGGCGCGATCCTCGATCAGCGCCGAGGAGCGCACCACGCCAAGCGGGGCTGTGTCGCGTTGCTTGCGCCAGGCGGCGAGCAACGGATCGAGGATCTCGGGCGCAATAGCTCGCTCATAAAGCGCGAGCCGGATTTGAATTGAAATACGCCGCGATGCCGGCACGTCGGCATCATTGTACTGGCGCAAAAGATCCTCAATGCCGAGATGCCTGAACTGATGACGGTAGGCATCGGCGGTCAGCGCAAAACCACCCGGTGTCGGCAGGCCGGCCTGCGTGAGGGCTGCAAGATTGGCCGCCTTCGGCCCCACCCGTTCAGGGTCGGCAGCGAAAGGATCGTCAAGGCGGAGGATGAAGGCGGTCATCGCTTTTCCGTTGTCATGTCCGTTGTCACGCCCGTTGTCATGGCCGGGCCTGTCGCAGCCATTCCGCGCAGGCGGCCACAGACTGCCGTTTGCCGGTCGAGATCCCCGGGTCTCGCCTTCGGCTCGTCCGGAGACGACGTCGGCTTAAGCCGGCGTCATTTCACGTGATCCCCATAGCCGGGCAGCGGATCGACGACTGTAATTTGCTTCACGGGGAAGTTCGATACGATCTCGATGTCGTTCTTCCGCACGATCAGCATTTCTTCGATACGCACGCCGTAACGGAACCGCTTGCCATGCTGCGTCTCGAGCGCAAATGTCATGCCTTCCTGGATCTCGATCGGATGATCGAGCGACCAGATGCGCGAGATCACCGGCGGATCGTATTGCGCGAGGCCGAGACCGTGGCCCCACAGGTTGGCGGCGGCCTGGTCTTCGTCCTCGTAGCCCCAGGTTTCCATCGCTGACGGCCACTTCGACGCGATGTCTTTTGTGGTGGCGCCGACTTTCACCGCACCGATCGAATCGTAGAGCCACTCAAGCGCGGTGGCGTAAGTGTCCTTCTGCTCCTTCGTCGGCTCCTTGCCGACGCAATAGGTGCGATAATAGCAGGACTTGTAGCCGTTCCACGTGAGCGCCGCCAAATCCATGAACACGATATCGCCAGGCTGGATGATGCGATCGGAGAAGTTGCGCCAGTTCGGCCAGGTGTTCGGGCCGGACGAGACGATCACGTCCTCGACGTCTTCCATTCCGGGAATGGAATAGAGATATTCCATCAGATGCGCGGTCACCTGGTTTTCGGTGATGCCAGGGCGCAGGAATTTCATGCACTCCCAGTGCGTGGCATCGCCGATGGCACCGACAATGCGAAAGCATTCCTGTTCGTCGGGGCTCTTGACGGCGCGCGCCTCCATCATCGGCGTCATGCCGTCGGTCCAGTTGATGTTGTTCTCCTTGAAAACGTTGATCATGTTGATATCGATGAAGTCGACGCCGAGTTTTTGCCCGGCGACGCCGTTGTCCTTCATCGCCTGGATGACCGCCTTCACGAATTTCTTGACCTGCTGGGTCGAGGCCGGGCCCGCGGCGCCCTTGATCCACGCGAAGGAGTGACGGACGTTCTCCTTCGGAATCCACGGTGAGTGCCGCTCGATCTGAAAGCCGATGTCGCCCTGCTCGAAAAGGACCGGCCGTCCGTCGCCGCACAGCATCGCATAGCGCAGGCCGGGCTTCAGGCGATTCCAGCCGGGAGTCAGCGTGCCGGTGATGTAGCGCACGTTCTCGTCGTACATGCACAGCATGGCGCCGAGGCCGTGTTTTTTCATCATCGCGCGCGCACGCTCGATACGATACTCGCGCATGCGGTCCCAATTGACCCGCTGCTGCCAATCCAATCCGGCAATGCCGAAATTAGCTCCCATGATCTCCCTCCCGACCGGCGCGTCGGCGCGCCCGTTGCTGAATTGCAAAAATCCTAAGCCGGTTGGACCTGAAGGCTAAATAATATATTCTGCCTTCTGCCATTAGATTTTCTAATGTCCCGCGTTTTGGAGGTTTCATGACAAATATCCCGCTGCGGCAAATCCGCGCCGTCATCGCCGTATGCGAGGAAGGCTCATTTACCCGTGCGGCGCAGCGGGAAAACGCGACGCAGTCCGGCATCTCGCAGCACGTTGCGGCAGTCGAACGCGCGCTGAAAGTCCGGCTGTTCGAGCGCACGACCGGCGGCGTGACACCGACGCCTGCCGGGCTTCGCTATTACAAGCGCTGCGTCGAAGCCGTCGGCGCGCTTGAGCACGCGGCCGAAGAGGCGCGCTCGATGGCCGGCGAGGTCACCGGCGAACTGCGCATCGGCCTGATGCCGACATTCACACGCGCGGTGCTCGCGCCCGTGCTCGACGACTTTGTGCCCAGGTGCCCCGAAGTGCGGCTCCACATTGTCGAGGGTTACAGCGCGCTGTTGACGGAAATGGTGCTCGACGACGAACTCGATTTCGCGGTGGTGCCCTCGTTCGAGGGAACGATCGGACTGAAGTCACGCATCCTGGTGCGCGATCGTGAAATGCTGATCTCGGGCCCGCGCGCCGGCTTCAAGCCGCTTGCACCCGTGCGACTTTCCGAATGCCGTCCTCTCAAGATCGTCGCGCCAAGCCCCGACAATATCCGCCGCCGCAATCTCGAGACCTACTTCCAGGCGCATGGCGTCGAGATCGAGGCAATGCTGGAAATGGATGCCATGATCGCAACGCTCGAATTCGTCGCGCGCTCCGATTGGGTCACGATCCTTCCGAGCGTCATTTCGGTCAACGACATCGGACGCGGCGAATTGATCGTGAACCCGATCATCGACCCCGAACTGCACGCCGAATTCGTGGTAATCCAGCCGACGCGGCGTACTTTGTCGACGCAGGCCCGGATGTTCCTCGAGCGCTTCGAAATGGAAGTCGCAAACATCCACGACATTTGGGATCGTGCCATCGCCGGGCCGCGGAGGCTGCGCGCCTGACACGCTATTTTCGTATTCCCTTTACGGCATTGGCGCGCGCCGAATAGGTGATGCGGCCATTCGTATCCACCGGCAGCCGTTCGCGAAGTCGCGTTTTCAGTCTATCAACGTCACCGGGCGACATCGCCCTTACGATCGGGCCGATGCTCGGCGTCGTCAGGCTAATCGACGCGAACTCATCAAAATCAGCAAACGTCCGCTGCACGGTGATTTCCCGCGTCTCGACATCCGTCATGCCGGCATCCGTCCACAACTGACGCATCGTGTCGATACGCGACGCATCGACACTCGGCGGATACACGATTTTCTGGCCGAGCATACGCAATTCCGACTGTACCGGATCCCATGGAAATCCGCCGCCGTGCATGTCCCATGCGTAGGCCGCAACGCTGCCGCCTGTCCGCACGACCCGCGCCATTTCGGCAACGCCCCTGGCCGGATCCGGAACGAAGAAAATAACCAGCGCCATCGTGGCAACGTCGAAAGATTTTTCGGCATAAGGCAAAGCCATTGCGTCGCCTTGCTTGAACCTCGCGATTCGGGAAGCCGGTCGCTTGCGCGCGAAAGCCAACTGTCCCTCGGACGGATCGACGCCGTCGACCTCCGCCGGCGCGCAACGCTGGACAATCAATTCGGTAAAGGCCCCGTTGCCGCACCCGACGTCGATCCAGCGCTGCTTCGCTGCGGGGGCAAGCCAATCAAGAAATTGCTCGCCGGCAAGCTGGCTCCAGACCCCCATTATGCGCTCGTAGGCGGCGCCGTCGTCGAAGCGGATTTGCGGATCGGTCATGCGGGCATCATACAGGCATCCAGGCGCCGTCGGCATCTACCGATTTGAAAACGGCTTCGAGTGCTGCTGCCGTCTGCAGGATGCCGGCAGGCGAAATCGGAAACGCGCCCTGCCCCTGCACCGCCTTGGCGAAATAATCGAGATTACGGCCGAGATGATTGTCGTGCGGCCGTTCGATCACCTCGGGATCGTCCTTGCCGGCGCGGCGAACGATGGCCTTCGTCTCGCTCACGCTTTCCGCCCAGCAATTCTCTCCGAATACGGCAATGCGCCAGCGGAACGGTGTCTTGATCGTCGTTCCGAGGGTGCCGGTGGCGCCGTTTTCGAATTCGATCAGCGCCGTGGTGGTGTCACCTGCCGGCAATTTGAGGGCTCGCGACTTCGAAAGCGCGCTGATCCGCTTCATCGGCCCGACCAGATCGCGGAAGCAGTCGAGCACGTGAATGCCCATGCCGGTCATACCGCCTGCACGGCTTTCCTCGGCCGCCATGCGCCAGCTGTCGGCGGGATAGCTCGCCAGCCAATCGTGACTGTAATTGCCCTCGACATGCATGATCGAGCCGAACGCGCCCGCATCCCTGAGCTCGGAGAGCACGCGCATCGACGGCATCAGCCGGAAATGATGGCCGACGCCGATAACGATGCCTGCACGTTTACAGGCATCGAGTGCCGCCAGGGCATCCGCTTTGGTGAGCGCGAAAGGCTTTTCGCAGTACAGATGCTTGCCCGCGGCGGCGATTGCCTCCACCTGCGTACGATGCTTGGTGTGCGGCGTCGCAAGCAGCACGGCTTGAATAGACTTGTCGGCCAGCACGTCCTCGAGCGAGGTTCCAAGCACGATTTGATGCTCGGCCGCGAAATCACGAACTGACTCCGGTTCAAGCGTAACGCCACGTACAAAGCGTAACGGCACGCCGAAGTCGCGCGCCGCCTTGACCAGCGTCTTGCCCCACCAGCCGAGGCCGATGATCGCTGTATTGATCATTGGCTGCTTCAGGCTGCGACCGGCGCGCCGGGCTGCTTGAGCGGATGGGCGCGCGCGAACGCGTCGTTCTTTGCACAGGTGGCAGCGATACCGGACACGGTCGGATACGAAGCCAGATCGACCTTGAAGAAATTCGCGCCGGCAACCTGGCTCGCAACGCAGATATCGGCAACGGTGATCTGCTCGCCATGACAATAGGTGCCGGTTTCCTTCTCTCCGGCGAGGTGCTCCTCCAGCGCACCCAAAGCCGCGCGATGCCAGTGCTGCGCCCACTTCATCACGCCCGCTTCATCGACCTTGAACTCATGCGAAAGATATTCGCGTACGCGCGGAACGATCAGCGGATGGGAATCGCAGGCGACGATTTGCGAGAGTCCGCGCACCCGTGCGCGCCCGCGCGGATCCTTCGGCAACAGCGGCGGATTGGGATGCGTTTCGTCGAGATATTCAATGATCGCCAGCGACTCATAAAGCGCGGAACCGTCGCCATCGACGAGAGCCGGGATCGCCATCATCGGGTTGACCTTGCGAAAGGCGTCCTCGCGTTGATGACCCTTCATCAGGTTGACCTCGATCACCTCGGGCGAAAGCCCTTTGAGGTTGAGCGCAATGCGCACGCGGTAGGTCGCGAGCGAGCGCCAGAAAGAAAATAGTTTCATGAATTCTCCTATTTCTTGATCCCGCCCGGGTCAGCCTTCAGGCCGGCGGCCTCGATGCCTGCGACCGCAATGATTTCGTCGTTGTCACCGGTGTCGCCGGAAATTCCGATGGCGCCGAGAATGTGGTTGCTCGCGTCGCGGATCAGGACGCCGCCCGGGTTGGGCACGATACGGCCCTCGCTGGCCGCCACGATCGAAGTGAGAAAATTCGGATTCTGCGCGGCGCGCTCCATCATGGTGCGCGAACCCCAACCCATACCGAGCGCGCCGTAGGCTTTACCGACGGCAACCTCGAAGCGAATAATCCCCGAGCCATCCTCGCGCTTCGCGCAGACCACGTGGCCGCCGGTATCGAGCACCACGACCGTCTGCGGCATTTGTTTGAATTCGCGCGCCTTCTTCAGGGTCGCGTCCACAATGTTCGAGGCCTGAGCAAGAGTTACCGACATTACAAAACTCCCCGGAGTTCAGGATTTCCTGCGCGTGGCCCAATAGACCGACATGCGCGATCCGTCGCCCCCACCGAAGCCGTTCTTCGTCGCATCCTCGAAGCCGGCGAGCGTCGCCTTGGTCACGCGCATGTCGGCACCGTTCGCTTCGCCGGTTTCCACCATCGTACGCAGATCTTTCACACCGTTGGCGATGCTGAACGTGGTTGGCCCGGGATCGCGTCCTTCGAACATCGTCACAATCATCTCGGCGCGGTTTTTTAATGCGGGGTTTGCGCCGTTGGTGTCGACGAACAGATCGAGCAGCCGCTTCGGCTCCCAGCCCGCCGAGCGCGCAATGGCGAAGGCCTCGCCATAGGCCTGCCAGGCGACCATCAGCGGCAGGTTGATCGCAAGTTTCATCGACGCACCGGTGCCGACAGGTCCACAGTGTTCGAGTCTCCGGCAAAGCTGGTTCAGCAGGGATTTTGCGCGTTCGGCGTCGGCGGGGTCCGCGCCCATAAGGCCGAGCAGCTTCCCCTGCCGTGCCGGCGCAGTCGAACCGCCGACCGGGCATTCGACGAACGCCGCGCCCTTGGCGCGCACTTTCGGCGCGAGGGCGAGCGGCACTTTTGGCGGCACGGTGCTCATTTCGATGAGCAGCTTGCCTTTCACATCGCCCGACAGAAGGCCGCCGGGACCGTTGTAAACAGCCTCGATCGCCACAGCGTCGGTGAGCATCGTGATCGTCGCCTCGACCGCGCTTGCAAGTTGCGCTGGTGTCGACGCGACCTTGGCGCCACTGTCCGACAGCGGCTTGGTTTTCTCCGGGCTCCGATTCCAGACCGTCACCTCGTGACCGACTTCCATGAGCCGCGCCGCAACCGCCGCGCCCATGACTCCGAGACCTGCAACGCCAACTCGCATACGTCCTCCCGTCGTTTTGCGGAGGACGATAGGCGATCAGCGGCTTGCTTGAAAGCGGGCATGCTGCAGTCCGCGCGACTCGACAGCCCCACACCCAGCGCATAAGAGGGAACAGGGAACGGATGCAATCTGGCATCGGGGAGAGGTGAATGGCGGCAAGACGGCGCAAGGGAAAGGTCGGCGTGATCGGCCTCGGCATCATGGGCGGTGCCTTCGCCAAAAACATGGTCAAAGCCGGCTGGCATGTTGTCGGTTACGACACCAATGCGGCGCGCCGCCGCGAAGCCAAGCGTGCCGGGGTCGAGATTGCACGGAACACAGTTGAACTCGCGACCGCCGTTCCGACAGTCCTGACCAGCCTTCCCAACCCGGAAGCTCTCGCCGATACGGTGCGCAAGATCGCGGCGGCAAAGCTCAAGCGCAAATTGCTCGTCGAAATGAGCACCTTCAAAATTTCAGATAAGGAAAAAGCAGCCGCGGTGCTGCGCAAGGCCGGCCACCAGATGATCGACTGCCCGGTCAGCGGCACCGGCGCACAGGCAAGAAACCGCGATCTCGTGTTCTATGCCAGCGGCGACTCCAGGTTCATCGCGAAAATCCGGCCGCTGCTCTCGGCGTTTGGCCGCAGGGTCTTCAATGTCGGGCCATTCGGTAACGGTAGCCGCATGAAATACGTCGCCAACCTACTCGTCGCCATCAACAATGTCGCGTCTGCCGAAGCCATGGTGCTTGGCATGAAGGCCGGCCTCGATCCGCGCATGATCGTCGATCTGATCACGGCGGGTGCCGGCAATTCGCGTGTTTTCGAGTTGCGCGCACCGATGATGGCGAAAGGCCGCTACGACGACGTGACGATGAAGATTTCTGTCTGGGACAAGGACATGCAAGTGATCGGCGACTACGCACGCAAGATCCGCGTGCCGACGCCGATGTTCAATGCGACCAAAGGGATCTATATCCGGGCAATGAAGAGCGGCCTTGGCAGCCGTGATACCGCCGCTGTCTGTGCGGTGCTGGAGAAGATGGCGAAGGTCAGGCGGCGCAGACGTTAGCCGCGGCTTCGGCGCCCTTGCGTCCGTCTTCGTGTTCTGTAGCCTGCCCACCCCATAAAAGAATAATCCGTGGGAGGAGCGCAGATGGCGTCGCATCAGCAACGCACGGAAATCCGCGACGGAATGCGGATCGACTGGGACGTGCCGATCACGATGGACGATGGTCTTGTACTGCGCGCCGACGTTTTTCGCCCGGTGAAAGACGGCAAGTATCCCGTCATCCTTAGCTACGGACCTTACGCGAAGAGCCTTGCGTTCCAGGATGGATATCCAAGCGCGTGGCAGCGCATGGCGGAAAAGCATCCCGACGTCACCGCCGGTTCGAGCAATCTCTATCAGAGCTGGGAGGTGGTCGATCCGGAAAAATGGGTGCCGCACGACTACACTTGCGTGCGTGTCGATTCGCGCGGCGCCGGCTGTTCGCCCGGCTTCATCGCTCACTTTTCTCCACGCGAGACGAAAGATTTCTACGACTGCATCGAGTGGGCAGGCGTGCAGCCGTGGTCGAACGGAAAAGTCGGGCTCAACGGAATTTCGTATTACGGCATCAACCAGTGGCAAGTCGCATCGCTGCAACCGCCGCATCTTGCCGCGATGTGCATCTGGGAAGGCGCCGCCGACTGGTACCGCGATATGACGCATCACGGCGGTATGCTCTCGACCTTCTGGGAAAACTGGTACGACATGCAGGTCAAGACCGTCCAGTACGGCGCCGGCGAACGCGGCAGGCGCAGCCGCGTGCACAGTGAACTGGTATGCGGACCGGAGACGTTGTCGGAATCAGAACTCGCGAGAAACCGCTCCGACTTCGGCACCGAGATCGCGTCGCATCCGATGGACGATGACTATCACAAGGCGCGATCGGCGAAGTGGGACAAGATCGTCACGCCGCTGTTTTCTGCCGCCAACTGGGGCGGCCAGGGACTGCACCCGCGTGGCAATTTCGAAGGATACGTTCGTGCCGCCTCCAGGCAGAAATGGCTGGAGGCGCACGGCATCGAACACTGGACGCATTTTTACACCGACTACGGGCGCGAGCAGCAACTGCGCTTCTTCGACTATTTCCTGCACGGGAAGAAAGAAGGCTGGGCGAAACAGCCGAAGGTGCTGCTGCAGGTCCGGCACATCGACAAGTTCGTGCCGCGCGCCGAAAGCGAATGGCCGCTCAAACGCACACGGTGGACGAAATTCTATCTCGACCCGTCGGCGATGACGCTGACGACAAAAAAGCCGTCGGGCGCCGCGCAATTGAAATTTGCAGCAATGAGCGATGGCCTGACCTTCCTTACGCCGCCGCTCGCCAAAGAGACCGAGGTCACCGGACCGTCCGCGCTGAAGCTGTTTGCTTCTTCCTCGACCTCGGATGCCGATTTCTTCGTCGTGTTGCGGGTCTTTACCGGCGATCTCAAGGAAATCGTATTCCAGGGCGCGATCGACCCGCACACGCCCATTGGGCAAGGTTGGCTGCGTGCGTCACACCGCAAGCTCGACAAGAAGCTGTCGAAGCCGTACCGGCCCTATCACACCCACGATGAAAAGCAGCCTTTGAAAAAAGGCCAGGTCGCGGAACTCGACGTCGAAATCTGGCCGACGTCGATCGTCGTTCCGGCCGGTTACCGGATCGGCGTGTCGATTCGCGGCAAAGATTATGAATATGGCGGGGCGAGCGGCGGCAAGCTGTCAAATTTCAAGAATGAACTGAAGGGTTGCGGCCCGTTCCTGCATGATGACCCGCGTGACCGGCCGCCGGCCATTTTCAGCGGCACCACCAGCCTGCATTTCGGCCGCGGCAGGGCGCCCTATTTGCTGCTGCCGATCATCCCGCCGAAGAAACGGGCAAGCGGGCGAAAGTGACCTCATTCATATGGAGGCGAGCGCGAGATAAGCGGCGGCTTACAACGGCGGCGTGCGTTCATTTGGGGTGTTCATTCGCGTCGAACCTAAGGTAAGCTTCGCTGCAACCTTCGACAAACAGAAGGACCAAGGGGGGATGGGTACGCAATTCTGGGTGATTCAGGCGTTCAATGGCGTCTCGTACGGCGCGTTGTTGTTTCTCGTCGGCAGCGGCTTGTCACTCATTTTCGGAGTCATGCGCATCGTCAACCTGTCGCATGGCTCCTACTTCCTGCTCGGCGGCTACGTCGCGCTGTCTGTCATCCACAGCACTGGCTCGTGGGCACTGTCGTTGCCGGTCGCAGCGCTGGCGATTGCCGCTGTCGGCATTGCGATGGAGCGTCTTTTTCTGCGGTCGGAAGGTTTGCAGGTCTTGCGAAACCTGACCATCGCCGTCGGGATGGCGATTTTGGTTGCCTTGGCTCTTAGAAGCTGGAAACCGAATATTGTCGGCACCAACACCGAATTTATTGTCGCTGCGGCCATCAGCACCCTTGTGCTCTATTTCCTGGTGAGGCGAATCTCCATCGTCCCAATCGAAACCGACGTTTTGCGGCAGGTCCTGCTCACGGTCGGTTTCGCCTTTCTTTTTCAGCAAGGCGCGCTCGATATTTGGGGCGGGAACAATATGGACATCAATCCGCCGAGTGAAATGACCAGCAGCGTGGTGATCGGCGGCCTCTATTTTCCCCTCTATCGCGTCTTCATGATCGGCATGGCGATCGCCATCGGCATGTTGCTGTGGCTTGCCATGGAAAAAACGCGCATGGGGGCTGCCGTGCGCGCTACTGTCGATGATGCGCAAATGGCGCGCGGCGTCGGCATCGACACCAGCCGAATCTCCATGTTCATCTTCGCGCTCGGGGCCTTCCTGGCTGCGCTTGGCGGGGTAATCGGCGGCGCCTTTCTCGGCATCTACCCGGGCCTCGATTTCGAAATGCTGCCGCTCGCCTTTGCGGTCGTCATCATCGGGGGCATGGGCAGCCTTGGTGGTGCCGCCATCGGTGCGCTCGCAGTCGGTCTTGCCGACAACTTTGGCAAGGCGCTGATCCCGGAGGTCTCCTATTTCACGCTCTATGCGCCAATGGTTCTAATTCTGGCGATCAAGCCGACCGGCTTGTTTGGGCGAGAGTAAGCGGCGCGATGATGAGCCAGAACATCAAAGTCCTGATCGTCGTGGTGGTCCTGGCGGCACTTGCCATGATCATCCCGCACTCCAGTTCTTTCGTCGTTTTGTTGGCGACCCGCGCGTTGGTATTCGCAATTCTGGCGATGAGCGTGGACCTTCTGCTCGGATTTACCGGTCTCGCCTCACTCGGTCAGGCCGCTTATTTCGGCGTGGGGGCCTATCTGACCGCGATCCTGGCGGCCAGATTTCACATCGGGCTCGGATGGGACTTCTGGTTTGTCGTGTTGCTGGGGTTACTGTTCGGCGCGGCCCTCGCCGCGTTTTTCGGGCTGTTCGCCATTCGCGCCACCGGCGTCTACTTCCTGATGATCACGCTCGCACTCGGTCAGTGCGTGTGGGGGCTTGCCTACCGATGGAATTCGCTGACCGGCGGCGACAACGGCATCAATGTCACATCCCGGCCGAGTTTTGGCCTCGACCTGACCGATGAACGGACGTTCTTTTACCTGGTGTTCGGCTTTTTCGTCGCCAGTCTGCTGATGCTCTATGTCCTGGTCCGCTCGCCCTTCGGACGCAGTCTCGCCGGCATCCGCGAGCGCGAATTGCGCATGCAGATTCTCGGCTACAACACCTGGCTGCACAAATACATCGCGTTCATCATTGCGGGCGCTTTCGGAGGGCTGTCGGGCGTCCTTTGGGCGCATACCAACGGCCTGATCAGCCCCGAAACGGTGGTCTTGACTACCTCGGTGGATGCGCTGCTGATGGTGGTGCTCGGCGGCGCCGGAACGCTTGTCGGAGGCGCCATCGGCTCTGTCATCGTGTTCGGCTTGCGCGAATATCTCAGCACGCTGGTGCCGTGGTGGCAGTATGTGTTGGGCGGCGTCTACGTACTGACGATTCTGTATCTGCCGACGGGCCTGATGGGAATTCCTGCGCGGATTCGTCAAGCGCGCGGCACGCGAAACAAAACGCCGAGTCAATCGGGAGAGTCGAAGATACTCGCTTCTGTGCCTTTCCGACCGGAAGGCGAAGATAACAAGGGAGGACTGACTATGATGAGCAAGCAATCGCGAAAGCCGAGCCTGCTGCTTTTGGGAACCGCGCTGGCGGTCGGGCTGGGCACATCGAGCGTACGCGCCGAGGAGCTGCGCATCGGCTTCATCGCGCCAACGACCGGCATTTTTGCCCAGGTCGGCAAGGACATGGTCGACGGCTTCCAGTTGTATCTGGACGAGCACAAAGGAAAGCTCGGCGGCGCCGACGTGAAATTCATTGTCGAGGATTCGCAGGGCAAGCCGGATACCGCGGTTACCAAGGCCAAGAAGCTGGTGCTGCAGGACAAGGTGCATATGTTCATCGGCGGCCTGCTGGCGTCGGCCGGATATGCGCTGGCGCCGGTGAGCACCAGCGAAAAGACGCTCTATATTTCGCCAATTTCCGCGGCGGATGACCTGACCCAGCGTCAGCTCAGCAAGTACCCCTACTTTATCCGCACAGGATGGACCTCTTCGCAGCCGACGCATGCGATCGGCCAGTGGGCCTGTGATCAGGGCTACAAGAAAGTGGTGAGCATCGCTGCCGACTATGCATTCGGCTACGAGCAAGCCGGCGGCTTCCAAAGAGTGTTTGAGGACTGCGGCGGCAAGATCATCCAGAAAATCTGGCCGCCGATCGGCACCAAGGATTTCGGACCCTATATCCCGAGCATCAAGGCCGACGCCGACGCCATCTTCTCGTTGATGGTCGGGCCGATGGCGCTCCAGTTTCCCAAGCAGTTACGCGCCGCGGGCAATAAGAAGCCGATCATTGGCGGCGGCACCAGCTATGACGAGTTCGTCCTGCCGTTTATGGGCGATGAAGTCATCGGTGACGTGTCGTCGCTGCAATACAGCGCGGCGCTGACGACGCCGAAGAACGAGGCCTTCGTAAAAGCCTACCGCGCCAAATACGGCAAGGTGCCGTCCTACTATTCGGAAAGCAATTACACGACCGCGGAGATGATCGACGAACTCATAAAGAAGTCCGGCGGCAAGTATCCGGGCGCCGAACCCTTCATCAAGGCCATGCTGGCAATGAAAATCGACGCGGTGCGCGGTCCGGTGAGCTTCGACGATATGCGCAACCCCATCCAGAACATTTACATCAAGAAGGTCGAAAAGAAGAAGATGTTCGGCTACGACAAGGACGAGCTCTGGAACACGGTCATCAAGACTTATCCGAACGTCAGCCAATTCTGGACCTACGGCAAGGACAAGTTCCTGGCGCAGCCGGTCTATAGCCGCGACTTCCCACCCTGCAAGTTCTGCGAATAGCATGCAGTACG
>DASSRJ010000211.1:0-2137 GCA_035701845.1 Pseudolabrys sp. | reverse complement strand
CGCGAGCCGCAGCGCCGATCGCAAACCCTTACCAAAGCGGGCGGCTGACGGCACCCTGGCCGGACTTGCCGAAACAAACTCGTTCATGCTGCAACGGTAGCATGATCACCTGTGGACATGGCACGATCACGCGCGACGCGATAGGACAAGGCAATGTCGTCAGGATCCAATATCTTCGACCGGCGCTTGCTGCGCGTGCGTCAAAGGCGCGCGCGACGAATGATGCCTGCGACGTTCCTGCTGGATCGCGTTGCGGCCGATTTAGGCGAGCGGCTTTCTGCGGTCCTGCGCAAGTTCGATGTGGCGGTTGATCTTGGCACGCCATCCGATGCCGTTCGTCGCGTGCTGGCGGCGAACAGGAATATCGGCGCTGTCGTCGCGGCCGGGCTGGATGGCGATGACGAGGGCTTACGTGTCAGCGCCGATGAGGAAGTTTTGCCTTTCGCCGAGGGTTCGCTTGATCTCGTGGTGTCCGCCCTGGCGCTGCAATTTGTGAACGACCTGCCCGGCGCGTTGATCCAGATCCGGCGTGCTCTGAAACCGGATGGATTATTGCTGGCGGCATTGGTCGGCGGGGACAGCCTGGCCGAATTGCGCTCGGCATTTGCCGCTGCCGAAAGCGAGGTGGAAGGAGGGGTCTCGCCGCGTGTTGCGCCATTTGCCGACATCCGCGAGCTTGGCAGCCTTTTGCAGCGCGCCGGCTTTGCATTGCCGGTCGTCGACAGCGAGCGGGTTGCGGTGCGCTACGACTCGGCAATTGCGCTGATGCGTGATCTCCGGCGCATGGGCGCGACCAATATTCTGCATGAACGTGTGCGTACGCCGCTCAAACGGCGTACGCTCGATCGGGTGAGCGCAATCTATGCCAATCGCTTTGCCGACGCGGATGGACGCGTGCGGGCGACGTTCGAAATCATCTGGCTGTCGGGCTGGGCGCCGCACGAAAGCCAGCAGAAACCGCTCAAGCCGGGCTCGGCGGCGCAACGGCTGGCCGACGCGCTCGGCACCACGGAATTGCCGGCGGGGGAAAAACCGGAGCGCGGCTAGAGCAATGTCATCAGGTGTGAAATGAGCGGAACGTCCGCCGGAGGCATCTCGTAGTCGCGCAGGCGGTTCGGCTTGACCCACGCAAGTTGCTGGCCCTCGGTGGCAGTGACGGTGCCGTCCCAGCGGCGGCAGACATAGAGCGGCATCAGAAGGTGGAAGTCGGGGTAGGTGTGGCTCGCAAAAGCAAGCGGGGCGAGACAGGCCTCGTTCACCGTTATCGCGAGCTCCTCGCGCAATTCGCGTATCAATGAGTCTTCTGGCCGCTCGCCATCCTCGACCTTGCCGCCGGGGAATTCCCAGAGGCCGGCCATCGGCCTGCCTTGCGGTCTTTGCGCGATCAGCACGCGGCCATCGGCGTCGACGAGCGCGCAGGCGGCGACAAGGACAAGTTTGGTGGCCACAGTCCCTCGACGGAATTCAAGCGCCAATCAAGGACAGTCCAATGAACTGTCCGCAACACGGGTTAATGAGCGTGGCAGGTCATTGATGCAATGGTCCGTTGCAGCCTATCCTCAGTTGTTCTTTAGCCGGGGGGCGGGGATGATCAGGTATTCCAGCATTGCGTTGGGTTTGGTGCTGCTCGGGCCGGCGTGCGAGCCGGCTTCAGCTGTCTGCGCGCCTTTTGTCCGCTGGGTGAACAATCAGACGGTCGACAATTATATGACAGTCAGGTCGGGGAAGACCTGCAGTCTGATTTTTCGCTCCGGCGGGCCCACGTATCAGACCGTAATCCTCGTACGTCCGTCGCACGGCACGGTTTCGGTCGGTGACATTGGACGCATCATCTATCGTGCGCGTCCGGGCTACGTCGGCGCCGATAGCTTCACCTATGCGCGGCGCGGCCTCGATTCCCGCAACGGTCCAATGAACGCGACCATCCGCATCGCGGTGACGGTCACACCTTGAATTGAGTTTATGAGCGATAGTCGCCGTTGATGGCGACGTATTCTTTGGTGAGGTCGCAGGTCAGCACGCGATCGCGGCCTTTGCCCAGCCCGAGCGCGACTTTCAGGCTGATTTCGGGTTTTTTCATCGCCGCGCTGACGGTCGCTTCATCGTAGCCCGGATCGCGCGCGCCCTTATGCGCAAC
>DASSRJ010000210.1:0-20660 GCA_035701845.1 Pseudolabrys sp. | reverse complement strand
TTCACCTTCGGCGGCAGCGCGCGCGAAGCCTATGACCGCATGATCGATCTGGTGAGCCGGGCGGAGCGGGCGTTGCGAGGAATGCGGCAGCGGCGCGTATTCACCGTCAAGCTTCCAAAAAAACTCGCGACGGCCACCGACATCGCGCCGATGCTGCGAGGCCTTGTGAGCAAGGCCGGGCTGCATTTCGTGCTGGCGCATCGTGCCAATGACGATGTGCTCGCCTATGTCAACGGCCGCGAGCTCGCGCGCTACAGCCGGCAGGGTCCGGTGACGCCCGACCATGTCATTCGCACCAAGCCGCGCCCCTTGATCTTGCCGGCGCCCGATGCGAGCAGGCTCGGCGCCTTTGCCTCCGCCGCCGGAAAGGCCGTTGAACGCTATAAGGCCGACTATCGGCGCTACTTTGCGCGCCACAATGCGCGCGCCGTTCCGAAAAAACGGCCGCTCGATGCAATGCCGCGCGTCATTCTGGTGCCGGGCGTCGGGCTGTTCGGTGTCGGGGCAACCGCAAAAGATGCAAGCGTCGCGGCCGACATTGCGGAGACCACGATTTCGGTGATTGCGAGCGCGGAAAAGGGCGGGCGCTTCGAGAGCATTTCCGAGCGCGACCAGTTCGAGATCGAATATTGGTCGCTCGAGCAGGCAAAACTGGCGGGCCGGAAGCCGCAGCCGCTGCAGGGGCAGGTCGTCGTCATCACCGGCGGCGCCGGGACGATCGGGCTTGCCACCGCGGCGGCCTTTCGCACACGCGGCGCCGAAGTGGCTCTACTTGATCTCGACGCGTCCCGCACCAGGCTCGCTGCCAAGCCTCTCAACGCGCTTGGCATCGGGTGCAACGTCACCGACCGGTGTTCGGTTGCCGCGGCTTTCGATGCCGTCATTGCCGCTTATGGCGGGGTGGACATCGTGGTTTCGAACGCCGGCGCCGCCTGGCAGGGCCGGATTGGCGACGTCGATGACGCCACCTTGCGGAAAAGCTTCGAGCTCAATTTTTTTGCGCACCAGTATGTCGCGCAGGCCGCCGTGCAGATCATGCGCCGGCAGGGCACCGGCGGCGTGTTGTTGTTCAACGTCTCCAAGCAGGCGATCAATCCGGGTCCTGATTTCGGTCCCTATGGTTTGCCGAAGGCCGCGACCCTGGCCCTGATGCGCCAATATGCCGTCGACCACGGCGGCGACGGCATCACCTCCAACGCCGTCAATGCCGACCGCATTCGTTCAGGGCTGTTGACCGGCGCTCTGATCAGAAAACGCGCGAAGGCGCGCGGCGTGACGGAGCACGACTATCTCGCCGGCAATCTTCTGGGCCGCGAGGTTCTGGCCGAAGACGTCGCGGAAGCGTTCGTCAGCCTCGCGCTCGCACGCAAGACGACGGGTGCCGTTTTGACCGTCGACGGCGGAAATATTGCCGCCGCCCCGCGATAGCAAACCATGGAATCCGCGGGTCTTTTTCATTGCCGCGATTCCGCCGGTTTTGGTTCCCACCGTCCTGCCGCAGCACATCGGAGCGGAGGTGGGGCCCATGCGTGTCGGATCGAACGTCAAATCGTCATTGTTGTGTTTCGGTGCGGTCGTGCTCATGACGGGCGCCGCCGCCGCGAAGCCGGCCTATGTTGCTTCAACCGTCAACTTGCGCGCGGCGCCCGGCACCGGCAGCGAGATCGTTGCCAAGATTCCCGGCGGCAGCCTGGTCGATGCGGGAGGCTGCGACGAGGGCTGGTGCGAAATCACCTGGCAGGACAAAAGAGGTTTTGCGATCCAGACTGCCATCGATACGAGCGGCCGCGTGCCGCAGCAGCGCGCGGCGGCGGTTGCTCCGCGCCCAGCCTATCGGCAGGGACCGGAGGTGATTGAAGGGCCGGAGGTCGTCGAAGGTCCGGTCTATTACGGTCCGCCGGCGGTCGTTTATTACGGCGGTCCGTATTATCGCCCATACTACCGCCCGTACTGGGGTTGGCGGCGTCACTGGTAGTAACGGTTATTTCGTCTGGCCGCCGCTGCCGAACGCAAGCGCGAGCACGATGAGCGTCGCGAAATAGGCGGCAATGGCGGCCGGTATCGCCAGATAGAGTTTCACGGCGAATTGCTGCTCAAGTCCGAAGAGAACCGCGGCGCCGACCAGCACCGCGGCGAAACGGATCATGCGCTCGCGGCTCATGCGCGCCGCGGCCTAGCGTTTGCCGTCGTTCGGCGCCCGCATGTTGGCCCACGGGTCGGTGCGCGCCGCCGCGGTGTCGCCATCCTTGCGTGTGCGCTCTATGGTTCGCTTGTATTGCTGGTCGACCTGCTCGGCCTGCTGCTTCTTTTCCCTTTCCAGGATCACCAAAGGCTCGTCGTCTTTCTTCTGCGCAAAGGCAGGCGCGGCGAGGATGGTAAGCGCGACAGCGCCAAAAAGTAGCTTTTTCATAGCTCAAACATTCCCTCGCGTTTCCTGCAGCACGCTAACACGGAGGCAAAACCCGCTCAATCGCAGGGAAACTTGCACAACCGGCACGCTATCTTGCTATAAGGCTGGCCGGAACCGGCCGGAGCTTTCGGGAATGTTGCTGTCGCATCACACGCCGCTCGCAATATCCAGCCTGCCCCGACACGACTGGACGCGCCCAGAGGTGCGGACCCTGTTTGCCTTGCCGTTTCCCGAGCTGCTTTTCCGCGCGGCGCAGGTCCATCGCGAAAACTTCGATCCGTCCGAGGTGCAGATCTCGACGCTGCTGTCGATCAAGACCGGCGGTTGCCCGGAGGACTGCGCCTATTGTCCGCAGTCGGCGAAATTCGACACCGGCGTCAAAGCGGAAAAAGTTATGGATCTTGAGGCCGTGCTCGCCGAGGCGCGCGCGGCAAAAGCCGGCGGTGCGTCACGCTTCTGCATGGGCGCGGCATGGCGCTCGCCGAAGGACCGCGACCTCGACAAGGTCTGTGCAATGGTCGAGGGCGTCAAGTCGCTTGGGATGGAGACCTGCGTCACGCTCGGCATGCTGACCGGGGACCAGGCGCGGCGGCTGAAGAATTGCGGCCTCGACTACTACAATCATAACCTCGACACCTCGCCCGAATTCTACGGCGAGATCATCACCACGCGCACTTACCAGGATAGGCTCGACACACTGGAGCACGTGCGCAACGCCGGCATCCACGTCTGCTGCGGCGGGATTGTCGGGATGGGCGAGCGCCTCGAGGACCGCATCGGCATGATTGCAACGCTTGCCAGCCTTCCTGCGCACCCCGAAAGCGTGCCGATCAACATGCTGGTGCGCGTGGAAGGAACGCCACTTGCTGCGGTGGGGGCGCTCGATCCGCTCGATTTCGTGCGTACGATTGCGGTTGCGCGCATCTGCATGCCGGCATCGGTGGTGCGGCTGTCGGCCGGCCGCGAGGACATGAGCGAGGAAACGCAGGCGCTTTGCTTTCTGGCCGGCGCAAATTCGATCTTCTACGGGCCGAAGCTGCTCACGACGCCAAATCCCGGCCGCGACCGCGACATGGCCCTGCTTGACAGGCTCGGCATGCGGCCGATGGGCTGAGCTTCAGGTGCCGGGATTCGTTTCTCCAGGCTTGCCGTACTGAAGCACCTGAACCTTTTCGATGGTGACCAGGCCGCTCGACATCATGCCGTCCAGGACGGGCAAGAAGGCGTCGATTTTGTCCTGTGTGTCGACGATTTCGACCACAATCGGCAGGTCTTGCGACAGGCGCAGAATTTTTGTGGTGTGGATGCGGCTCTTGTGTCCAAAACCGACGTGCCCGCGCAGAACGGTGACGCCCGCCAGATGCATTTCGCGGGCTTTGAGCACGATGGCCTCGTAGAGGGGAAGATTTTTGGCTTTATCGTCTTCGCCGAAGAAGACGCGAAGAAGGACGGCATCACGCGGAAGCTGCATGGTTACACCCATTTCATCGCATTCAGGCTGGCGGCGAGTATGTGTCCGGCCCAGACGGCGACGAGGCAGAGGATGACTGAGCCGGTGATGTTAGCGCCGGCATAAAGCCATTCGCCGTCATTCATCAGATTAAGTGTTTGCAGGCTGAACGAGGAAAACGTCGTGTATCCGCCGCAGAAGCCAACCATCACAAACGTGCGCACCGTCGAGCCGGCGAAGATGCGTCCGTCAGGTCCCGTCAACGTGGCAAAAAAGCCGATGATGAAGGAACCAATCACATTGACGATCAGCGTGCCAAAAGGAAATGTCTCGCCGATCATTCGCGCCGCCACGCCCGAGCAATAATAGCGGGCCATCCCTCCCAACGCGCTGCCCACGGCGATCCAGAAGTAACTGCCCATTTGGTTGGAGTTCCTGACTAAGGCACGAATCGACCGGAAGGATATCAGACTGGAAACTTGTGAGCCGTATCGGCAGAGGGGCATCTACTTGACCACGAGAACCGGACAAGGTGCGAGCTGGACCAGCCGATCAGCACGGCTGCCGATCATGCGTTCATAAAAAGCCGAATGACCGGTACCGCCTATTACCAGTAGCCCGGCCTTTAATTCCTTCGCCAATTCGATGATGTCGCGGACGGGATGACCGACAAGAACGTGAGTCTTAAGTTTGACGCCACGCTCGGCGGCCATTGCATTCGCCCGTTGAATGACCGAATGAAAGCGGCGCGCGGCGGTTCCCTTTTCCTCGCGGACCTCTTCGATATACTCGGGCGCGTAGGATATTTCCGCGACCGACACCATATGAAGCTCTGAACGATTTTGCTTTGCAATATCGAGTGCCAGCGACAGCGCCTTGAACGCGTGATCGGAGCCGTCGTTGGCGTGGAGAATTTTCTCGAACACTGTCGGTCCCGTTATTCGGCTGCGGTTGCTGGTTTGGCTGAGATAGCTTCGGCCTCAGCGTCCGTTTCATCTTCAGGTTTCGGCAGCAGGTGTTTCGGCAGATAGAACGCGTTGGCAATCAGTGTCGGAATGACTGCGCTTCCGATTACTGCCGCAACCAGAATGGAATATTGCGACTGGTCGATAATTCCGTGCGAAAGCCCGAATAAGGATGAAATTGTGCCGAACGTCAGACCGGTTGACATCAACAAGGTCGTGTACATCGCCTCGGGGTTTGGCGATTTGTAGAATTTTGTAACAGGATATACACCGACGAATTTCGTCACCATCTTCACCAGCAGCATGAAGAAAAAAGCGAAAGGTGCCGTAACGAGTGCCGGGATGGAAACAAACGAACCGGCACGGATGAAATAAAACGGTGTCAGTAAGCCGAATGTCAGCGTGCGGAGCCTGCGAATGAGCGCGTGATCCTTGCCGACAGTGCCGGCGAGTACCATTCCGATTATGTATGCCGGCAGCACGGCTTCACTGTCAGCCCAGCCGGCGAGTGCACCCATTCCGAGCAGGCATAACAATATAAATTTTGTTTCCAGCTCAGATGGACGGTTGCCGTAGAGCCGGAAAAATCTCGGTGTGAGCCACGGAAGAATTGCAAATATTACGACAGCGACAATCGCGAAAACCAGCGTCTTCATCGTGAAAGGCGCGAAAATGAATCCAAGCGCCAGCACGGTGCCCAAATCATTGATAAAGCAGGCAGCCAGCACCGTCTTGCCGTATTCGGTCTTGTTGAACCCGAACTCGAGCATAACCGCGTACACGACAGCAACCGACGTCGTGGACATCGCCACACCACCGAGCCAGCTCGGCATCAGGTCCCAACCGAGAACGTAATACGCGCCCGCGGCGCAGCCGAAGAAAGGAAAGAAGAAGCCCGCAAGGCCGACGGCGGTTGCTTCCTTCCATTTTTTTTTGAAGACATCCGGATCAAGTTCGGCGCCGGCGAGGAAGGTCAGTACGATAGCGCCAATACCGGACAGAAATTTGATCCACGACTCGTCGGTGCCGAGAACGGCCGAACCGATCGCCGCCCCGATGATGAGCTGGGCTATTGTGCCGACGACGATCTCAGACAGTGCTGTCGAAACGCGCAACCAGATCGACAGCAGCGATGCGATCAGCGCCAGGCCAAGCCAGAGCGCCGCAAGTGCCCAAACACTGGTCATTGTTACCTCACCGCCTTGGCCGCGCGCGCGGCCGCGAACAACAAAAACCCGCCTCGCGGCGGGTCACTGACGCACCCCTACCGCAATCTCTACGGTAGGAGTCATCAGCCTGTTCAGGCGGTTTTGGGGGACTCCATCCCCATAAATTCACGCTAGCTTACGCTCGCAGGTCGGTCAACAGAACTTATGGTTGATCCATCCATCGCCGCGAAAACTACCGACGCAATGCAGGGCCACCCGGGAAGCGGCAGACATTCCGGTCCGAGTCGACTAGTGTGCGCGCACATTGAGCACGCCGCCTCCATTACGCCGCCGTCGCCGCGCCTTTGATTGGTCGACTGCAATCATTGCGCTTCTAGCTTTTGCCGCCGCCGCGACAATCTATCTGCGCGACGGGCGCCAGCACTTTCTCGATGTTCTCGTCAGCGACGTTTCGCTCTTTGGTGAGATGCTGCCGAAGGTGCTGGCCGGTTGCCTGATCGGCGTCTTTGTCACCTTGCTGTTGCCGCGCGAGATGGTGGCACGTTGGGTCGGTCATGAATCGGGATTCACCGGGCTTCTGATCGCAGCGTTCTTCGGCTTTTTGCTGCCCGGCGGACCTATCACCATTTATCCGGTTGCGGGCGCTTTTCTCGTCATGGGGGCTGATGCCGGCGCAGTGGTCGCATTCATCGTCAGCTGGACGCTCATCGGCTACACGCGCGCGCTGGTCTGGGAGTTGCCGTTCTTCGGCGCGGATTTCGTGATCTGGCGGATTATTGCCGCGACACCGCTTCCGATCATCGCCGGCCTGCTCGCCCGCATCGCGGTTCGCGCCGGCTTTCAGTATCGCGACGGGATCAAATGACGCTCGCCGTCAACATCCTGTTATGGCTGGTCGTCGCCGTTCTGGCCGTCATTGCCGTGACGCGCGGACGCGGCTTGCTGGATGAGGGCGTGCGTGCCGGCGTCATGGAGTTCATTCTGCTGCTGCCGCGGATCGGCATCGGGGTGGTCGGTTCGGGGTTCGTCGCCGAAGCGCTGCCGAACGCATGGATCGCGCCGTGGCTCGGTCCGGAGTCAGGCCTGTTGGGCATCGCGATTGCGACGCTCGGCGGCGCGCTCACGCCTGGCGGACCTGTCGTGGGTTTCTCCATCGGCGCGGCAGCGCTCAAGAGCGGGGCCGGCGCGCCGCAGGTGATCGCCTACTCGACCGCCTGGGCCTTGTATGCGATCCACCGCCTGATGATCTGGGAAGTGCCGATGATGCCGGCACGCGTCGTCTGGTTGCGTGCGCTGGTGTCGTTACCGCTGCCGTTTTTGGCGGCAGCGCTCGCCATCCTGCTCGGGCGGCCCTGAATGCGCCGATTGTGGCATTTTCTGCAGGTATTCCCCGCCTTTAGCCCGTGCTAGCGTGCCGCCCGAAGGCGGGAATGACACCGCTGCCAGGCGAGGGGACGATGGCGGAAGACGCGGGGGCCGGCGCAGGCGCGGAGGTCATCTCCGAAGAGCAGCTGCGCAAGGCCGAAGAATACGTTCAGCAGGAAGAAGGCGCCGCCAACCGGCTTTCGGGCTGGGTCGGAATCGTCGTGACCGGAATTGCTGTCGCGATGACGCTGTTCCACCTCTACGCCGCCTACGACATCGTGCCGACCATTCCGTTGCGTTACACGCACGTCGCCTTCGTGCTGCTGCTGAGCTTCCTCCTGTTTCCGGTCGCTGCGCGTTTTCGCAACCGGATCCAGTGGTTCGATGTCATTCCGCCGCTGCTAGGCATTGCCACGATCATCTATGCGCTCGCGCAGGGCGACGATTTCACCGACCGCGCGGCAGTGCCGGAAAAATGGGACGTGATTCTTGGCGCTATCTTCATCGTGCTGGTGCTGGAAGCTGCGCGCCGCACGACCGGCTGGGTCATGCCGTTCGTGGCGGTGTGCTTTATTCTTTACGCTTATTTCGGCCCCGATCTGCCGCCGCCGTGGACACATCGCGGCTATGACATCTCGCGGCTGGTCGGCCATCTGTTCATCACGCTGGAAGGCATCTTCGGCGTCCCCGTCGACGTGTCGGCGACACTGATCATCATGTTCACGATCTACGGTGCCATCCTGCAGCACTCCGGCGCCGGGAAGTTTTTCATCGATTTCTCGCTCGCGGTCATGGGCGGCAAGCCGTCGAGCGCTGGCCGCGCCGTGGTGGCGTCGTCGTTTCTGCTCGGCGGTCCGTCCGGTTCGGGCGTTGCGACGACCGTGATGATCGGCACCGTCGCCTATCCGATGCTGGCGAAGGCCGGTTTCGAGAAAAACGCCGCCGGTGGCCTGCTCGCGGCCGGCGGGCTCGGCGCGATCATTTCGCCGCCCGTGCTCGGTGCGGCGGCATTCCTGATCGCCGAGTTTCTCAAGATCAGCTACCTCGACGTGATCTGGATGGCGACCATTCCGACCTGTCTCTACTACCTCTCGCTGTTGTTCATGGTCGAACTCGACTCATTGCGGTTTGGTGCGCACGAGGTGGTGTTCAAGCCCGAGATGACCGTGTGGGAAATGACGAAGCGGTACGGCTTCCATTTTGCCTCGCTGATCGCGGTCGTGGTCTTCATGGTCATCGGCTACTCGCCGATGCTTTCAGTGTTCTATGCAACAATTCTCGCCTTTGCGATGAGCGCGCTTGCGCCGGATACTGCGCTCGGTCCGCGCCGGCTGCTGATTCCTATTCTTCTGATCGGTGCGGGTGCTGCGGTATTGTTCACGATTACGCCCATCGGCGGGACAGTATTCTCGATCGAATTTGAGAGCTATTTCGCGCTGCTAATTCTGGTTCTGATCGGTGCGCTGGCTTTTCTCGGACTGGCGCAGTTCGGGCAGCGGCTTGTGCCGGAGTCAAAGAAACTCACGGCGGCGTTGGCAGACGGCTCGATCGGCGTCCTCAGCGCGGCAACGACCTGCGCGGCCGCCGGCATTATCGTCGGCATCGTCACGCTGACAGGTCTTGGGCTGAAGTTCTCGTCGATCGTGATCGATTTTGCCGGCGGCAGCCTGCTGCTGACGGCGATCTATACGTCACTCGTCGTCTGGATCATCGGTCTCGCAGTGCCGGTGACGGCGTCATACATCATCTGTGCGGTCATCGCCGCGCCGGCTCTCACGAAACTTGGCGTGCCGGATTTCGCCGCCCACATGTTCATTTTCTACTATGCCGTGCTCTCGGAGGTTTCCCCGCCGACGGCATTGTCGCCGTTTGCGGCCGCGGCGATCACCGGCGGCGATCCTTACGTCACCACCATGCAGGCGTGGAAATACACCTTGCCGGCGTTCCTGGTGCCGTTTGTCTTCGTGCTCGATCCACAGGGCGTCGGTCTGCTGATGAAGATTCCGAAAGATGGATCGATGTACGACATCATCTGGATCACGCTGAAAACCGCCATCGGGCTGGGCGCACTCGCGGCCGCTGCGCAAAATTGGGCCTTGCGGCGGAATACGCAGGCTGAACGGTGGTTATGGATGCTGGCGGGCCTGCTGCTGGTGTTCCCGAGCCTGCTGGAGGGCCTGGCCGAGACCTTGACCGGCCTCGACGTGCCATATCCTGCGCCGTTTGGCCTCGCCCTGGTGGCCTTCCTGCTATTGAAACAGAAATTCGTTCCAGCGAAACTTGCGGCATAGGTGGACAAGAACAGAAAAGACAATGGAGAAAATGATGTCGAAACGTGAAATGACCAGGCGGCACAGGATCGGACTGACCGTTTTGGCGCTGGCCGCCACGGTTGCTGCCGGAACGGTGTTCGCGCAGCAACGCGCGATCTCGATCGCGACCGGCGGCACCGGCGGTGTCTACTATCCGCTGGGCGGCGGCCTGGCCAACGTATTGTCGAAAACGCTGCCGGGTATCCAGGCGACGGCGGAAGTCACCGGCGGCTCGGTCGACAATCTGAAGCTGATCAACGCCGGACGCAGCGAATTGGCGTTTTCGATGGTTGATGCGGCGCTCGACGCCTACAAAGGCCAGGACAAGTTCAAGGGCACGGAAGTACCGGTCCGCACCTTGATGGTGCTCTATCCGAACCAGATGCATGTGGTGACGATCGAAGGCACGGGTATCGAGAAGATCGCCGATCTCAAGGGCAAGCGCGTGTCCACCGGCTCGGGCGGCAGTGCGACCGAAGTTATGGCCTTTCGCGTGATCGAGGCGGCCGGCCTCGACAAGGACAAAGACATGAAACGCGAGCGTCTGGGCGTCGCGGAATCGGTCAATGCGATCAAGGACCACAAGATCGATGCGTTCTTCTGGGTCGGAGGACTTCCGACGTCTGCGGTGACCGATCTTGGTGCGACGCCCGGCGTAAAAATCAAACTCGTCGACCACGCGGATCTTGCCCCGAAGATGAATGCCAAATACGGCGACCTCTATGCCGGAAGCACCATCAAGGCCGGCACCTATCCGGGCCAAACGACGGACAACAAGAACACGGTCGTGTGGAACATCCTGGTCGCCAATTCCAAAATGTCGGATCAGGACGCCTACAACATCGTCAAGACGATTTTCGACAAGAAGGCGGACCTCGTCGCGGTGCACGGCGAGGCGAAGAATTTCACGCTCGAAAACCAGGTCAAATCCTATTCGCCGATCCCGTGGCACCCGGGCGCGGTGAAATACCTGACCGAGCACGGCGTAAAAATGTAAGTCGGCAAACTGTCCTGTTACGAGGCTGGCGCCGCCCGCGCCGGCCTCGTTTGTTTTGGAACGGCGATGCAGCCGAAATAGGCGAGGGCGCTGAGGCAGGCGATGCAAAAGCTCACCGGCCAGTCGGTGTAAAAGGCCATCGTCAGGCCGAGCCAGGCCTCGCCAATGGCAAGAGCTGCCGACACCAACAGCCCGCTCCAGAGGCCGGTCGTGACGCGTTGCGCCGCGGCCGGCGGTCCCACCATCAACGTAAAGACAAGCAATACGCCGACAATCTGGGCGCATACCGATACGGTCAGCGCGACCACGGCGAGGAAAGCGATGGAGACGGTGCGAAGGGGCACGCCTTTGGCTTCCGCCAGCTCCGGCTGGAGACTCGAGAAAACCAAGGGGCGCATAATGAAGGCAAGCGCGGCGAGTGTTATCGCGCCAAGGAAGGCAAGCGTCGCGATCATCGCATGGTCGACCGCGAGCACATTGCCGAAGAGCAACGCAGTTGCCTGCGTTGCAAACGACGTGTGGTAGTGCAGGAACAACAGGCCAAATCCGAGGGCGAGGGCAAGAACGACGCCGATCGCCACATCGCGGTTGCTGATGCGCTCGCTCAGCGCGCCCATGATGATGCCGGCGGCCAGCGTGAATGCGATGAGTCCCCACAGCGGCGCAAGGCCGACAAGACCGGCGCCGGTCGCGCCGGCAAAGCCGATATGGGACAACGCATGGCCCGCGAAGGTCTGTCCGCGCATTACCAGGAAATAACCGACGATGCCGGAGACTACGGCGGCAATACCGGCCGCGGCGAACGCATTGATCATGAAGTCGTAGGTAAACATGTCAGTGATGGGGGTGATGGCCATGCTTATGGCTGGGCTCATGGCCGTGCTCATGGCCGTGATCATGAAGATGGTCGGTACGCTCGACATCCAGTCCGCGCGACATCACGAAGATGTGCCCGTCGGCGCGGAGCACCTGAATCTCCGTGCCAAAAAGCTTTGATAATATCGGAGCTGTGACCACTTCTTCGACCGATCCGAGCACGGCGTGGCCGTTGCCGAGATAAAGCACGCGGTCGAGCGTCCCCAGAAGCTGATTGAGTTCGTGCGCGCTGAACAGCACGGTGATCTTTCGCTCGCGGCAGACCTTGCGCACGACATCGATCGCGATTTCCTGGCGGCGGGCGTCGAGGCTGATCAGAGGCTCATCGAGCAGCAGAAGCCTGGGCGAGCCGATCAGCGCCTGTGCGAGCAACAGTCGCTGCCGCTCGCCCCCGGACATTTCGGCGAGCGGGCGGTCGGCAAGCTCACGCGCCCCAACCGCCTCAAGTGTCTCTTCAACCATGAGACGGTCGCGGTGGTTGCTGAGAGCGAGCCCCCAGCGTTCGCCGTTCAGTGAGCCGGCAATGACGTCTCGTCCGCGGATACGAAGATCCGGCAATACTGTGCGCAATTGCGGGAGATACCCGATCGCCGGATTTCCGCATTCCGGCGGCATTCCGAAGACTTTTATCCGGCCGGCGCCGGGCGCCAGCAGGCCGAGGATTGCGCGCATCAACGTGGTCTTGCCGGCGCCGTTTGGTCCAAGCACGCCGATGAACTCGCCGGCCTCGATCTCGAAGCTGACGTCCGACAACACCGCGCGGCCGCCAAGCTGAAGCGTCACATGCTCGAACGCGACGGCGCTCACGAATTCGGCTCGCTCAATGCCTTGTCGAGGAGGTCAAGCTCGCCAAGCACCCAGTCCTGGAATTTGACATTCGGCGGCATGGTCTCGGTGACGCCGATCACCGGTACTCTGGCCCGCCTGGCAATATCACGCAGCCGTTCGGTCAATTTCTCCGAGACCTGGCTGTTGTAGATCAGCAGCCTGACCTTGCGCTCCTTGAGGTCGTTTTCAAAAGCCGCCACGTCGCGCGCGCTCGGCTCGGTGTCGTTCATCATCGCGAGCTGGAAGCGTTCATTGCGCATGGTCAGCCCAAGCGCCCGCGCCATCCGGCCGAATACCGGCTCGGTCGCGGTGACCGGGGCGCCGCCATATTTGGCCTTCAGCTGTGCGACCCGCTGCGCGACCTGATCGAGCGCGGCAAGCGTGACTTTGAGCCGCGCGTGGTAGTCGGATGTATGCGCGCTGTCGGCGCTTGAAAGTGCATCGGCAACGGCGGTTGCCACCGCGGGCATTGTTGCGGGATCGTACCAGAGGTGCGGATTGTCCCCGGCCTTGTAGCCGGTAAGCCGCGCCGCATTGATAACGATCCGGTCACGCCGTGGTCCGGCGGCCAGGAGCTTGTCCATCCAGGAATCGTAGTTGGCGCCGTTGAGAATCACGACTTGCGCCGCCGCGATCTGGCGCACGACGCCTGGCGTGGTTTCGAACAGATGCGGGTCCTGATCGGGATTGTTCATGATGCTGACAACCGAAACCCGGTCGCCGCCGATCTGACGCGCTATGTCACCGTAGAAATTTTCCGCAGCCACGACCGCAATCTGGCTTTCGGTCGCACGGGCCGGCACGGCCTGCACAGGCGGCAGTGCAAGGAGCAAGGCGAGCCCGGCCACGGCTTTTTTCATGGAAAGATCTGAGGTTCAGCCACGTGACGAAATGTAACATTATAACAATTTGGTCGCAAGCCGGAGGCCTTATTTGGCCGGTCGTCAGGGTGAAGCGCTCAGGGATCGGCTTTGGCGACGCCGCGGACGAGCCAGAATCGGAACATGCGGCGTGCCGTTGCGACCGAAAGCTTGATGAAGTCGGCACGAGCCTGGGTCAGCTCGGTACTGGACATTTCGTAGCCGGAAAAGCGGGCTTTGAGGACTGCGTTGAATGTCGGCCACCGGAAATCGGCGGCTTTGCAGGCGACCAGAACGCCATCATAGCGCGGGTTCTGCATCAGCTTCTCGATCAGGTCGGTCGGTGCAACGCAGATGCGCGCAAGCCCTGCGACCATTTCCTCGTACTTGCCGTTGCCGGCGAATCCGGCAATCGCAATTTCATTGAGTCGACCCTGCTCCTGCAGCCTGTCGATCACCGCTATGGCACCGCTGAAATCCCGCGGCACTGCTGCTTTGCGCATGACTTTGTCGGATACCGAGGCCAGGACCTGCTGGATCGCGGCTTGACCTTCCGGAGGCACAACCGAAAGCAAACGTGCCCGTACCGCCTCCGTCGCCTTTGACACCAGGCTCTGGAGCAGTTGCGGCGGCATGTCCAGGCGGACGCCGAGGTTTTCCGCGAGCTGTTCGTCGGTTTCCGCACGCGTCGCAAGCGTTTCATAGCCGCGGTCGGAGAACGTTGCGCCCTGGTTTTGCGAAAGCTTGCGGACGACGGTCGTGTCTCCGCGCTGTATGAGAATGTCGGTAACGGCCGCGGCGAGACGCTTGCGCTCCGAAATTGCGCCCAGATGACCTTGGCCTTTCTGTCCGGCGATCTCGACAAGATCGCCGTCGGTCAGCTGCGGTGATTGCGCGAGGACTGGGCCGGCAACGCTGATTTCATCGTGGCGTGCCAGCGTGCGAATGACGCCGTTGGGCGCATTGCCGATCGGTGCGAGCCTGCTGCCGAGCTCCGCAAGCGCTTTGGTCTCAACCTGATAGATGAGGCGAGCGAGCACGTCATCAAATACACCGACCTGCTCGTGATTGAACTTTTCCGCGTTGCCGAGAAAAAGATCGGTCACGCGCCGGAGAATTTCAGTGCGGCGATCGCTCGAGCCTGCGGCCAGGACATCCTCGAGCTCTTCAATGACGGAAACAGCCTGCGACATTACTTGTCTTGGGCAGGACTTCTTCCCGCCGCCTTCCACAAAGCGCCTGGGTCGCCCCCCAAACGTACGCAGGCACCTTATCGGCGGCCCGTAAAGCTAAGGTAAAACCGAAAACCGGGACGCCTTCGGAATTCGGCAGAAGTTACGGCAGTTCGTAGCCGTGACCTCTGTTCGCAGGACCAGACATCCGCGTCGGACGCACGGTTAAATGTGCATTAATGCGCTATTGCGCGGTGATATTGCCTTCCTTGACCACCCGGCCCCACTTCGCGATTTCCGATTTGATGTAGTCGCCGAACTCGGCCGTCGTCATGGTGACCGTGGTCGCCCCCTCGCGCTCGAATTGTGCCCGGAGCTCGGGGGCTTTCAACGAGGCCTGGCTCGCCTTGTACAGGCGGTCGAGCAACGGGGCGGGAAGTCCGGCAGGCGCGGCCAGTCCCCACCAGTTGTCGGCGACGTAACCGGGCACGCCCGCTTCGGCGATCGTCGGTACATCAGGCAGAACCGAGGTGCGTTTTGCGCCACCCGTGCCCAGCGCCTTGAGTTGTCCGGACTTGATGAACGGCGTGGTCTGGATCAGCGACGAGAACATGATCTTCACATGGCCGCTGATGACGTCCTGCATGGCCGGGCCACCGCCTTTGTAAGGCACGTGCACGATGTTGACGCCGGCGGTGAGCTTGAACAATTCGCCGCCGAGATGCTGGAAGCTGCCAACGCCCGCGGAGGCGTAGTTGAGCTCCCCGGGCTTCTGCTTGGCAAGCGCGACCAGTTCCTTGACGGAGTTCACCGGGAGCGTCGGATTGATCGCCAGCACGTTCGGTCCGGTCGCGAAAATCGAGATCGGCGTAAACGACTTGATCGGATCGTAGTTGAGCTTGTGCAAAGCCGGATTGACCGCATGTGCGATCGAAATGATGCAGAGCGTGTAGCCATCCGGCGCGGCGGTCGCGCAGGCCTCGGTCCCGATCACGCCACCGGCGCCGCCGCGATTGTCCACGAACACCTGTTGGCCGAGCTGGTTGCTGAGTTGTTGCGCGACGAGTCGTCCCACGACGTCGTTGCTGCCGCCGGGCGGGAAAGGAACGATCAATCGTACCGGACGGTTCGGATACTCATCGGCAAAGGCGCCCGGCGTGAACGTCAAGGCGAGCAGGGCGGCGGCAAACAGTCGTGACAGCATTGTCGGCATTGTCTTCCCCGGAAGTCGTCGTTGCTCAGTGCCAATAAGGCGGATAGTCGGTGTTCTTCTGCTCCGCATCGAGCCGGCGCAGCATAGCCGGCCATTCCAGAATCCCGTAAGGCCGCCGCGTGCCCGGCTGATACATGTGCGCCGTGTGCGCCAGGATATTCTCTCCGGGCATCGTGAGTTCGGTGCGCGCAGCCATCGCGTCGACCTGCGAACGGCACGACAATTCAAGTTGATACATGGTGTTGAAGGCTTGCTGCACGGTGGCGCCGCAGGTCAGCAGGCCGTGATTGTGCATGATCAGGGCATCGTGCGGCCCCAGGTCGCGAACGAGCCGCTCGCGCTCGTCGAGTTCGACCGCGGGGCCCTCGTAGTCGTGATAGCCGATGTGCCCGACAAAGCGGATCGAGGTTTGCGACAGCGGCAGCAGCCCGCATTTCATGGCGGCGACCGCCATGCCGGCGCGCGTATGCGTGTGCAGGACGCAGGCAACGTCCGGCCGCGCCTTGTGAATGGCGCCGTGGATCACATAGCCGGACTTGTTGATGTCGTAATCCGTGTCCGGCTTCCAGATGATGTCGCCGTCGACATGGATCTTCACGAGGCTGGAGGCGGTAATTTCCCTGTACAGCAGGCCATAGAGATTGATGAGCAGCACGTCGTTTTCACCGGGAACACGCGCCGTAATGTGATTGTAGACGAGGTCTGTCATTCCGTAGACGTCGACGAGGCGGTAGCAGGCCGCAAGATCGAGCCGGGCCTGCCATTCCTGCGCAGACACCTGGTCCTTGATCGAAGGGAAGTTGGTCGAATAGTTCATAAGTTCCGCTCTTGGATGATTGAGCGATACCACACCCGGGCACCAAGAATAACGTCAGGGGCAGAATTGGCTAGCCCGTCAAAATCGTGGCCGTAGTCTGGATCCAGCCGCCGAGTCAGCTGCGCTTATGTGCTCCGGCGCTCCAGCCGAGTGGAACGAGATATTTCTCAGCAACCTCGTTCGGCTCCGGCTCGATTGGCGTCGCCATCGTGACGTTCCACCGCGAGAGGAAGCCGGCGACCGCGACGACGCCGACAAGCTCAACGATCTGTTCCTCGCTCCAGTGACGGCGCAACTCGGAGAATGTTTGCTCCGTCACGGTGTTGGGTGTCGAGCTGGCTGATACCGCAAGATCCAGCGCCGCGCGCTCCGCGTCATTGAACAGCGGGCTGTTCTTGTGGGCACGAACTGCCGCCAGCTTGGCAGGGTCTATCCCGAAATGGATTGCGCCGCTTGCCGTATGCGCCATGCTGTAGGGATCGTTGGCAGTGCGGCTTGCAGCATGCGCGACCAGACGCTTGAACCCGCGGTCGACCTTGCTGTCCGGGTCCCAGATCGCCCGCTGCATCTGCACGAAAGCCTTCGCCAGCCTGGGCTTGCGCTGCATCGTGAGAACGCTGTTGGGCACAAACCCCAGCGTCCTGAAGAAGGAATCAAATTCCTCCTTCATCTCCGGGGTTGTCTCGGGCGGCAGCGGATCGAGCCGCTGCGACTTCGCCTTTCCGCTCATGCGCCGGCCTACATGACGTTCTGCAGCAGCAGAAACAGGCCGCCGGTGACGCCGATATTGGCGAGGAAGCCGTTCTGCATGCCGGTGCGCTTCATCGGGTCGTCCATTTCCCAAAAGCGCAAGAGCAGCAGCGAGGCAAGCACCGTAAAGACGATCAGGCAGAGCGCACCGATCGCGGGGTGCCAATTGATCAGCAGCAGTGCGCAGCCGGCCGCATCGAGAGCCATGCCAACCCAGAAAGTGACGCGCGGCAGCGGCGCCTTGAAAAACGTGAGGCGCTTGACGTGGTCCTCGATGTGATGGCTTGACAGGTTACGCACCCAGACGATCACGAAGAACGCCACAATCAAAAGGCGTCCAATCGTGTCAATGATCGAAGCGTCGTTCGGATAAAGCCCATGCATGGTCGTCTCCCCTGTGTTTCTGCGTTCAGTTGCCGAACATCGTGTTCGGCAGGAAGAGTGCAAGCTGCGGGAACATCAGCAGCAGGATGATCAGCGCGCCCATCGCGTACCAGAAAGGCCAGATGCCGCGGAAGATCGTGTACATCGGCACATCAGGCACGATGCCTTTGACGATGAAAACGGCAAGCCCGACTGGCGGGCTCAGGATCCCCATCTGAATGATCAGCACGGCGATGACGCCGAACCAGATCAGATCGACGCCGAGCGTCTTGAGTACGGGCATCACCACGGGCAGCGTCAGGATCAGCATGGAGAAGTCCTCCATGAAGGTTCCGAGCAGGAGATACATCGTGATGATGATGATCAGTACGACAGTTGTATTGAAATCGAAGCTCAGCAGGAACTTGACCAGGATTTCCGGCAGCTCCGACAGCGTCATGAACGGGATGAACACGTAGGCGCCCATCAGGATCAGGAAGATCGTGGCGCTGGTGCGCATCGTCTGCAGCACGACGGCGCGCAGAACCGGCCAGTTGAGCCGCCGGCGCAGCAAGGTGAGAACCAGTGTGAAGCCGGCGCCAAAGCCGGAGGCCTCGATTGGCGTGAACAGGCCGGCATACATGCCGCCGATTGTCATCACGATGATAATAATTATGCCGGACGCCTGTTTGAGCGTGGCGATCCGCTCGGCGCGGGTTGCGCGCGGTCCGGGCGGGCCAGCTTCCAAGCGCCGCCCCGTAATGATGCGGATGACGAAGAGGAAGAAGAGGGTGAGAATAATGCCGGGAATGACGCCGGCGAGGAAAAGCCTGCCGAGCGCCTGCTCGGTCAGAACGGCATAGATGACCATGCCGGCGCTGGGTGGAAAGATGAAACCCAGCGTGCCGCCGGACGCGACGGTGCCGGTCGCCAGTGCGTCATCATATTTGAAACGCTTCATCTCCGGCAGCGCGACGCGGCCCATCGTCACCGCCGAGGCGGCAGCCGAGCCGCACAGTGAGGCAAAACATGCGCAGGCGATGATCGTCGCCGAGGCCAGTCCGCCGCGGATGTGCCCGACCCATGCATAGGCGGCGTTGTAAAGGTCGCGCCCCATGCCGGACGCGCCGGCGAGATTGCCCATGAGGACGAACATCGGAATGACGACGAGTTGATAGAACGTCGCAATCGCGAACGTTTCGGAGCTGAGGGATGGCAATGCGTGCGACCAGCCCGCGATTGCGGCGTTGCCGAGGAAACCGACGATCAGCATCGTCAAACCGACCGGCATGCGCAGGACGAACAGGACAAATAGCGCGCCCAGCCCGATCAGGCCGATTTCAGTATTGGTCATTCGTTGTCGCTCCGCATCGCGCGGCTTTCGTCGAGCAGGAGCGGCACCTTTCCGGTACGGATCAGCACGAAGGTTTCGATCGCCAGCACCAGGGCGTAAATGCCGACGCCGAAAGAGAGGGCCTTGTAGACCGGTTCGAACGGAATATTGAGAAGCTGCGTGCTTTCACCCAGCCGCCGCGCCACATTGCCGGTGACGAACAGGCGCCAGGACCACACGCTCACGACCGCCGTCGCGGCGATCTTGACGGCAACGCCCGAATAAAATTCGAAGCGCGGACCAACCAGGGTCGAAACCATGTCGGCCGTGACATGCGCGCCGGTGCGTCCGCCATAGCCGACGGCGCAGGCGACCACGAGGACGAGCAACACCGTCGACAGGTCGAGCGAACCGAACAGCGGCCAATTGAGCAGGTAGCGCCCGGTGACGTCGACAATGATGACCGCCATCAGGGCGGCGAGGACGACACCGCCGCAATAGAGCGCGACAATACGCGTGACTCTATCGATGAACCCCAGCATCGACGGCCTCGATCGTGCAAATACGTCCGCGTGCGCGCTGCTTACTTGTTGAGCGCGGCATAGACCTCGCTGGCATTGGTTACGCCGTCTTTCTTCATATCGGCGAGGATCTTGTCGACGGCAGGCCTGGCGGAATCGTACAGAGCCTTGCGAACATCCGGACCCAGTTCGATCACTTCAAGCTTGTTTGTGTCTTTGGCGAATTTGAGTGACTCCGCCTCCCAGTCGTCGAAGATCTTTGCGGCGCGCATCGCCAGCGATCTTCCGGTGTGCTTGTCGAAAATCGCCTTCTGTGACGGGGTCAGCGCGGCATAACTCTCCTTGTTCATGATCGCGCCGCAGGGATTGAACAGTCCCGACAGGCCGCGGCTGGTATATTTCGCGATCTCGGCAAGCCGGAACGGCGGGGTGAGGGAGGTCGCGGGCAGCGCGACCATGTCAACCACGCCCGTCGACAGGGCGTTGAACATTTCGTTGAGATCCATCGGTACCGGTGATGCGCCCCAGGCGCCGACGATCGGTGCAAATGCTGCGCCCGGGGTGAGAACCTTGGCGCCTTTGAGGTCGGCGATATTGCGGATCGCCTTGTCGCGCGAAGTGAGCACCGCCTGCGAGACGGAGTACATGTAGACGTTGTGAACTTCCTTGTAGTCCTCCGCCAGCATCGGCGCGACATTCCACAGTCGCGTCGTGGCGTCGCTTGCCGAAGTCGACGCGCCAGGCAGAACGGTCAACATTGTGCGGGAGAACACCTTGGCATGGAACGCATGGCAGATGTCGGCGATGTCAGCGACGCCTTCGACAGCGCGCTTGTATTGCTGGAAGGGGCCGGCACCGAGCGTTCCGCCGGCATAGACCTTGATCGTCAGATCGCCTTTGCTGTCCTCGGCGATTTCCTTCGCGACATCTTCATAAAGCTTGACGATGCGGTGTGTCGGCGGAAGGAACGTCGCAAGCTTGAGCTCTTTCGCAAAGGCTTTTAGCCCCACGGCATCCACCGCGCACGACAAGGCAAGGCCGAGTGCAACAGCAAGCAGCCGTCGGATATTCATATTCATGATGTCCTCCCCGATACTGCCGCGCGCTTTGTGCGCGCGTGCCTTTTGTCTCCAGTCCTTAAGTGAGCACGCCTCCGGTTCTCAGTGCTTAGCTCCAAATGGTTTTGGCAAACCGCATCATGCGACGCGCGTACTGTCGCCCGATTTCTGCTTTGCCCAATAGTCCGCTGACGATTTCGA
>DASSRJ010000209.1:0-4741 GCA_035701845.1 Pseudolabrys sp. | reverse complement strand
TCAACTGGGCCAAGGAGCATCACAGCCTCTGGCTCGAAGACGAGATGGGGCGCAGCGCGAAGGGTGCGCGTACGCAACCGGCCGAATAACGGCACAAAATCACGATCTTAGACGCCCGGCTGCAAAGCCGGGCGTTTTGCTATAAGGGGCCCATGCGCATCATCGGTCTCGCCGGCTGGAGCGGTTCCGGCAAAACCACGCTGATCACCAAGCTGATTCCTCGGCTGATTGCCCGCGGCATCAAGGTGTCGACGCTCAAGCACGCCCATCATGGCTTTGACCTGGACCAGCCGGGCAAGGATTCGTTCTTCCATCGTGCAGCCGGCGCAACCGAAGTGATTATTTCGTCGGCCAAGCGCTGGGCCATCCTGCATGAGCTGCGCGAAGAGCCGGAATGGGACTTGCGGGGATTGGTTGCCAAGATGTCGCCGGTCGATCTGGTTCTGGTCGAAGGTTTCAAGCGCGATGCCTTTCCCAAGCTGGAAATTCACCGCGCCGCCAATGGCAAGCCGCTCATTCATCCCGAAGACCCGCATATCGTCGCGATTGCGTCCGACATTGCGCTGCCGCACGCAAAAGTGCCGGTGATCGATCTCAATGATATCGACGCTATCGCCGAACTCCTCCTCAAGCATGCGGTCGCCGTCGGCAGCGCGGAAGCACCCGCCACCGCAAGGAGCCGCTGATGGCGCAGCTTACCGACGATTGCTTTGCGTTTTCCGGGCCGCTGCTTCGGCTCGACGACATGGAGCGGTTGATCGGCGAGCGGATCGAGCCGGTTGCCGAGACCGAAACAGTACCGCTGCATGGTGCGCGGGGCCGGGTCCTGTCCGGCGACGTGAAAGCGCCCGTCAACCTGCCGCCCTTCGACAATTCGGCCGTCGATGGCTACGCCGTACGGCACGCGGATCTGCGTCTGGACGGCGACACCACGCTTGCGGTGACCGGTCGCCTCGCTGCCGGTGCACGCGAAAGCCTGTCGCTGAAACCTGGCGAGGCCATCCGTATTTTCACCGGCGCGGCGATGCCGAAGGGCGCCGATACCGTTTTCATGCAGGAGGATGTGACGGTTGACGGTAATCGCGCAGTGGTACCAAAGGGGCTGAAGCTCGGCGCCAACCGGCGGCTCGCGGGCGAGGACGCGCTTGCCGGAAGTACCGTTTTGTCTGCCGGCACCGTGCTCGAGGCACAACACGTCGCGCTCGCCGCCGCGATCGGATTGACCGAACTTGCGGTGCGGCGCCGCCTGAGAATCGCGATTTTTTCCACCGGAGACGAAGTCGTCGAGCCGGGCACGATGCGGGGTGCCGCCGCGATTTTCGATTCCAACCGGATATTGCTGACCGAACTGCTGGAGCGGCTCGGCGCGCTCGTCACCGATCTCGGCATCCTTGCCGACGAGGTGGGCAGGCTGTCGGCGAGGTTGCGTCAGGCGGCCACCGGACACGATCTCATTATCACCTCCGGCGGCGTCTCCACCGGCGAAGCCGATTTTGTGCGCAAGGCGGTGGAGAGCGTCGGCAATCTCGTGTTCTGGCGCGTTGCGATCAAGCCGGGCCGGCCGGTGGCGCTTGGCGTGATACCGGCCGGGGCAGGGCATGGCGCCGCCTTCGTCGGCTTGCCCGGCAACCCGGTGGCGGTCTTCGTGACTTTCGTGCGCGTGGTGAAGCCGCTGTTGCGGCGGCTTTCGGGCGCACGGCCGGACAGGCTCGTGCCGCTGCCGGTACGTGCCGCTTTCGCCTACAAGAAGAAGAAGGACCGGCGTGAATATGTCCGCGTGACGCTCCAATGCGCCGCGGACGGCGAGGTTGAGGCCGTCAAATACCCGCAGGACGGCGCGGGCATTCTCACGTCGCTGACCGAAACGGACGGACTGCTGGAATTTCCGGAGAACGTGACGACAATAGAACCCGGCACCCGCGTCGGCTTCCTGTCCTACGCGGCGCTGACGGGATAACGCTGGCTTCGCACGCTATGTGCCGAGGCTCACGCCGGTCGAGCTGGTGAAGGCCCTCTCAGCCGAATCCGGCACGCTGTTGAGCGCCACGCCACCAATGACCGCAATAACGATGGCCGCCACGCAGGCGACGATGAATGCTTTCATAAACAGTCCTCCCAAACCCATAGGCTTCAACTATATCACATATGGGTATGCGGCGCGCAGTCAACAATGTCACGCGCCCGCTTGCTGCAACGCAATGCGCTCGGCGCGCACCGCATCTTCCGGCGTATTGACGTTGAAAAACGGATCGATCGGCTGATCCGGCCAATCGGCGATGGCGACACCATGCCGCGCGGTCCAGATCTCGATCTTGCGCATATCGTCTTTGACGAGCGCTTTGCGCAGGTCCTCGCGCAACGCGAGCGGCCACAAACCCACCACGGGATGGCGCCACTCCCCCGAGCGCGCGCAGGCCAGGGGCACGCCGGTGCCCATTTTGCGCCGCGCCAGGTGCAGCCGCTCAACGAGATCGTCCGGCAGGAAGGGGCAGTCGCCCGGCACGCTGACAATCCACTCAACGCCGTTGTCCTGTTTGGCGAGCCAATCCAGACCGGCGAGAATCCCCGCGAGCGGTCCGGCAAAATCCGGCACGCTGTCGGCTACGACCGTCAAGCCGGTATCGGCAAACCGCTTCGGATCGCCGTTGGCATTGATGATGATGCCGGTGCATTGCGCGGACAGGGTTGCGAGAACCCGGTCGAGGATCGACACGCCGCCGATCTCGATGCGGGCTTTGTCGCCGCCGCCCATGCGCCGAGCAAGTCCGCCGGCGAGCACCAGTCCAACGGTCGGGGGAGTAGGAATTTCAGTCATTGTAGTTGTCATTCCGGGGCGCGAGTTAGCGCGAACCCGGAATCCACACAATACACACGTGCGCGGAACAAGCATCTGGATTCCGGGTTCGCTCGCCGTGCTCGCGCCCCGGAATGACCGAAAGTCTCACTCATCATGCACCGCGGCCTTGCGCCGGTGCTTGGCGCTCTCTTCCTCGATATAAGCGAGATCCTGATCGAAGACGATCCGGTCTTCCCCGGCGAGCGCAACGAAGCGCTTGCCGCGCGCGCGCCCGATCAGTGTCAGGTTTGCCTTGCGCGCAAGCTCGACGCCCCAGGCGGTGAAGCCGGAGCGGGAAATCAGGATCGGAATCCCCATGCGCACGGTCTTGATCACCATTTCCGAGGTAAGCCGCCCGGTGGTGTAGAAAATCTTGTCTGCGGCGGACACCTTTTCCTGGAACATCCACCCGGCGATCTTGTCGACCGCGTTGTGGCGCCCGACGTCTTCCATATAGACCAGGGGCTCATCGCGCCGTGCGAGAACGCAGCCATGAATGGCACCCGCCTCGAGATAGAGCGACGGCGTGGTGTTGATCGTCTGTGTCAGCGCGTAAAGCCACGAGGTGCGCAGCTCGGCCTTCGGCAATGTGACATTCTCGAGCGCTTCCATCAGGTCGCCGAAAACGGTGCCCTGCGCGCAGCCGGAGGTCTGCACTTTCTTCTTCAGCTTTTTTTCGTAGTTGGTCTTGCGCCTGGTGCGTACGACCACGACTGAGAGTTCCTCATCGTAGTCGACGCCGGTCACCACGTCGTCTGGCATCAACATGTTCTGGTTGAGCAGGTAGCCGATTGCCAGGTATTCCGGGTAATCATTGATCGTCATGGCAGTGACGATTTCCTGGCTGTTGAGAAAAATCGTCAGCGCGCGTTCGACGGTGACGGACGTCTCGATGCGGGCGCCGGTCTGATCGATGCCGGTGACACGTTCGGTCAGCCGCGGATCGAGCGGATCGGGCCGGATGATGTAGCTGTCGCTGTCTTTGCTCATGTGGTCACTATAGCAGACATTTTGGCACAGCATGAAAACTGCCCATCCTAAGTGGGCAGCGGTGCCCGCTTTGTCCATGCCGCGTGCGATGAATTGACGAAGATGGTTTCCAAGCGGTGCGCCGGAGACATAGACTACACGCCAACGAAAAAGCCATCTCGGGGAGACGTTTCATGCTTCGCGCCACCAAAAATATCATGCTGCCGACCACGATCACCGGCTCGCTGCCGCGGCCGAGCTGGTACACGCAAAATCTCGGGTCGCGCAGCTTCCTCGATGCGATGGTGAACAACCAGTTCCGAGAGCAATATGTCGATGCCGTTTCCGTGTATATCCACGAGCAGGAAATGGCCGGGCTCGATATTGTGACCGACGGTGACGCGCATTTCGATTCCGATGTCGGCGGCCAGAGCTGGACCAACTATCCGCCCCGTCACATGGGCGGTTTCGACAAGGATCCGCAGCCGACACCAGCCGGGAAGGGCGGCCTCGGATTTCCGCCCGGTCACATCCTGCACGACTATCTCGAATCGCGCGTGATGCCCGGGATCTCCGGCCCCGTGACACGTGGCGATTTGCAATATGCCGCCATGTTCAAGGTGGCGCAGCGCATGACCATGAAACCGGTCAAGTTCGGCACCATCGGGCCGGAGCTGGTGGCGTTCGCAGTGCAGGACAGACACTACAAGTCGCTGAAAGACCGCATTCTGGCGATCACGGACGCGCTGAATGCCGAACTTAACGACCTCGCCGACGCCGGCTGCCCGGTGATCCAGTTCGAGGAGCCGCAGATCCATTTGCTGGCCGTGCGCAACATTGTGGATGACGTGATCAACCCCGCCTTCAGCGTCGAGGTATTCAACCGCACCGTCAAAGGCCTGCGCGCAAAAACCGAAGTGTGGTGCCACACCTGCT
>DASSRJ010000208.1:0-3656 GCA_035701845.1 Pseudolabrys sp. | reverse complement strand
GCTCGACTCCGTACCATTCCTTGCCACCGGCTACGATGCCTCCCGCAAGCTCTATGCGGCGCAGAAGCCGTATCTGGAAAAGCAGCTCGGATCCGAAGGCATGATGCTGCTCTATTCGGTGCCGTGGCCGCCGCAGGGCCTTTACGCCAAGCGTGAACTCAAGTCGGTGGACGATCTCAAGGGGCTGAAATTCCGTACGTACAACGCGATGATCGGCCGCATCGCGGCTCTTGCCGGTGCGATCCCGACCCAGATCGAGGTGCCCGATCTGCCGACTGCTTTCGCGACCGGCCGCGTGGATGTGATGATCACCTCGGCGTCGACCGGCGTCGACACCAAGGCGCAGGACTACCTGACGCATTACATCGACACGCAGGCCTGGCTGCCGCGCAATATCGTGATCCTCAACAGGCAGGCTTTTGACAAGCTGTCAGCCGGTGAGAAGAAGGCGGTCATCGACGCAGCCAAGGCTGCCGAAGAGCGCGGGTGGAAGTTGTCGATCGAGGAGATGGCGATCAAGACCAAGGCGCTGAAGGATGCCGGGATCAAGGTCATTCCGCCGAGTGATGAGCTGAAATCTGGCCTCGCAAAAATCGGTGCCACGATCACTTCCGAATGGGAGAAATCGGCCGGCCCCGATGGCGCGGCGATGCTCGCGGCGTACCGAAAATAAGTGCGGCGCGCGCTCGATACCCTTTATCGCGCCGCGCTGTGGGCCTCGGCTCTCTGTCTGGTCGCGATCGCGCTGATGGTCGGCGTGCAGCTGGCTGCACGTCTGCTTGACGGCGCGCTCGCGCTTCTGCATTTGCCGCGCACCGAGTTTGTCATCCTCTCGCTCAACGAGATCTGCGGCTATCTTCTTGCCGCCGCGAGCTTCCTTGCGCTTGCCGGCACGTTGCGGGCGGGCGCGCACATTCGCGTCACGATAGTTCTGGCCGCATTGAGCGACCAGACCCGCCGTTATGTCGAGCTGTGGGCCTTTGCATTCGCCGCGGCGGCGGCTGCCTACATGACAGGACATCTTGCCAACTTCGCCTGGGTTTCGTTTCAGTTCAACGAGGTATCCGCAGGCGTCATCCGTGTGCCGCTGGTCTATCCGCAGGCGGCAATGGCGGTTGGCTCTCTCATTCTGACAGTCGCCCTGATCGATGAGCTGTTCATCATCGCAATCCGGGGCCGTCCCACGTTCCGCGCTGCGGAAGATGCGATCACGCTCGGGAAAGAAGGCTGACGATGTCCGTCATCGAGCTTTCACTGGTGCTGATGTTGCTCCTGTTCGTGATTCTGGGCTCGGGCGTCTGGATCGCCATTGCGCTCGCTGTCTGCGGCTTTGCAGCAGTGCTCACCAAAGTCGCAACGCCGGCCGGCCAGGTGCTTGCGACCTCCATGTGGACGGCGTCGAACTCGTGGGACCTTACTGCGTTGCCGATGTTCATCTGGATGGGCGAGATTCTTTATCGCACCAAATTGTCCGACGACATGTTCGAGGGATTGGCACCGTGGCTGCAGAAACTGCCGGGGCGCCTGCTGCATGTGAACGTGATCGGTTGCGCAATTTTTGCGGCCGTGTCCGGTTCATCGGCAGCTACCTGCGCCACCATCGGCCGTATCGCCCTGCCGGAATTGCTCAAGCGCGGCTACGACGAACGCATGGCCGTCGGAACGCTTGCCGGCTCGGGAACGCTCGGACTGCTGATTCCACCGTCCATTATCATGATTGTCTATGCCACCGCGACCGACCAATCGATCGCCCGATTATTCATCGCCGGTGTCATTCCGGGGATTATGCTCGCAGCGCTTTTCATGGGCTTCATCGTGGCATGGGCCGTGTTCAACAAGACACGCATGCCTCAGCCTGATCCGGCCGTTCCGTTTCGCGAGCGAGTCTACGCGTCGCGGCGGCTTATTCCGGTGATGCTGCTGATCCTCGGTGTGATCGGCTCGATCTACGGCGGACTGGCATCGGCGACTGAAGCCGCAGTCGTCGGCGTATTCCTTGCATTGGCCCTTTCGTGGTGGTCGGGCACGCTGACAAAGCAAGGCTTCATCGACTCGCTGATGGGAGCAACACGCACCAGCTGCATGATCGCCTTTATCCTCGCAGGGGCGGCATATCTTACGGCGGCAATGGGATTTACCGGAATTCCGAGCGCGCTTGCCGAATGGATCAGCGGCTTCAACATGCCGCCATGGGCGCTGCTGACCGTTCTCACCGCGTTTTACATCCTGCTCGGCTGTTTCCTTGACGGCATTTCGATGGTCGTGCTCACGACCTCGATCATCATTCCGCTGGTGACGAAGGCCGGATTCGACCTGATCTGGTTCGGCATCTACATCGTGCTGGTGGTTGAGATGGCGCAGATCACGCCGCCGGTCGGCTTCAACCTTTACGTCCTGCAAGGCATGACCGGGCGCAATATCTTCACGATCGGAGCCTGTGCGCTGCCGCTGTTCTTTCTCATGTGCGTCGCAGTGGCTCTTGTTGCCGCATTCCCGGGCCTGGCCCTTTGGCTGCCCTCGACGATGCTCGATGCGCGCTAGCGGCGCGTGACGATCGTGCGTTGCCCCACGACCACGACTGCGACAACCGCGGCCGCGTAGAGCAGCGTCGACAATTCGAAACGCTCCCCGTTCACCGGGATCGACAAGGCAACAATCACGAAGGGCTGCAGCAGCATCAATTGGCCTGCTCGCGCCACTCCGGCCATTGCCATCGCGGCATTGAAGACGAAGAACGCAAAGAATTGACTGATGAAGCTTACGTAAGTGAGGCCGGCCCATGCCGATATCGGGGCGCCGGCAAATGAGGGCGGCCATAGGACATAGATTGCGATCAGCGACAGCGGCAGAAACGACGCCACCTGCCAGGAGATCACCTCCCAGCCCGGTCGCGTGCGGCTCAGCCGGCCTGACAAAGTGTAGCCGAATGCCCCGGAGAGCACCGTACCAAGCAGATAGACGTCGCCAAGCTGGATCGTATTGGCGCCGCTTTGCCGCACCATGAAGATGACGACGATCACAGCCCCCACGATGCTCGCCAGCCAGAAGCCGGCACTTGGCCGCTCATGCGCAACGAGCGCGGCTGCCGCCGCGGTCGCGAGCGGAATAATTCCGAGAACAACGCCGCCATGCGATGCCGGCACCTTCGCCATCGCCAGCGCCATGAACACCGGGAACCCGATGATCGTGCAAATGCCGGCCAGGATAAACTCGAGCCACGATGCACGCGGCGGGATCGGCCGCCGCAGGATGAGCAGCAGCGCCAGGCCGGTGCATCCGGCGATCACTGCGCGCGCGGCCGAAAGAAAGAACGGATCGAAGGCGACGACCGCGAGCCGCGTCGCCGGAAGCGTACCTCCGAACAGAAGGACGCCGGCAATGCCGAGCGCCAGTCCGAATTGCTCGCGGGAGGTCGTCATGCGGGAGGCGGACGCTAGCCGGTAGCGCGCTGCTCCACCAGCCGAAGGCGATGATTGGTTGATATGCGAAAGTGATGGCCGCAAAAATTGGCGGGGGCCCGGCGGTTGTGCCGCCGAGCCCCCTTACAACGTATCAGCCGGCCTGTAAGCCGGGTTCTGTATGGCCTGCGGCGCGAGCCGCAAACGTGACGGCCATTCCTCTTGCACGCCGGTTGCCCGGCGCATCAAGCAACCTAC
>DASSRJ010000207.1:0-21583 GCA_035701845.1 Pseudolabrys sp. | reverse complement strand
GATTGGTGTGCACTGCTGTTCCAAATTTTGCAGGCGGCAAATATCGTCCGCTCTGTCTGACCGTCTCAACCGCGAGATCGGTCCGGTCTTGCACCTCGCCCAGACGTGGGCAGGCAGCATCGACCTTGTCACGGTCGAGCAACTTTACATCGTTCAGGTCGAGCTCGCCTCGGCCATTCGGCCTAAATTCGCTGGCGTTGAATGTGATGATCGCTTGACTGTCGCGGCCGTTGAGTGCCGACAGCCATGTGTAAAAGGCGAGGCCAGCATCAATTGCTTTCTGAACGGCAAGACGACGAGGATCGTAGAATGTCGGCCGGGCGGACGCTGGGATGTCTTGATCTTCGCTTGTCCACTGGCCGCCGGTGGGATCACCGGCAGGGACGCGAGGTTGATTGGGATCGTACTTGCGCGCGTAGTAAGCACGTTTGATGCGCTCCAATTCGATTTGAATAGCGGCCTGGTTGCGTCGAAGTTGGCGAATTTCGAAATCAAGTGAGGATGACAAAGCAATAGTCCCTGCATGTACGTGTGAAATGAATATAATCCTACTATGATCCAAGATGGATCGTCCAGACAATATTCCTATCGATGGCGTATTGCTTCGCGGCTAGGTGCGCGGGAAGATCGAGGGATGGCGGCGTTCAGGCTCGCCATCACGGTGGCATGGCTGCCGAAGACGCGCTCCAGCAAGATCCTGCGCGGCACCATCAAGAAGATCGCCGATGGCGAGCCCTGGACGATGCCGGCGACGATCGACGATCCGGCGATTCTGGATGAGATCGGCAGTGCGATGAAGGGGCGCGGGGTGGGGGTTAATTTGGCGCGACCGAAGTTCCGGTTACAGCTCGGGCTCCATGGCCTTCAGCAACCGGAAGCGCAGCTCCCCGTCGTTGCTGGTCAATGAGATTGCGAAGCGTACCTGCCCATTTTTGGATGTGGTGGCGTAGCCTGCCAGCGTGCGGACGCCGTCGAGCGTGCCGGTCTTGTATGAGGCGCTTTTATCCTTCTTGAGCAGGCCGGCGTGGGGCGCGAAGAGATCGAGCACCTTGGCGAGGCCGCGCGCCGTGAAGCGGTTGTCGCGGCTGATGCCCGAGCCTTCCTCGAGGTGGATAGCCCCGGCGAGGTCGTGCGCGGCGAGCATCTCGTTTGCGACCTTGAGCGACTTCTTGAGATTGACGGGACCGCCGAGACGGTACCCGCCGATCTCCAGGAAAAGCTGATTGGCAATGTAGTTGTTCGAGCCGACGAGCAGCTCGTGGAGAATCTGCGGGAGAGTGCGCGACTGGCGATGAACGTAGATCGGCGTCAGGCCCGCGGGCACGGTTCCGGTTGCGATCTTGCCTTTGACGCTGCCGCCGGCGCGCTCGATGAACGCGGCGATCAGTTCGCCGGCATATCGCAGGCTCACTGCGGGGTCCTGAGCCAGACTGATGCGGCCGGATCCTTTCGGCCCGCGCGCGCGGAACTGGCTGATCGCCAGCGGCGTGATCGGCGTCTGCGGCTCGCCGGAGATCACGCTTTTGCCCTTGCGAACGGCGGCGATCGTGTTGAAGTTCACCGCCAGCGCGGAGTTCAACGCGTCGTAGGACCTGCGTGTGTCCTCGATACCCGGAATGCGGAGATCGGAAGGATAGTAACTCGCGTCGAGTACCATGCCGGTGAGTGGCTGCTTGCCGGCCGCGGCGACCACGCCCTGCGCCAGCCCGGCGAGCTCTTCGGAGATCAGGAACGGATCGCCGCTCCCGCGCACATAGAGGACCCGGCGGTCGTCCAGGTAGAATTTTGTCTCGAAGCGGTAGTCCTCGCCTAAAACCTCCAGCGCCAGCCAGGCGGTCACGATCTTTGTGACGGACGCCGGAACAAAGGGCTTGTCCGCGTTCTGAGCCACCAGCTCCTTACCGTCGGCGTCGACCACGAACACCGTCCCCGACGGGGCCAGCGCCGCGACCTTCTCTTTTGCGCCGGCCAGCGCCGGCGCGGGCAGCAGGAGCAGAGCCAAAAGAAACAAACAAGACCGCATGGCAAGTGTCCGCATGGCTACCAACACGTCACACAAATGGGCAGGGCCGATACCGCCGTCCTGATCCGAGTCCAGTTTAGTGACGATAACAAGATCAGTCGACTTCGCATAAAACCTCGCCGGGAGTGCAAAATACCTCAGCAACGTTCATCGACCTGAAGGCTTCCTCCAATGTTATGATGGGCATGCGAATAAGCGGACAAAATGCATGAGAGAAAACCTGGACATCGACACCAAGACGCCGGCGCCTTGATCACTTTGCCTGTCACGCGTAGCAGCGCCGGACGGTCTTCAAGTTTTTCCTGTTGGCGGTCGGCGGCTGTGTCGCCGCCTGGTCGGCGATGATCGGCGAGAGCGGCCGCCCGGGGTGATTAGGGCGCCACCCCGTGCAAAACATGTTCCGACAAATCCCCGCGGCGTCCACCTCCCGGGCGCGCTCCATGGCCGGGTTTTCCGGGATCCAGTGGAGAACGGCGATTGGCGGCCTATGTAAGAGCGGGTGGATGGATTCAGGCGTGCAACGAAAGGACATGCAATGGCGAAGAACACAATCTGTCTCTGGTACGATAAGGATGCCGAAGACGCGGCCCGATTTTATGCCGAGACCTTTCCCGACAGCGCGGTGGGGACCATCTGGCGTGCACCCGGTGACTATCCATCCGGCAAGAAGGGAGATGTGCTGGTGGTCGAATTCAAAGTTGCCGGCGTCTCCTGCATTGGCCTCAACGGCGGTCCGCAGTTCAAGCATAGCGAAGCCTTTTCGTTCATGATCGCCACCGACGATCAGGCCGAAACCGATCGCTATTGGAACGCGATCGTCGGTAATGGCGGCCAGGAGAGCGCGTGCGGCTGGTGCAAAGACAAGTGGGGCGTGTCGTGGCAGATCACGCCGCGCGTCCTGACCGAAGCGATGGCCGCCGGCGGCGATGAAGCAAAGCGCGTGTTTGATGTGATGATGACCATGAAAAAGATCGACGTTGCCGCGATCGAGGCCGCGCGGCGCGGTTAATTTTCGCAGAGATCTTCAAGCGAACTTGGTTTACCCATAGGCCCCGTGAAACACATCGGCTTTCTCTCTTTCGGCCATTGGACCCCGTCGCCGCAGTCGCAGACGCGGACAGCGTCGGACGCGCTGCTGCAATCGATCGAGCTCGCCGTCGCGGCCGAGGAGCTTGGTGCCGACGGCGCCTATTTCCGCGTTCATCATTTCGCCCGCCAGCTCGGCTCGCCGTTCCCGCTGCTCGCGGCCTGCGGCGCCAGGACGAAGCGCATCGAGATCGGCACCGCGGTCATCGACATGCGTTATGAAAATCCGATGTACATGGCCGAGGATGCCGGCGCCGCCGACCTTATCGCCGGCGGCCGCCTGCAGCTCGGCATCAGCCGCGGCTCGCCCGAGCAGGTGATCGACGGCTTCCGTCACTTCGGTTACGTGCCGCCGGAGGGCATGACAGACGCAGACATGGCGCGGCGCCACACCGAGGTCTTCCTCGAACTGCTGCTCGGCAAAGGTTTCGCCAGGCCCAATCCGAGCCCGATGTTTCCGAACCCGCCCGGCCTTCTGCGCCTCGAGCCTTATTCCGAGGGCCTGCGCGAGCGCATCTGGTGGGGCGCCGGCACCAATGCGACGGCGCAATGGGCGGCCAGGCTCGGCATGAACCTGCAAAGCTCGACACTCAAGATCGACGAGAGCGGCAAGCCGTTCCATGTGCAGCAGGCCGAGCAGATCAGGCTCTATCGCGCGGCGTGGAAGGAGGCGGGGCACGCGCGCACACCGCGGGTGTCGGTCTCCCGCAGTATCTTCGCGCTGATCGACGACCGCGACCGCATGTATTTCGGGCGCGGTGGCAAGGAGGGGGATCAGATCGGCATGCTGAGCGCAACCGAGCGCGCCATTTTCGGCCGCAGCTACGCCGATGAACCGGACAAGCTCATTGCGCAACTCAAAAGCGATGAAGCCGTCGCGGAAGCCGATACTGTGTTGCTGACCGTGCCGAACCAGCTCGGCGTCGACTACAACGCTCACGTCATCGAGGCGATTCTGAAGCATGTCGCGCCCGGCCTCGGCTGGCGGTAACGTTCTTCGTTTCCCGCTGTAACAAATGGCCGTCCTCGCTGTTCCACGGGAACCATGGGTCAACGACAGCAGTTATTGCTCGTCCCCAACGGTGAGAGCTTTTGAAAATGACCACTCCAACTGTACTTCGCGCCGCAACGTCCGCGTTGGCGTTACTGTTTCTTGTTGGCTATGCCGATGCCCAGAATAGGGCAACGACCGGTTCCGCTCCGAGCGAGAGTCCCTTCAGCCCATTGGCGGGAGCCTGGTCCGGGTCCGGGACAATCGATCTGGCCAATGGCAGGCACGAGCCGATCACGTGCCGCGCGTCCTATGATGTCCTGGAACAGCAAAGCAAGCTTCAGCTCAATATCCGTTGTGCCAGCCAAAGCTACAATTTCGACCTGCGCGCCAGCGCGGCTTACTCAGGCCATTCGATCACGGGAAACTGGAGCGAGTCGACCCGCAATGCGGCCGGGACCCTGTCCGGCAAGGTCGAAGGTGCCGGCTTTCAGGTCGTGGCGAAAAGCCAGGCGTTCGGCGCCAACCTGAGTCTGGTAACGCAGGGCAACAAGCAGTCGGTCACGATCCGGTCGCAAGATGAAAAGACCGAGGTGCGCGGCGCCACGATCACCCTGCAGCGTGGATAGAACGATCCAGCCGTGATCGTTTGCCCGCAATTGAGCAATGTGCAGGTGTTTCTTACGCCGACCCATTGGCCGGTACCGGATCTTATTGTCCGCTTGCCAAGGCGGCCGGTGTTCATCTGGAACGGGCCGGTCAATAACGCACACCTTCACGGACGAGCGCCGCAAGCCCGGCCCGCGTCTCGAGCTTAGGCTTCCATCCGGCCTGCATCAGCTTGGCGGGGTCCGCGATCAGCGTCCCTCCCAGGCGCTGCCATTCTTCGGCGCGGCCAAGCATGCTTGCGGCAAGCGCAACCAGGCCCGGCGGCACCGGCAGCAATCCCGGCCGGCGTCCTTCGCCCGCACGCAAGGCCGTCACGATCTCGGCCAGAGTCAGCGGCGCGGGATCCGCCACCACATAGGTCTCGCCTTTCGCCGCGGGCGACGCCGCCGCAAAATGAACGGCGTCGATGAGGTTGCGCCGCGCCAGCAGCGATCGGCGGTTGCGGCAGAGGCCCAGCGGCAGCGGCCACGGCTTGCGCGCAAGCTCCATCAGGCGCGCGAAATTGCCCTTGACGCCCGGACCATAAATCAGCACCGGCCGCAGGATCGTGAACGGCACGCCGGCCGCGCGCACGGCGTCCTCGGCGGCAAGCTTGGAGCGTCCATAAAAGTCCGTCGGCTGGGTCACGTCGGTCTCACGCAAAATTTTGTCGGATGCCGGTCCGCTCTGCGCGCGGATCGACGACATGAAGACCAGGTGCCTGATACCCGTGATCTTCGCAGCGTTCGCCAGCTCGGCGGTCGCCAGCCGATTGACCCGGTCATAGGCCTGCTCGGCAATCTCCGGCCCGGCGTGCGCGGTGCCGGCGAGGTGAACCACTGTGTCGATGTCCCTCAGCAGCGGACGCCATTCAACCGGACGCGTCAGATCCGAAACCGCGATCACCTCAACCGAGCGCGGAAAAATGTCCGCAGGCTGCCGCATCGCCGCCCGCACGGAATGTCCGGCGCCGGCAAGCTCGGCGGCAAGCGCACGTCCCACGAAGCCCGATGCGCCGGTGACAAGGATGCGCGTCACGATTTGCCCCGATCAAGGCTCCCTTTCACTTAAATCTTCCCGGCTTTTTGAAAATCGTCCAGAGGCGAGGCAACCGGGAAGTTTCGCTTTTCTGATGGATCGGGCCAGCCAATCGAGATATTTTTCTCAACCTTTGAGGAGCAGCTTTCACCAGGACGGCTCTATATGTTGCGACCGGTGAATTTGATCGCGACGCGGCCAGTATGACGGACATGGACAGCATGATCTCGCAGCACTGCGCGGCCACGGGCTGCGCGGAGCCTGAGGACATCGAAGCGCGAAAGAAACTTCATTTGATGCTGCTGTACGAGAGGCTCGCCGATTACATCAGGAGGACCGCATGATAAAGCCAGTCGGCCCGATTTGCAGAGCGAAAAGAGAGAAAGGAATATTGCTTGCAACAGTATCGCTGTTGGGCGCTGCGCTGGGTGTGACGGCGACTACGCCTGCGGAGGCCGATACGGAAAACAGCGTTCGGCTGGCGCACATGGCCGCCGGAACGCAAGATGCAATGAAGAAAAGAACGATCTCAACGAAACAGGGAAATCCCAAAAGACCGGCAGGCAGCCGCTCTCGCGAGCCCGGCAAACTCGAGGTGCCGAACAGGAAATGAGCGAAAGCTGGTCTTTCAGACAGGGTCAGCGGACATTTCCAGGCTCTTCCATTATCCTCATTCCCGCCATTACCGTCCCGTTAAATCCGTGGGAAGGGGAAACATGACGCGGCGAAAGTTCACCTGGCTCCTGCTGACGGCTTTTGCAGTCAGCCTGCATCTGGCAGGTACCGCGCATGCCCAGTACCGGTATTGGTATCCGTACAGGTCCTGGTCGGGTGATTACCCGTTCAGGTACAAGCACCACCCGCGGCACAAAAAATCGGATTCAGCAACCAGGGCTAAGTCCCAAAAAGCTGCACAGGACGCTGCAAAAGACGTTTCAAAAGACGCAGCAAAGGGGCCGCTCCTCCTCATCATTTCGATCGCGGATCAGCGGATCTCGCTTTACGACGACGGGGCGCTGATCGCTCGCTCTGCGGTATCGACGGGGGTCAAGGGTCATCCCACGCCTGTCGGCGTCTTCAGCGTTATCAGCAAGAGCAAATGGCATCGCTCGAACATCTACAGCGGCGCGCCGATGCCTTACATGCAGCGCATCACCTGGTCGGGGATCGCGCTGCATGCGGGGGATTTGCCCGGCTATCCGGCGTCACACGGCTGCATCCGCCTGACCCATGACTTTGCCGTCCGACTCTGGCATCTCACCAGGCGCGGGACGCGTGTGATAATCGCGCATGACGATATTCGACCGGCAGAGATCAGCAACCCGCAGCTTTTCGTACCGAAGCCGAAAGTCGCGCTCGCTTCGCCGCAGTCTGGCACCGCCGTTCAGCCAAGTACCGACGCCGTCAGAGCCGATGCAACGGATGCGCCGCTGATCGCAAATGCCAAGCAGGACGATGCCAAAGCGGACGCCAAAGGTCCTGACCCGGCGTCCGGAACCGCGCCCAAAAAGGGCGCATCAATCTCGGTCTTTGTGAGCCGCAAGCTGGGCAAGCTTTTTGTGCGGCAGGGCTTCACCCCCTTGTTCGATGTCCCCGTGACGATTCAAGACGCAGCAGAGCCGATGGGAACGCACGTTTTTACTGCAATGGACTTTCGGAATGACGGCACGCCAATGCGCTGGACCGTCGTAACGGTCCCGGAGAAGCCGTCACACAGTCAAAGGACTCCCCCGAGGTCGCATAAAGGACGCGCGAAAGAAACCATCAAAACCGTCCTGCCGACACCGAGCAATGCCAGCGCGGCCCTCAGTCGCATCGAAATGCCGCAAGATGCGGTTGAGCGAATTGCGCAACTGCTGACACCGGGCTCGTCCCTTATCATCTCCGATCACGGCATCAGCGGCGAAACGGGCGCGGGCACCGATTTCATCGTGCTGACACGTTGACTTGCGTGAGGCGGCCAAAGGGAGCGGAGTTCGTGTCGATGCTGAATCATCCCGGTTTATTGGCGGCCATCGGACTGTTCTGTTTCATGTCCGCCGCGCTGGGCCAGCCCGCGCTCACGCCGTCACAGTCGGAAGCGCTCAACGCCTATGACAAGACGGTGCAGGACTTTAAGTCGATCCTGCGCGAGCGGCGCGCGCAGATCAACGCAAGACAAAAGCTGCCCGAAAAGCCGGGACAGGCGCTCTATCTTGCCCGTGTCGCCATGATGGGCGCGTACAAGGACCTGACCGACGTGATGCCGTCGAAAATCGGCAGGCCCAATAAATATAAAATTCCTCCTGCCTATTTCGATGCCGACAATGAGCCGCTGATCGACGAGTACAAGAAACTTTTTGCCGTCATGCAGGCGCCGCCCGCCAATGCGCAGGCATCCGATACGCCCTATAAGGATGTTGTCGACCTCGGGACCGTCATCGCACGGGTCAAGGGTCTCGATGCCGCGCATGCCGAGGTGGCGGGCCGGATCAGTCTCGCCGTCTTCTTTGCCGAGACCGATGGCAATCAGAATATCGGCAATGCGCGTTCGGAATCCTACAAGGGAAGTTTTCAGACCGGGGTGGCCGAGGACAAAATTGGCCAGAAAAAATGGGCGGCGATCAAGAAGTCCGTCGCGGCCCTCGATCCCAGGCTGAACGCGCGCGACGACAACGAACAGGCGCGCGTCGGCAATTCAGATCAGCGCTACAATCACTGGACCGCCGTGAGAAACGGCCTGATGAACGCGCACGCCGAACTTTTCCCGAAAATACCGGCCATCATGAAAGCCCTGCCGGACCCGATCGATCAGATGAGATTTTTCGAGCTGATCCAGATCATTCCCAGCCCGGCCAAATCCGCGCTCAATTCAGGCAACCTGCTGAATTACCGCATTTCCGAGCCGCGAATCATGGGATACTTGCGCAACAACAGCATGTTTGCCTACGGCAAGGCCGACAGGGCGAAAACGTCCGTAACCATGCGCGAAATTCTCGATTCGATGTGGCTGTTCAATGATATATTCGACCGCGCGCTGGCCAGATTTGGCGAGGTCAAAGCGCAAAAAGTTGAGTGATCGGGCAACAGCTCTTCGGGGGGCAATGTCGGTCGTATCACGAAGAACATTCACCACGGGGCTGCTTGCGAGCGCCTTGGTGCCGGGCCGGTCGGCGATTGGGCAACCCAACGATCCGGCAAGCATTGCCATCATCGATACGCCGAACAATGCCGCAAAATTCGCGTCAAAGCTGTCCGCGCAGAATGTGAAGGTCGTCGTGCGGTTTTTCGCGCGAAAGCCGCAGCCGGGTCTGCGCGAGAAGGTCATGGCGTCCAACGGCAATATGATCGACGGCGTCCGCGAGCCGGCCATTTTGATCAGAAACGGCCTTTCGATCGTTTCTCTCTACCAGTATCGCAATAACCTTCCCGAGAAATTTCTGAAGGGATTGGAAGACACCGGTTCGGCAAGGGCGGAAGCCGCGGCCGATGCAAAGGCCGCGCTCGATCAGGCCGGATTGGTCGGCCAGCCGGAAGGATCCGCAGTCTATTTCGGGGTCGACTTCAATGTGACCAGGAACAGCTCTGGCCTCGACGCCGTTCTGGAGTACTTCCGCTTCATGAATCAGACGGTCGGCAGCCGTTACGCGATCGGGATCTACGGCAACGGGTTGGTCAACCGTACCCTGCGCGAGGAAAAGCTCGTCTCGTATAACTGGATCAGCGCATCGCGGTCGCACGAGGAAACGGTTGCGTTCTACAACAGCGGGCAATGGCATCTTTTCCAGAACCAGGTTGACCGCCGCTGGTTCGGGCCGCCCGGCAAATGCGCAACCGGCCTCGACGTCGATACCAACATCCAGAACCCCGGGGTATCGGGCATCGGCGCGTGGGGAGCGGGAGAGGTCGATGAAAGCCGCAACCGGAAAATTTTTGACCAGCGCCGCTTCGCGATCCGCCCAACGCCGGTCGTTGCGGAAAACGGCGGCGGCAGCGGCGACCGTCACGGCTGCAAACCCGACCACCGCGTGGCGCGCAATGCCAATGTCAGGGTTCTTGCGCAATCCGGCGCCTGGTCCGGCGTGGACGTCAACGAAGACGGTATCGCCGACGGCCAGGTCAGGACCACCGATCTGACGTCCGACCTGGCGACCATGCCTCCCTGGGGATCGTCGTCATAGAACCGGCCGATTAGAGGAGCCGACACAGCTCGTTGCTACAGCAAGCCGGTCTTTCCGGCTTAGCTTAGCTAAAATTAGTCGGACTGCTGCAGATCTGCCGAAAGCTGCCCCTGCAGCTTCTTCGCCTCGTTTTCGTAGTGGTCGCCGAGTTTCCGCAGCGCCTGCTTCGCCGCCCGATTCTGGATCAGTCGGGCCTGCGAACGGCACAGCCGGGCAAGGTTAAGGAGTTCGCTTTCAATCGACATGAGAATCTCTAACCGCGATTCCTCGGTCGCCGGCTCTCTTATTGTCTTTCACCTGAACGGCTCATGGCCGGGAGATTAAAGTTCCGTAAGCAATCTTGCGAGAGAAGCCGATGATGCCATTTCACGTTTGACGCGGATGAGGCTGGAGCCGCCGTTCGGATGGCGGGTATCGAACGTAGCGAGGCGACGCCGATGTTTGGATCACTCAGGAATTTCGTCACGAGCCTCGCAGGGGACGCGCGATTGAAAAAATTGGAGGATAAGGATTGCCAGCTCGCGACCGCTGCGCTGCTTGCCCGTGTAGCGACCGTCGACAGTGAAATGTCGGAAGCCCGGCGAGAAAAGCTTCGCACCCTGCTGAAATCGCGCTTCGGGCTCGACGATCTTGCCGTGGCGCAGTTGATCCGTGACGCCACCGAAGCCGCCCGCAGTGCGGTTGATCTCTATCATTTCACCCGCCGGCTCAATGGCGTTCTCGATAATGAAGGCCGCCAACGCGCCGTCAAAATGATGTGGCAAGTCGTTTTCGCTGACGGGCGTGCGAACGAATTTGAGAGCAACATCATCTGGCGCGCCGCCGACCTGCTGGGGGTTTCGTCTCGCCAGCGTGTCGAGCTTCGCCAACTCGTTGCGGGCGACAGGGCGGCGCCAAATCCAGTCCCGTTCTGAACGCCTGACATGTTTCCACAGTGAGAAACGGCCAGGCCTCCTTGGATCGCGCAGGCGGTACAAAACCACCAGCAAAACAGGCTGTATCCACCGCCGTCGATATGGCCGTGCTAGGCCTTTGTCCAATCGATTGAGCGAGTACACTGCCGCTCTCGGCAACATGAAAGGGTCTGCACAATGTCTGACAATCCAGGATCGGATGGCCTCGATCGGCGCCACTTCATAACCGCCGCCATCGGGGCATCGGCCGCGCTGGCGGCCAACACTGACCCTGCGAATGCGCAAGGCGTCGGCCAGGCAGCGACTGCCCCACGAGGGACGGTTTATACCGGGGATACGATTGACGGAAAGAAGGTCATCAGCGCACTCAACGTCGATGATCTCGAGCCCGGCAAGAAGCATTTCTTCTATTTTCAGGGCGTGCAGACGACCACCGGCCAGCACTGGCATGTCTCGACAATGGTCGCGAAGGGCGCCAGACCGGGCAAGCGTATCGCGCTCGTCAGCGGCGTGCACGGCGATGAGATCAGTCCCATCCGCACGATACAGACCGTCATGGACCGCCTGACTCCGGTTGAAATGTCAGGCGCGGTGCTGGCCGTTCTCGACGTGTCACGCCCGGCCATGGAAGGCATGGCGCGGAGGTGGCCAAACTCGGGACGCGGCATCGACTTGATCGACCTCAATCGCGAGTGGCCGGGCAATGAGAACGGCCTGTCGGCGCCTTCCCGGCACGCGGGGATCCTGTTCAACAGGCTGCTCAAGCCGAATGCGGACTATGCCATCGACTTTCATACCTCGACGACCGGATATGACATGACGGCGATGCATATTGCGCGAATGGATCTGCCGGAGGTTCGCGCGATGGCCGAACTGTTCCCCATCGATCAGATCTTCGACAACATCGCATACCCGGGCGTGCTGCCCAATGCGCTTATCAATGCCGGCATTCCCGCGTTAACGGCGGAGATCGGCGCACCACGGATTCTGGACCCCGACATGATCGCTCTGTTCGTGGAAGGGACCATGAACGTCCTCAAGCATCACGGGATCATCACCGGGCCGATGGGACGCACCGGCAAGGACACCAACATCTTTGTCGCCAACAGCGCACACCCCGTGCTGGCGAGCCGCGGCGGGTTCGTTGAGGTTTTGGTCGGGCCGAAGGACAAGGTCGAAGCCGGGCAAAAGGTCGCCATTCAGCGCAACGCATTCGGCGAAGTCATCGCGGAATACACCAGCGGCGTCACCGGCGAAGTGGTGGCTTATCGAAGCGATGCAACATCGGAACCGGGCAATATGCTTCTGACTGTTCTTTACAACCGCACGCCATCTGACGGTATCGACCCGTTGGCTGAGTGATGCAGCTATCCAATCGTGCGCGAGGACAGCGCGCTTTGGCCCTCGGCAGGAATTTCTTTCGCGGCAGCGGTGCTGTTGCCATCAGGATGTGGGCCGCATGAGCGCGTCTAAAGGCCCACGAACTGCCGCAACCTGTTCACAGTTTCAGCGGCGTCCTTCGCTTCCTCAGTGGTCAGCACGGCGATTTCGCCGGTGCGCCGGTGCAGCACGCTGTGATGGATAGACGCGCCCGACAAGCCATCCTTATCGGATTTCACCGCGATGTCGTCGATATCGGAAAGCGGAAATTCGACCGGCTTCTTGCTCCATAGCAACAGCTTTTGCTGGAGGGTTGCCTTGCCAGCGCTCTTGTCGAGCGTCAGCATCGTTGAACCGGCCTTCAAAACAAGCTTATTCGCAGTTTGCTCGATATTCGCCATGCCAGCCTCCCGGCAAAAGCGCAGTCACTAGCGAGATATTCCAAGCAACGCCGTGATGATTTCCGCGGATCCCATAGCGAAAACAATCAAAATAATAGGTGGATAGAGAACGAGCGACGAATCAAATCGGAGAAATCGCGGATGCTGTCCAGCTCTGTTCGGTCTGCCTACAAGCGCGAGAAAGATCGCAATCGCAACCAAAACGACGCCGATAACGAGGTGATTCACGGCTGATCCTCCCAATCTATCAGTGCTGCTGTTGATCTCGGTTTAGGGCTGCCGGAGTGCGCGTGATGTGCACGTGCGAGCAACGCGGACAGCGCCAATAAGTCGTCACCGACTTATCGTCATGCTCGATGCGATTGAGCCTTTCCATCTGGCCAGCAGGACAGACAGGGCAGCGCTTAAGTTCTGTTGATTTTCGTCCATCTGTCACCTCATAAATTTCACATAAACTTTTCTGGGGGCGCAAGGCTTGGCGGCGATCGCAGTTCTCACCACAGCCTTCTCATTCTAGATGCAGTATTATGATACCATCGTCCCAGTCGAGACGTATGGCCCTTCGGGTCGCTTTTTCTGGGTATCTTGTGCGGCATTGGGTTTATGCGCCCGGTCACGCGCGATCGCCCCTAACGCACCGTGCCGTCCGCCCGTTTACGCCAAAATTACAGCTAGCAACGAATCGGGAGCGTCATGCTTCTCACCGGCCAATCGCTGTTTGCGGCGCTCGCGCTCATAATGGCGAAATCGCGTGCTGGCACTCCAAGGCTGGCTGGCAAGCCCTTTCTGGAAGACTCTGTGGCGTTGGGTATTAGCATTGCCGGGGCGGACGGGGATCGTGACGACTTCCATCGGTCTTACGCGTCTTTAATACGCGACGATTCCAATTGTGCCCAAGCTGGGGGTCGAAGCCTGTATTGATGAGACTGCTGGTCACAGCAGCTGGAACGCGGCGATCGCGGTGGCCGTCGGAGGTGCAGCGGCAAGCGCTAGCCAACCGGGGTTGATCGAACCGTCGTCAAACGTATTCTTGAGGATTGCGAAGCCTGCCGGGTTGGGTGCGTTTGCAATGACTGTAAGTCCACCACCGCTCACCGCGCCGGCCACCAGCGAGTATTTGGCGTCGGCCGGCAGGCCATCGACCAGGGACCCCAGGTAAGTGAGCGCCGCATTGTCCGTCACTGCAGTCAGCACGGTGGCTCCGTAATAGAGTGCAGTGCTGCTCATGTTTGAAAGCAGAGGACTGAGCCACCACCCTTGCAGGCCGCCGAGCACGACCAGGCCGCCCAGAAACAACCCGACCATAAGTCCTTCGCGCAGGATCAGGCGGCTTTGATAGCGGCGATACGCCTCAGCGAAGCCGAGAAAGAGCAGAAACACGGCAACGAAAACGACCAGATGATGCTTGGCGAGCACAAGCGCGACCAGGAACAACAGATGCACCCCGACAATCGGCCAGGGCACGTCGAGCCGCGCGAGTGCAGCGGAGATCGTCGGTAGCTGCGCGAGATTCGAACGAAAAGCAAATGTTGCGGCAGCAGCATTGACAAAGACAGCGAGTGCGGCCTTCCAGCCGAAGCTCTGGAACATAAACCCAAAGTCCCAGCCCCAACGCTCGGCCACCATAAGGACCGGCGGAGCCGCAAATGGTGTCAACGTGCCTCCGATCGATACGTTGACGAACAACACGCCGAGCGTGCCATACTTGAATGCGCGTGGCGCCTGTCGGCTGAAATACCGCTCGCGGAGCAGCAACGCAGAAAGCGTCATCGCCGCCGGTTCGGTGATAAACGAACCGAGCAAGGGGCCGATGAACAGCATCGTGAAATAATACGCAATCGGTCGCTGCAGCGGCAGAAGCCGGGCCATCCAGTGCAGCATTGCCCCGGAAAAATCCAGGACCGGACGGCTCGCCGCGATCACCATGATTGCGAAGATGAAAGCCGGTTCAGTGAATGTGCGGCTTTCAAGGTAACTCAACGCGACATTCGGTGAGGCATAGGCCGCCATGAAAGCCAGCAGCGCAACTGCCCAGACGCCAAACACCGTTTCAACTTCGCCAAGTAGATGCCAGAGGCCCGCATGGTTTGGTTGTAGGCGCGCGAGATATTCAAAATAACGGGTCATGAAGGTGTGCAACACCGCGATCGCAAACAGCGCTGTCGCCACCAGTTCTAACGTGCTTGGATGCCCGGCGCCGAAATTCATGTGGCCGATGTCAATGCCAGCGCGTCGCTTACCGTCTTGCGGCTGAGGGGCCGCCGCAGCAACACGCTCGCGCCGGTTACGCGCGCGAGGATGCGGTCGTCGAGGTTGCCGTTCTCAATAAACGCGATGCGTAGCTGCGGATGCGTGCTCCGCAGACTCAGGAAATTATCGAGCCCCGGCCATGGCGGCAGAACGCGGTCAGTGACGAGCCATAGGCAGCCGTTCTGCAAGACCTTCGCGGCGTGGTAGCCGTCATCTGCAATGACTGTCTTTGCGGCCTGTGACGAGAGCCAGTAGGCGATAGCGTCACGAAGTTCTTCGTCGGCGCATAGGACAACGATGTCGCCCTGCTGATGGTCGGGGCGGGCACGTCGCTTGCTGGTCAGCCTTTGGGGTGCATTCATGCGCTCGATCGTGAGCGCCAAGAGAGCGCTTTGACAATTCAGGACGCGCGCCTAGGCTCGATTACCTCGGTATAAACACCTACGTACGCACACGTAGCAGCCGCGCGCGGGCAGCAGCGATAAAGAGACATGGCTCGTTCGGAGACCAAACGTCGATCACTGCCGATGGCATTCCCGCGCGTCTTCTCGTTGCCTCCAGCCGTCATTGCGGTCGGCTATCTTGCAAGCTACGTGCTCCTGGACTGGGTCAGCTTCATCCAGCCTTTTGCGCCGTTCGGCATCACGCCATGGAATCCCCCGACCGGATTGAGCTTCATTCTGGTGCTGTTGTTCGGCCAACGGTACCTGCCACTGCTGTTCGCGGCACCATTGCTTGCCGATCTTCTGGTTCGGCAGTTGCCGCTGCCATGGCCGGTCGAGCTTGCCGCCTGCGCCGTCATCGGCAGTGGGTATGCAGCTGGCCTCACCGTTCTGTTGCGGCCGGCAACGCGGTTCAATCCGGCACTCGCCTCGATGCGCGACCTCATCCTGCTGCTCGGGGTGGCTGGCGTCAGCAGCGCCGCGGTTGCAGCCTGCTATGTCGGCGTGCTGGTTGGCGCCGGATTGCTGGCCTTTCAAGCTTACATTCCCGCCGCGCTGCAGTTCTGGATTGGAGACGTCATCGGCGTCGCCGTAGTCGCCCCCTTCGCGCTGATCGTGCTCACGCGTGGACGCGCTCTGTCCATAACGCACGAGACCGCGTTGCAGATCGTCGCCATCCTTGCCGCGCTCGCGTTCGTGTTCATCTATGCCGAGAAACACCGCTTTGAGTTCTTTTATATTCTCTTCCTGCCGGTAATCTGGATGGCCGTGCGTGGCGGTCTCGAGTTGGTGACCATCGGTATTCTTCTGACCCAGGTCGGGCTTATCCTCGGCGTTCAGCTATTGCCCCGCCAGGACGTCGATGTTGCCGTATTTCAGGCGCTGATGCTGGTGCTCGCCTTGAGCGGGCTTGCCGCCGGGGCCGTTGTTACCGAGCACCGGCGCACCGAGGCACAACTGCGTCTCCATCAGGACTCCCTCGCTCATGTTGCGCGGCTTGGTACCATTGGTGAGTTCGCCGCCATGATTGCGCATGAGATCAACCAGCCGCTAATGGCAGCCGGCACCTACACGCGACTCACGGCTGACACGCTGCGTTCGGCCGGACCGGCTGGCGCAGCCGCACTTGAAACAGCAGAGAAAGCGGCGGCGCAGGCGCAGCGTGCAGCAGACGTAGTGCGGCAGTTGCGCGCCTTGATTCGCCTCGATCAGAGCGACAGGTCACCGGTCGGCGTGGAGCGTATCGTGCGCGAGACTCTCGATCTCTGCCGCGTCGAACTCGATCGCCACGGAATTATCACGCGTATTGAGATCGACGCCAACCTGCCGCCAGTGATGGTCGATCTTCTTCAGATCGAACAGGTGATGCTCAATCTGCTGAGAAATTCCGCGGAGGCGATGAGCGAGACTGACCATTCGAGCAGGCTTATTACCATCACGGCGTCCCTTGCGGACGACCAAGTGACAATAGAGGTCCGCGATAAAGGTCCGGGCTTCCCCGCGGAATTCAATGGTGTTGCGTTTCCACCGCTGTCGTCCAGCAAGTCGGAAGGCCTCGGCGTCGGTCTATCTCTGTGCCGCTCGATCGTAATGTCGCACGGCGGCGAGCTGACGATCGGCGGTGATCCAGAGGGTGCGGCGGTTAGGTTTACGCTGCCTGTGGCGAAGGCGGGGTGAAAAAATGCATGTCGCCCTGATCGATGACGATCCCGCAGTGCTCGACTCACTGGCGCTCTATCTGAAACGTCAGGCCATTGCAGTAACCTGCTTTGACACGGCCGACGCCTTCATCGCCACGGGGCAGAACTTGCCTTTCGATTGCGTGGTTGCCGATGTGCGCATGCCGGGTCTCTCCGGTATCGATCTCGTGCGTCGCTTCGGCGAGGAAGGCAGCGCAATGCCGATTATCCTGATCACAGGTCACGGCGATATTGATATGGCGGTCGCGGCCATCAAGCTTGGCGCTTTTGATTTTATCGAGAAGCCGTTCGACGAAAGCCGTCTGCTTGAGTCAATTCGTAGTGCAACTAGCGACGCATCGGCCAGGCAACGCACCGCCGCAGGCCTTGCGGAGAAGCGCGCACGCTTGGAGAGCTTGACCGGGCGGCAGCGCCAAGTCCTCGACCTCGCCGTAGCGGGCCTTTCCAACAAGCAAATTGCAGAGCGCCTGGGGATCAGTTTCCGCACGGTTGAAAACCATCGGGCGTGGATGATGGAACGAATGGGAGCACGCAACCTTGCAGAGCTCGTGCGCATGCACATGATGCTCAATGGTGCGCATCACCAGTAGCGACGCGACTGCCGTCGCGCAACCGACTCGGTAGTTGCAGCCACTGAAGGTTTTGCGTGGAATGTGCCAAATATAGCAATGAACGTCTGGCTTCCGGGGGTAATGCCGGCGCCGCAAATTCATATCGTCTTGGTCGCTTTGACCCTCGGCAGGCGGCACAACGCGGAGATCGAGACACACCCATTTGATTTGCAAACAACAAAGGGGAACGTTTTAGTTTCTGACACTATCGAGGGTCCAAAAAATGGTCCGGGGAGTTCGTCTCACACGGCGTGTCGCGGGTCTTTCTGTCGCGGCGGCGGTGCTGTTGCCATTCAGGGCGTGGGCCGCATGGCCGTTGATCACGGTTCACAAGGACCCGAATTGCGGATGCTGCGGAGGATGGATCGCGCATCTTGAATTGAACGGGTTTCAAACCAGGACCATTGAGACGCCCGAGATCAATCGCGTCAGGGCCCGGCTCGACGTTCCATTTGAACTGGCAGCCTGTCACACCGCCGAAGTTGCCGGATATTTGGTGGAGGGCCACGTTCCGGCGAAAGCGATCCAGAGGCTGCTCACCGAGCGCCCCAAGGCGCGGGGTCTTGCCGTTCCCGGCATGCCGAGTGGTTCGCCCGGTATGACCGGAGAGTACGAGGAATACGACGTCATCTTGTTCGGGCCGGCCGAACGTCGCGTCTACGCGCGGTTCAAGGGCGAGACGCAAATCTAGGTTACAGGAGTCCCGCCATGAGATTTGCGCGTTGTGCCGCCACGCTGTTTGTCTGTCTCTCAGGATCTTCCGGCTTCGCGGCGGGGGACGATGTCGCTCTCGGCGCGAGGGCCTTCCGCGCCTGTGCAGCGTGCCATTCGGTCGAAGCCAACCGCAACATGACCGGGCCGAGCCTTGCGGATATCTGGAATCGCAAGGCCGGGAGCCTGTCGAGTTTTCCGCGCTACTCCGAAGCGATGAAGTCGTCCGACGTGATCTGGAACGAAAAGACGTTGGATGGCTATCTCGAAAATCCGGCGAAGTTTATGCCGGGCAATCATATGACATTCCCGGGCGTGCCGGACGAAAAGATGCGCAAGAGCATCATCGCATTTCTCAGGGAGGCCGGTGACAAGCCGGCTGGGAATTTGGCTGAACGGCCATCCGGTCAGGCACAGATGGGTGCGATGCCCGGCATGCAGCGTTCGGTTCCCAACTTAAGAACAGCCGAAGCGTCAAGCCGCATCAAAGCCATTACCTATTGTCACGACACCTTCAAGGTGACGACGTTCGATGGAAAAACCCGCGATTTCTGGGAACGCAATCTTCGTTTCAAGACGGATTCCAGCGACGAAGGTCCTGACAAGGACGCACCTGCCATTGTCAACGCAGGAATGATGGGTGACCGCGCATCGGTCATCTTCTCCTCCCCGGAGGAAATCAGCCGTTTCATTGTTCGCGGATGCTGATTGCGCAGAGTGTCCGCTCCCTCCGCGGACATCGACCGTCTCACGGACGGACGCCACAAATGTCCCGTGCCGCCTCGTTGAACACAGTTATGATGTCCTCGTGTGAACGCGCCATGATAGACTGGTATCGTTTGATACCGTGCGGGCACCGATTTGATCGGCGCCCAGGGGACGGACAGCGGGGGCGCAGTAATGGGTCACGACGAACTGGTGATCTTGGGCAGGGTCGCGGGCGCACTGACGATCGGTGCGCTGATCGGGCTTGAACGAACATTTCACGGCCGCCCGGCGGGTTTTCGGACGCACGCGCTGGTGTGCGTGGCCTCAGCCCTGCTGATGCTGGTCACCGTGTATCAGCTTCATTGGATGACGGAAGTCCCGATCGACACCATTCGCGCCGATCCGACGCGCATGGCGCAGGGCATCATGACCGGCATCGGGTTTCTCGGGGCCGGGGTCATCTTCAAGGAAGGACTGACGGTTCGCGGCCTGACCACGGCTGCGTCAATTTGGATCACGTCGGCCATCGGAATTCTTGTCGGTATCGGCTTCTGGTACCCCGCAATTCTTGGCACGGTGGCGACCCTGATCATTCTCGCCCTGTTCCGCTTTATAGAGGCAAGACTTCCGAGTGAGTTCTATGCGCATCACTCGCTGCGCTTTTCGCGAGATCGGGCCATGTCCGAAGAGGAGGTTCACCAACTGGTCCGCAATCACGGTTTTTCGGTCGCTAATTTCTCATCGCGCCTGATCGAGGGCGGCGAGCAAATAGAGTATCGGATGACCATCAAAAGCCGCGACCGTCGAAACGCCGACAGACTTTCAACGCATCTGCGGAACCTTCCGGATATTGTCGAGTTTCGAATTGCGCCGATCGGCGACTAGAGCGCTTGCTGGCTGAGACGGCAAACGGGCCTTTTCGGCTCAAGGGGGTTTTCCTTGGACAGTTGGTGGCTGTTCTTCGCCGTCGGATTTGGCGCGCAGCTGGTCGACGGCGCCCTCGGCATGGCCTTTGGTGTTTTGTCGAACACGGCCTTGCTGGCGATTGGCCTGCCGCCGGCGCATGCCAGCGCGCTCGTTCACACCACCGAAATTTTCACCACCAGCGCATCGGCGGCCTCGCACCTTTATCATCGCAACGTCGATTGGCGGCTGATCGCGCGCCTCGGAATAACCGGCGTGCTGGGCGCCATATTGGGCGCCTGGATATTGTCGAACATCGAGGTCGGCGCGGCGCGGCGCTTCGTCTATGTCTACCTGCTCATCATGGGTATCTATATTCTCTGGAAATCCTTGCGCATCGCACTGGTCCCGCGTGCGCCGGCCGGCTGGACCGCGGTGCTCGGCTTCGGCGCCGGGTTTCTCGATGCGACCGGCGGCGGCGGGTGGGGGCCGATGACGACCTCGACGCTGGTCGGCTCGGGCCATACGCCGCGCTATTCGGTCGGCTCGGTGAACACCGCCGAATTCTTCGTGACCGTTGCGGCGGCAACCACGTTCTTCGCCGAGCTCGGCGCCGTGCCGCTCGACCACTTCATTCCGCTTGTTCTCGGCGGCGTGCTGGCCGCTCCGTTTGGCGGCTGGATCGTCAAGCGCGTGCCGGCGCGCGGCCTGATGACCGCCGTCGGCGTGCTGATCGTGCTGGTCTCGGTGTTCCAGCTGCTCCGCGCGTTTCGACTTATCTAGTGCGATCCGCCCATAGTCCGCCAATTGGGCCGAATCGGTGAAACCCGATCTGATCGAACCTACATCGGCAAACCGATTCAAATTGTTTGATCGCAGCGATCATTCAAATAAATAAAACATAACCGAAGTTGCTCGTGCCGCACGCGTCTCTTGCATGGCAAGGTTGCTGTGCGCGAATGACAGCGGCGCGCCAAGCCCGTCATTTCGTCTAAAGGCGCCCGGCGAGCGGTTGATTGCCAATCGTTTCTTTTGTGCGCCGAATGATCCATGACATTTGCGTGACTGAAACGCCGAATTTTGTGATGCAGTGATGCCTTGAGCGCGCCGCGAGTTTGCGTCACAAGCCGCGTCCGCAAGACATCCATCTTGCATCAATGAACAACGGAGTCGAACCGTGAAATTCGTTACGATTGCTTTCGCATCCGCCATCGCTTTGTCGGCCGCCGCGCCGGCATTTGCGTACGAGAATGAGCTCGAAACCGTCGTGTCCACGTCGAGGATGCAACCGGGCGAGCATCAGGCCGCGGGCATGCACGCCAACTCGCACCGTGCTTTCGATGCGCGGGCCTATGCACCGGCCCCTGCGCCCGTGGTCACACCCTACGATTTCGGAATTGGCAGTCAGAGCTAAATTCTCCCCTCCCGAGCAAGCCTGATTGTCATGAGGCCGCCTGCAAAGGCGGCCTCTTTAATTGGTGCGCCCGGCATGGGCATCGACTTGGAGGTGGAAGTCCTCTCGTGAGCTGGTCACAGCGAGCGAAGTGAACCGCAGAGCGTCGGGCCGCGAGGCGGGCGTGAAGGAAGCGGGGAGCGAAGCTGCGGGCCGACGAACA
>DASSRJ010000206.1:0-8207 GCA_035701845.1 Pseudolabrys sp. | reverse complement strand
GTGGATCATTTTGTCGAAGCGGTCATCTTCAACAGCCGATGGCTGATCGCACCGTTTCTCCTCGGCCTGGTCGTCGGGCTTGCGGCGCTTGTGCTGAAATTTCTCATCAAGCTCTATGAATTTGTCATTCAAATTCCCCAGGCGCCGCCCGCGGACGTCATCGTCGGCATTCTCACCCTCGTCGACCTCACGCTGGTCGCCAGCCTGATCGTGCTCGTGATCTGCTCGATCTACGACAATTTCATCAGCGACATCGACCCCGCCAAACATCCCGAATGGCCGGAGGGACTGGTCAAGATCGGCTTCTCGGGCCTCAAGCAGAAGCTGTTCGGCGCCATCGCGGTCATCGCCGCAGTCAACGTGCTTGAATGGTTCATGGATATCGAGCGTCAGGCCGACAACACCAAGCTGGCCTGGGTCGTCGGCATCCTGCTCGCCTTTGTGGTCTCCATGCTCGTTCTTGCGATCGCCGACCGGCTGAGCGAGCGCAACGACGGGCAGCCGCGCAAGCGGAAGTGAGCGGTCGGCGCCGGATCCTGCCCGGCCATTGACGACGCTGCCGGGCGGCGTAACCTTTGTCCGACGCTGATGGGGATGGAGTCCCCCCGATAACCGCCGCAAGGCTGATGACTCCTGCCGGGCGCTTGCGCGCCGGTAGGAGTTCATCTCCCCGGCAGGTGCCCGACAAAGGATGGGCACTCATGCTGAAAATATTTCCCTGGGATATCTGGGTCGCGGCTGTGCTTGCATTTGCCGTGGCGCTTGCCGGGATTTTTGGCCCCACCCCGGCCGCGTTCATCGTGATTTATCTCGGACTGTGCGCGTACATCGTCGTTCAAACCATTAACGACGAGCCGAAATAAGCGCCATCCCTCTGCAAAAATCAGATCGCGATCCGAAGGAGCCCTCGATGAAAAACGACGACCCCTGGGCGTGGATGCAGTCCTATGACGTCCGACGGTTCGGCGAGGTCATCCTCGACAAAAAAGAGCAGGAACGCTGGTGCCGCGCGGTCCTGCTCGGTGGCTTGCCGTTCATGTGGCGCAAGGCGGAGGCCGCCCGCAATCTCATCTACGACCGGCTTGAGCTGCGCGAAGGCGACAAGGTGCTGATTATCGGCGAGTGTATCGAGCCGTGCGGCTTTGTCGACGACATCAGGGCGCGCATCGGGCCCAGGGGCGAGATCAAGGTCTTTGACATCACCGATGAGGCCCGCGACAGTTACATCGCAAAAAAGCGAGGACGCAGCGGCCAGCTCGCTACCTGGCAGTGGACCTACACCCGCAACATAGCGGACGGCGCCTTCGACTGCGCCGTTTGCCTGCAGGGGGTGCAGCATACCGACAACTGGCGCGAGGCCGGCGGCGAAATGCTGCGCGTCATGAAAGGCGGCCGCAATCTGGTGCTGGCGGAAATCGCCTATAGCCCCGAGACCCGGATGAAGATCGGGCTCGACATGCACATCGAATATGTCTTCGACAAACTACTGTCGCGGGTCGGGTGGAAACTCGAGGAATTTCCCTACTACAGCCCGAAAGATCTGGAGGCCGCCTTTACCGGACTTCTCAATGAGTCCGACAGCTTCGTCTGGAAAGGCATTGAAATCTTCTGGGGCCGTAAACCGGCGCGCGGGTGCTGATCGACCTTCAGTCGGGGAATGCGGCAATGCTCGCGGCGGTGTCGATCATTGGCTGCTGGCTGACTTCGATGAACCCGGTCGTCGGCCTGTCGAGATCGAGGATCAGAAGTATGACGGTCGAGAGCACCAGGGCCATGACGTAAATCGGTATACGTGTGCGCCGGGCTTCGAGCGCCTCGCCGTAGCCTGTAAATGCCATTGCGACGGCGGCCATTCCAAAGAGCGCCATTATCACGATGTTCGGCACCTGGTTGCGGAGCGCGGCGAGACGTTTTGCCTGGTTGTCGATCATTTCGTTCAAGGTCTGAATGAAGAGCCCGGTCGGAACCATGCCGGTATCTTTCGCGGCCATCGTTTTTGCCCGCTGCCAGAGCGCCTCCTGAATCGTATTCGATCTGTCGATTGCAGCGGCGAGCGCCCCACGGGACTCCGGCCGTTTCGTAATATCGAGCCGAACGGCCACGTATTCCTTCAGCAGCTTCAAGGCCTCGCCGCGCTCCGGCTGCGGCAGCAGGCGTGCCCGCAACGCTGTCGTTCCTATTGAATTGGCTTCGATCAGGACAGCGTCACGCCGGGTTTCAAAACGCGACAGGGCCATCGCGAACGTAAACCCGATGATCAAAGCGAGCAGCCCCAGCACGGCGCCTTCAAGCGTGGAAATACTGCCGCCGCCATGGGCGCGCGCCCGCAACCCCAAACGACGTCCGATCTCGCTGGCGGCAAGAATAACCGCAAGACCAACAAAAAAGATCGCGAAAAGCGGATAGTTATACAAATCAATCATGGGATTCGACCCGGAGAGCAGCTTTGTTTGATACGAGCCGAGCCCGCGCGACCTGTCTTTGATCAAGGTCAATCCGGTCCGAAGTCTGCTGCGAAGTCTGCCGCGAAGTCTGCTGCGGCGTTGCCCACGCGCCCGCTAGGCCTGCTCCGTGGCGCGCATATAGGCTTCAAATTTTTCACGCAGCGCTTTGGGCAATTCCACCGACTGATGGGTCTCCAATGACGTCATCGCAGTCACCAGCCGCGCGCGCAGGCGCTCAACGCCATCGACATGGCCGACAATGACGACGCTGAGCGACGAGCGCCCAACCCGCGACACCAGCAAAGTGAGATTGAGCCGCTCGCCCATCCGGCTCGGCAGCTTGAAGTCGGTTTCAATGTGAACGTAGGGAAATCCGTGCTGGTCCCCCAGGATCAGCTTTGCGTAACTGACCCCGAGTTGCTCGGTGTACCAGTCCTCGACCAGGCCGTTGAACATGTCGAAATAGTGCGGAAAGTAGACGATGCCCGCCGGATCGCAGTGGGAAAACCGGACCGGTACCGTGCGCGTGAACGCGCCGGGGGGCGGAACGAAGCGATCTTCACTCATCAAGGTATGGAGCCATTCGGGCGACAATCTTGCAAGCCCGCCCCAGCCTATTCGATCACCTCATCGGCGAGCAGCAGGAACGACTGGCGCACCGAGAGGCCGAGCGCCTTGGCCGACTTGAGATTGACGACGAGCTCGAACTTATCCGGTGATTGTGCGGGCAGGCTGCCAACCGCCTCTCCCCTCAGAACGCGATCGACATACGAGCTCGATCGCCGGAAGATGTCGGCGGTATCCGGCCCGTAGGACATCAGGCTGCCCTCGGAAACGAATTGCCTGTAGGGCGAAATGACCGGCAAGCCGTGCTGACGTGCAGCGCCGAGGATGGCAGCGCGCGCGGTGAGAACATACGGATCGCCGGGAGCGATCAGACCGCCGCCGCGGTCGCGCGCCAGTTCGACGACCGCCCGGTCGATGTCGGGCACGCTCTCGACATGCGCGCCGCTGACCTCGACCGGCGAAGCCCCGCGCGAGGTTTTGTATGACTGGATGAAGCGGTCATAATACGGCGCGGTCCCGGGATTGAACATCAAGGTCACGCGGGTAAGGCCTGGCTTGATGTCGCTGAGCAGGTTGATCCACTTGCCGATTATCTCCGGTTCGATGAACGAATAGCCGGTGATGTTGCCGCCAGGCTGCTTGAGATTTGAGATGAAGCCCTGCCCGACCGGATCATTCACAACCACGAATACAATGGGAATGGTACTCGTCGCCGGTTTCAGAGCTCTCATCACCGGCGTTGAATTCGCAACAATCACCTCAGGCGGCGATTTGACGAGCTCCGCCACGTGCCGGTTGATCAAGTCGAGGTTGCTTCCGGCAAACCGGTAATCAATCCGGATGTTGCGACCCTCGATCCACTCAAGGTCGCGCAGCCCTAACCGGAATGCCTTAATGCGCGCATTCGCTTCCGGATCGTTTTCGCCAAGTCCGAGGAGAAGGCTGACACGGCGCATCCTGACCGGCTGTGCCCGAGCCATAAACGGCCAGGCAGCTGCGGACGTGGCGATTGCCTTGACGACGTCACGGCGTCTCATCATCGCCCCCGACGCTCGGAACCACCATCGTACCGGTTTCAAAGGCTGCGGCGAAGGGGTATTGGCGGATTCCGCCTTTATTCGCCTATGGGCCTGCGCAAAACAGGTGCCACGCGCCGGCCCACCAACAACGGTGCCGCTGGAATGTCCAATTTAGACAGAACATTGCCGCCTGCCCGCCTTTGTCCGGTCACAGCCAGATGTCCTGCTTTGGCACGTCCAGCCAAAAGCCGGCTGCTTCTCAATTTGGCCGAAGGCAGATGCCCATGGATACCTTTTCAAGCACACAGCTGAACAAGCCAGCATTTGGGACGAGCAATTTTGCCGTTTCACCGGTGGCATCGCCCGGGTACATCGATGCCACGGCCGAGGAAACCTGCCCGGCCGAATCCGTTCCGATGTCCGAACGGCGCGCGGCTGATGATGCATCGGACGCGCCGTCCGCTGCGAATCTCGAGGTGATGGATCAGCTGAAGGCCCTTGCGCAGAACGTGACGCAGGGCAACCGCGCACCACGCCTTCAGAACAACAAGAGCGAAGGCGCAAGCGTCGGCAATCCCGGCGAGTCACAGGCAACCGAGCCACCCATCAGCGTGTTGCCGCGGCCCACTGGTTTCGAAAGCAATCCGGTCATCAGTGACAGGCCGAAATTCGGCAACCCGATACTCACTTTGGTTGGCTTTGTCGTGGCTGCCCTGATCGGCGCCGGAAGCTCGTTCGCCTGGCAGGCTCACGTCAGGTCCAGCGACGGCGCCACTGCAGCCGCGACAGCCCCCGTCATAGCGGCGCCCACCATTCCGCCTTATATGGGCAAGCAGCTCGAAGCATTGGCGCAAGACATCAGCTCGCTGCGCCGCGGCGTTGAGGAGCTTGCCGCCAAGCAACAGCAGCTTGCCGCCGCGCAACAACAGCTTGATCAGCTCGCGGCCAGGCAACAGCAGCTTGCTGCCAGGCAGGAACAGGTTGGCCAAAGCATTGTGAAGCTTCAGACGCTGGAGCAGGCCCGGCAAAGGACGCCGGCTCCCGTGCAACCCCGGGCGGTCGCTGTTCCGCCGCGGCCTTACGTTCCACCGCCGCCGGTCGAACCGGCAATGCAGCCACCGCCCCCACCGCGCACGGCGTCACATCCGATACCGCCGCTGCCTGTACCATCGCAATAAGCGCGTTTATTTGGTTATGGGTCTGCGTAAGTATTGGCCCTTTGCCGGGCCAACCACGTTTCCGTTATCGTAAATCAGCGCGCCGCGCAGGAACGTGCTCTTCACCCGGCCACTGAGCTCGACGCCTTCAAAAGGCGTATAACCCTGCACGGACTCGGACTCCGCAGCCCGCACAACGAAGCTTTCGTGCGGATCGACCAGCACGATGTCGGCGTCGTAGCCCTGCGCGATATCGCCCTTGGTCTTCAAACCGAAGCGTTGCGCCGGCCTGAAGCTCAGCATCTCGGCCATGTGGTTGTAGGACATGCCGCGCCTGCTGCCCTCGCTCACCACGCCTGACAAAAGATATTCGGTGCCGCCGAAGCCGGATTTGGCAAGCCAGATATTGCCGGGATCGTCCTTCGACCATTTCTGCTCGGCCGAGCAGCAGGCGTGATCGCTGACGATCCAGTCGATCTTGCGGTCAAGGACAGCCTCCCACAGTGCCTCGACGTCCTCGCGCGGACGGATCGGCGGATTGACCTTGGCGTGCACCGCGCACTTGCAGTCGGTGTCGAGCAAAAGATGGCCGACGGTGACCTCGCGCCGGAAGGCGATATGCGGAAAGACCTGCTGCATGGTCCAGGCGGCGTCGATCGCCTTGCGCGAGCTTAAGTGCAGCAGGTTGATGTTCAGGCAATTGGTCTCGTTCGCCAGATAAGACGCGATCCAGATGGCGAGCCCTTCCGAATGCGGCGGGCGGGCCGCGCTGTAGGCGTGCAGGCCTTTCAGCCTGCCTTCGCGCTCGACGATTTTGGTGTAGGCGGTGAGAATTTCCGCCAGCTCGCAATGCAGGCTGACGCTGATGTAAGGAGCAAGCTCGGGAAATTTCTGCATCAGGCGCTGCGCCCCGCGCATGATGAATTCGAAATGCGCGATGTCGTAGCGCTCGTCCGGCCCGATCATCAGGAACTCGTTCTGCTGCGAGGAGGCCCCGTGCAGCCCGTAGCCGCCGTAGAACATGAAGATCTTGAACGACGTCACGCCGTGATCGGTGACCAGATGCTCCATCTCGTCGATATGCGCGGCTTCGATCGGCGCAATGTGGAAGCCGTAATCGACCCAGAACTTGTCATTGGCCTGCTTGTGCACCTCTTTCATGAATTCGCGGTACGGGCCGCCGCGGTTGAGATAATAATGCCCCGTGCGGATGTAGTTGAGGCTGGAGGTGACGCCGCCCATCGCGGCCGCCCTGCTTTCCGAGACCGCGTCCTGCGCGAGCGGCGCGTAGATCCCGATATGCATGTGCGCATCGACGCAACCGGGGAACGCAAGACGGTTTTTTGCGTCAAAGACCTGCTTCGCCTCGCCGGCCTGGATATCGGGCGCAAGCCGCGCGATCTTTCCATCGTCGATTGCGATATCGAGGCAGTCGACCGACGTCTTGTTCGGGCGGACGACGCGGGCATTCTTGATGACGGTATCGAAAACTTTATCCATGGGATATTCCCTGACTTCCTGCTAGTTGGGCTTTGCGCCCGATGCTTTGACGACCGGCGCCCAGCGCTCGATATCCTCGCGCACGAAAGCCGTGAATTCCTTCGGTGTGTTGCCGACGGCCGTAGCGCCCTCCGTTTTGAGCTGTTCGCGCAGTCTGGGCTCCGACAGCGCGCCGACGATCGTTGCGTGCAGTTTTTCGGTGATCGCGTCCGGCAGCTTGGCCGGCGCGAAGACCCCGAACCAGGCGGTGGATTCGAACCCGGACACCACCTCCCCGATCGCCGGCAGGTCGGGAAACATCGCCTGTCGCTTGTCGCTGGTCACGCCATAGGCGCGCAGCTTGCCGGCGCGCACCTGCTCGGACCCGGTCACCAGGCTGATGAACATCAGGTCGATCTGCCCGCCGAGCAGATCGGTCAGCGCCGGCGCGGTGCCCTTGTAGGGCACGTTCAGCAGGTCGACGCCGGTCATCAGCTTGAACTTCTCACCCGCGAGATGCAGCGAAGAGCCGATGCCGCCGATGCCGATCGTCAGCCTGTGCGGCTGTGCCTTCGCCAAGCCGATCAGTTCCTTGAGATCCCTGGCCGGCAGATTGGCGCGGCCGACCAGCAGGCTCGGCACCCGCGCGATCATGGTGATCGGCGTGAAATCGGCGACCGGGTCGTAAGGCAGCGAGGGATAAAGCGTGGCGTTGATGGTGTGGCTGCTGAAGCTCACCAGCAGCGTGTACCCGTCGGGCGCGGATTTGGCGACCGCCGCCGCGGCCAGGTTGCCGCCGGCGCCGGGGCGGTTCTCCACCAGGACCGGCTGTTTCAGCGCCGCCGCCATCGGATCGGCGATCGCGCGCGCCATCGTGTCCGTGGTGCCGCCGGCCGGCGCGCCGACCAGGATCTTGATCGGGCGCGCCGGAAAGTCCTCGGCGTGCGCCGTATGCCCAAGCATCAGCGCGGCAACGGCAGTGAAAAACAGTCGCGCAGTCATTGGCCACCGCCTTTCTTTCCGCTCTCATATTGCTTCCCGAGTTCAATCATCGCCGGCGTGCCGATCACCTCGTTGAGGCCGTCGAAATCGTACATGCGATTGCGGAACGGCTCGGACGTGCCGTCGGCGGCCAGGGATGCATAAAACTCGCCGGCCGTATGCGCCACCGCGCGGACGATGCCGCCGGGAAAGATCACAAGCGCGAAGCCAAGCGCCTCGAGGTCGGCCGCCTTGAGCGGCGGTGTCTTGCCGCCTTCCACCATATTGGCCATCAGCGGCACGCCCTTCAACGCCGGTGAAATGCGCCTGAGCTCGTCGCGTGTCTTCGGCGCCTCGACAAACAGGATATCGGCGCCGGCGTCGCGATAAGACAGCGCGCGGGCGATCGCCGGCTCGAAGCCTTCGACCGCGATGGCATCGGTCCGCGCGATCACCAGGGTCTCGCTCGAATGCCGCGCGTCGAGCGCCGCCTTGATCTTGCCGACCATCTCCTGCGCCGGAACCAGGGTCTTGTTGTCGAGATGGCCGCAGCGCTTGGG
>DASSRJ010000205.1:0-3256 GCA_035701845.1 Pseudolabrys sp. | reverse complement strand
ATGGCGATGATTGCCGCGTCTGCCGCGGCATCGTCCGCGCCATTATGGCCGTAACAACCGGAGCCCTGCATGTGGTGCACGATGATCGAGGAAGGCTCGAGCTTGAGAATTTTCGACAGTGCCGCGCGCAGCGGATAGACGCCCTGGCAGTGCGTCCATACCGTCAACTTTGCGTCCTTGTAGAGCGCGAGGCCGCAGGACGGGGAGATCGAAGCGTGCGCAAGATAGCCGCGCGTGAACGTCGCCTCGTAGCGCTCGCGCCCCTGCGGATTTCCTGACTCCGGCGCACCGAACACGCGCTCGACCACCGGCCTTTGCAGGAGCCAGCTCGCCTCCTGTTGCGTCGGCGTCGGCGCTTCGACGTTCTGCCAGGTCACGTGATTCACCGCGGCGGCGCCCGCGGCCTCGACCGCAGTTTCGTCGCCGCCGAGAATGGCGAGAAAGTTGCCGGTACGGACGAATTCGACCGCTCCCTTGGCGGCGCGGCGGATGGCGTTTTCGTCGATCGCGCCGATCGTGGCGCCGCGGTTGGGCTGGCGCACGACGCGCGCATGCCGCATGCCGTCGAGTTGCATATCATGGATGAAGATGGCTTCGCCGAACACCTTCGCCGGCAGGTCGATGCGCGCGCTGCTTTCGCCGATGCTCCTGAGGTCGGAGACGCGCTTGCGCGCGCCGGCGCCGGTCGCCTTTACCGCGAGGTCGACCGCGCCGGCCAATGTCCAGTAATCCTGCCCGGTCGAGGCGCCGTTGCGCAGAATGCTGCCGTCGCGGACCGACAGCTCGGTTGTCTTGCAGCCGAGCACGTTCGCGGCCTGATCGAGGAATAACGCGCGCACGTCGGCACAGGCCTGCCGCATGGCGACGCCGCCGAACTGGATCGACTGGCTGCCTGCGGTATAGCCCTCGTTCGGCGCCTTGATCGTATCACCCGAGCGGATGGTGATGCGATCCAATGACACGTCGAGCTCGTCGGCAGCGATCTGCCGCATTGCCGTGAGCACACCCTGGCCAAGTTCGACGCGGCCGGTGAGTACGGTGACCTTGCCGGGCGCAGGAAAGTCGACCCAGCGGTCGAGCTCGGGATTGGCCTCAAGCTGGGCGGGAAGCGGCGCGGTCATCGGGACGTTCCCGCGCGCATCGCGGCCGCCGCCTTTTCGACGGCGCGCATGATGCGGTTATGCGAGCCGCAGCGGCAGATATTGCCATCAAGCGCCTGCGCGATCTCGCTGCGCGTCGGCTTCGGGCTTTTGTCGAGCAGCGCTTTTGCCGAAATCAGGATGCCCGACAGGCAGTAGCCGCACTGGCCGGCCTGCTCGTCGATGAAAGCCTGCTGCAGCGGGTGAGGGCGGCTTGCATTGCCCAGGCCCTCGACGGTGGTGACCGATTTTCCGGCGACGCTCCACACCGGCTTGGTGCAGCATTTCTCCGGCACGCCGTCGATCAGCACCATGCAGCAGCCGCACTGCTCCAGCCCGCAGCCAAAGCGCGTGCCCATCAGCCCGAGCTCGTTGCGCAGCACATCGAGCAGCGGCGTCTCTTCATTGTCGAGCGAGACGCTGGCAGGTTTGCCGTTGACCGAGAAATCGAACGTCTTGGATACCTTGGACACGCACGCTCCTAAAAACCGAACTGCTCGCGCAGAATTCGCTCGTCGAGATTGTGGCCGGGATCGAACAGCATGTTGATCGAGATGCCGTGGTCCATGCGGATGTCGACGCTGTGAACGGAGCGCACTTCGTCGTGGTCGGCAACCGCCGCTACGGGCCGCTTCTGCGCTTCCAGTACCTCGATGGTGACTTTCGCTTTGTCCGGCAGCAAGGCGCCGCGCCAGCGTCGCGGCCGGAACGGGCTGATCGGCGTCAGTGCCATCAGCGTCGCATTGATCGGAATGATCGGGCCCTGCGCCGAGAGATTGTAGGCGGTCGAGCCCGCTGGCGTTGCAACCAGCACGCCGTCGGAAATGAGCTCGGCGAGCCGCTCCTGTCCATCGATCAGGATGCGCAGGTGCGCGGCTTGCGCGCTCTGCCGGAACAGCGAGACCTCGTTGATCGCGCGATGCTCGTGCGTGCGGCCTTGCGCGTCGCGTGCCTGCATCAGCAGCGGATGGATGACGGTGATGTGCGCGTTCGCCAGCCGCTCGGCGAGCTTTTCTTCCGCGAATTCGTTCATCAGAAAGCCGACCGTGCCGCGGTGCATGCCGTAGATCGGCTTGCCGGATTTCATGAACTTGTGCAGGGTCTGCAGCATCAGGCCGTCGCCGCCCAGCGCGACGATCACGTCGGCCTTCGCGGGGTCGGCGTTGCCGTAGCGTTTTTCCAGCCGCGCGCAGGCCTCGCGTGCCTCCGGCGTCTGGCCGGCGACAAAGGCGATAGTCTTGAACTGGTTCATGCGGAGGTCCGACGATGGAGCGCGCGGTGCTCGTCTATACGACTTGGCCCTCGATTGTCGAGGCGGAGCGGGCGGGGCGCGCCATCGTTGAGCGGCGGCTTGCGGCCTGCGTGAATATCCTGCCCGGAATGGTCTCGCATTACTGGTGGCAGGGCAAAATCGAGCGGGCCGAGGAGGCCGTCATGCTTGTCAAGACCCGCTCCGGCCTGGCCGACGCCGTGGGGACGGCGGTCAAGACGGCACACAGTTACACGACGCCATCCATCATGGTCGTGCCGGTGGAGCAGGTCGACCCGGACTACCACCGCTGGATCGTCGAGGAGACGAAGGGCGCTGCTTAACTGTCATGGCGGGGCAACCGGGTGCGGCCAAAGGCCGGCCCGGTCGTAAACTTGTCCCGGCCATACCTGCTTTTAGCTGCTTATAGCAGCCCCCGCGAGTTGTTAATTGCGGTTGCGGTCAAAATCAAAAATCCGGATTGCACGCGAGCACGGGCCAATCTCTCCCGCCGACGTTACGCGCAAGCTCCCAGTCAGAAGACTCCGAACGCCCGATGCGTTCTTGTAGCCACCCCAACTTAAAAATGTGATTGATCAACTCGTGATCGAGACTGCCGCGTTCCGTTGCGTTGACGACGCGGCAGCCGAACCACCACAATCGAGTTCGTCGAGACACCGAATTGCGAAACACCCATTCTTTGAAATCGATCGCTGTGGCCTCAGGATTTACCCGTGCGTTCGACTTTTGTTGGCTCATTGCCTGTCCGACTCTTCATTGTTCATCGCGAACGCTGTTGCCCACCTCACTCAAAAGGAGCAAAATTCCTTAAAGGGACGTCTGGATGCCGGAAGATCGTGTTGATCGT
>DASSRJ010000204.1:0-5290 GCA_035701845.1 Pseudolabrys sp. | reverse complement strand
CAGTCGGCGGCGTTCGGCACGCGCTGGCGCGACGAAGGCTTCTGGCTTGTGTTTCCGGCCGTATTTCTCGGCCTTTTATGGTTCCGGCGTGGCGTCACAGTGGCCTGGGTGGTTGTCTTTGCGCTGCTGCAACTGCCGGCGCCGGCCGATGCGGCGGAAGCATCCCGGTTCCGCAATCTTTGGCTGACACCCGATCAGCAGGGCCGGCTCGCATTTGATCGCGGCGACTATGCCGCCGCCAAGGAATTGTTCGCCGATCCGATGTGGCGCGGCATCGCCGCCTATCGCGCCTATGATTTTCTCGCCGCAGCCGAGAGCTTCCGGAAAGTGGAGGGCCCGGCCGGCCGCTTCGCGCTTGGCAATGCCGAGGCGCAGAACCATGCCTACGAAAAATCGATCAAGGCCTATGACGACGTGCTCGCGGTTCAGCCGAACAACCAGGCCGCCAAACACAACAAGGCGATCGTAGAAGCGGCACTGGAGGCGCAGGAAGAAAAACGCCGCAAGCAGGAGAAGGGGGAAACGCCTCCCGACGAGAAGGCCGACGAGATGCGCGTCGATAAGAAACAGAAAGATGGCAAGCGCGTTCAGGTGCAGGCCGAGGATGTCACAACGCCGGGTGCGGCGGAGGCCTGGATGCGCGAGGTGCAGACCTCGCCGGCGGACTTCCTCAAGCTGAAATTTGCCATTCAGGCGGCGCAACCTTCGGGGCCACGGCGATGATGCGCTTAGTGGCAGTTGCACTGGTAATTCTCGCTGCGCCGATTGCCTTGGCGCAACCGGTGGCGGCGCCGGAACCGACGGTGACCGTAATGCTCGATCCGCCGCGCGTGATCGTCGGACAGAAGGCGACATTGCTGGTGACCGTGCTTGCGCCGAATTATATGCCAGCCCCGCCGATCATTCCGGACTTCCAGGTGCGCAATGCCGTGACGCGCCCGCTCGGTGCGGTCAATCAGACGGAGATGCGCGACGGCATCACCTTTGCCGGCGTTCGTTACGAGTTTGCCATCTATCCTCAGGAAGCCGGCAGCTACGCGCTCGCGGATCAGCAGGTGAAAGTGACCTACGCGTACGATCCGCCGAAGTCCCGTGAAGTCACGATAGCGTTGCCGCGGCAGAGCTTCGAAGCCTTTATTCCCGACGCCGCGCAGGATCTCGATCCGTTCGTCTCTGCAGACAGCATCGCGATAGAGCAGAAAGTCGAACGGTCGTCGCAGGACCTGAAAGTTGGCGATTCGATCAAGCGCACCCTGACGATAAAAGCAGCCGGCACGCCCGCGATGCTGTTGCCGCCGACAGCGTTCTCCAGGATCGACGGATTGGCGCTCTATCCGGCACAGCCATCGGTCCAGGATAATGTCGACCGGCGCACCGGCGCGCTTTCCGCGACGCGCGTCGATGAAGGCACTTACATGCTGGAACAGGCCGGCGACTACACGCTTCCGGCCATCGAGCTTGCATGGTGGAGCGTCCGCGACGGCAGGATCGAGCGGGCCCGCGCCGATGCGATTACGCTGCATGTTGCCGACAATCCTGCGCAACGCGTCAGCGGACCTGGTGAGGGGCGTGCCTTGTCCTGGAATTGGCACATGCCCATTTTCTGGATTCTCGACCACTGGCTGCTGACCGTCGCTGCGCTGGTAGCGCTTGGCGTGGTGGGGTGGTTTGGGCCGGCAGTCGCGCGCGACATCAGGCAACGTATTGCCGCGAGGCGAAGCGCCTACCTTGCTTCCGAGCCATGGTCTTTCGCGCAACTGCGGGCCGCTATTCGCCGCCGCGAGCCGGAGAAGGCCTATTTCGCGCTGCTCGACTGGCTGAAACGGTTCGAACCGGCCCACACCGTCGGAGCGTTGCGACAGGCGGCGCGCGATCCTCTGCTCGATCATGAAATCAGTTCGATTGAAACAAATCTGTTTGGGCCACAGAATGCGGCGAACGTCACGTGGTCGCCGCGCCAATTATTGAAAAGGGTGACGATTGCGCGCCGGCGGCTGCAGCAACCGGGTTCTGCTACCGCTGTGACAGTCCTGCCCGGCACGCTCAATCCGGCGACACCGCAGCGTCAGACTGGGTTCGCGCGACGCCCGGTTGCACGATGATTGTACAAAAAGAGACGTTGCATGAACCTCTCGAAGTTTGCCACGCGTTATCGCGTTGATGATCCGGACGGCTTCCGCCTGAAAGACTGGAATCCCGGCGATACCAGGGGCCTCGATATCGAAAAAGGCGAGGCCAGGGACCTCCTCGAGGAAGGGGTCAAGCGCCTGTCCGAGCTGCAGGAACGGCTCTATGCGCAGGACCGCTGGGCGGTCTTGCTGATCTTCCAGGCGATGGACGCGGCCGGCAAGGACAGCGTGATCGAGCACGTTATGAGCGGTGTGAATCCGCAAGGCTGCGATGTGCATTCCTTCAAGCAGCCGAGCCAGGAGGAGTTGGATCATGACTTCATGTGGCGTTCCACCCGCCGGCTTCCAGAGCGCGGCAGGATCGGAATTTTCAACCGCTCGTACTATGAGGAAGTTTTGGTGGTGCGCGTGCATCCGGGCCTTCTCGAAAAGGAGAAAATGCCCGCCAGGCTGGTGACCAGGAACATCTGGAAGGAACGGTTCAAGGATATCAGGGCGTTCGAACGCTACCTTGCACGCAACGGAACGCTGATCCTGAAATTCTTTCTGCACGTGTCGAAAGAAGAGCAAAAAAAGCGGTTTCTCGAGCGCATCGAAGAGCCGGCGAAAAACTGGAAATTCTCGTTGGGCGACGTCGAGGAACGAAAACTCTGGGGCGAGTACATGGCGGCCTATGAGGACATGGTCCGCAATACCAGCAGACCGGAAGCGCCCTGGCACGTCGTGCCCGCGGACAACAAGTGGTTCACGCGCCTTGTCGTCGCCGCCAACGTGGTCGAAGCGCTGGACCGGCTGGGACTCAAGTACCCGCAGGTGACCGGCGCGGCGCGCCGCGACCTCGCAAAAGCCCGCCGCATATTGCGGAAATCCCCCTGACCGGCTCACGCCTGGACTTGCCCCTTGGTCCAACTCGATCCCGGCGCGGGTCTGCGCTTACTCTTGCCACATGGGAATTTACCGGAGTCCGCAGAAATGAGCGAGACAGTCATGCATCACGCCGCGCCAGTCGAAACCTCGGGTCGCGTCCACCCGCCGCATGGCCGCAAGAACTCGTCGGTGGTCAAGCGTTCGGTCGTACGCAACGGGCACAAGTCGAGTATCTCGCTGGAAGACGAATTCTGGGACGCGCTTCGCGAGATTGCCGACCGCGAACAGGTGGCGATATCGACGCTGGTGGCAACGATCGATCGCAACAGGATCACCAGCAATCTTTCGTCTGCCATCCGTGTCTTCGTGCTTGACCACTTCAGGCGCAGCGAGCGCGCCCGCAATGGGTCGGAGGCGGCTGCCCCGGCCGCCGTCATGCCAAAGAACCGGTTTCGATGACTGTCCTGGTCAGCCGCCGCGCATTTTTTGCGGCGTTCCTTGCAGTCACGCTGGCGGGCGCCGCCTCGGCGCAAACGGCCGACCCGCTGCCGTCATGGAATGACGGGGCGGTAAAGAAAGCCATCACGGATTTTGTGGGCCGGGTGACGACCCAGGGCTCTGCGGATTTCGTGCCGGTCGAACTGCGCATCGCGACCTTCGACAACGACGGCACGCTGTGGTGCGAGCAGCCCTTTTATTTTCAACTCGCCTTCGCTTTCGATCGCCTGAGGGCGATGGCACCCCAGCATCCCGAGTGGAAGACCAGGCAGCCATTCAAGAGCGTGCTCGATCGCGATATCAAGGCGCTGGCCGCCGCCGGTGAAAAAGGCCTGCTGGAGATTGTTGCAGTGACGCACTCCGGCATGACGGTCGAGGATTTTTCAAAAACAGTCCTGGAATGGACGGCAACCGCGCGCCATCCGCGCTTCAAGCGCCCGTATACCGAGCTCATTTATCAGCCGATGCTGGAGCTGCTGAGGTATCTGCGTGCCAACGGCTTCAAGACCTTCATCGTGTCCGGCGGCGGCATCGAGTTCATGCGGCCGTGGACCGAGAAGGTCTATGGCATCCCGCCGGAGCAGGTGGTGGGCTCCTCCGCTGCCACCAAATTCCAGATCAAGCCGGATGGCAGCGCGTCGCTGCTCAAGCTCCCGAAGGTCGAGTTCGTCGACGACGGCCCGGGTAAGCCGGTGGGGATCAACCGTTTCATAGGCCGTCACCCGATTTTCGCTTTCGGCAACTCCGACGGCGATCTGCAAATGCTGCAATGGACAGCGGCAGGGCCGGGTGCCCGTTTCATGGGCATTGTCCATCACACTGATGCTGAACGTGAATATGCCTACGACCGGAAGTCGCACATCGGCAGGCTGGACAAGGCGCTGGACGAGGCCAGGAAGCGCAACTGGACCGTCGTCGACATGAAGGCCGACTGGAAGCAGGTGTTTCCGTCACCGTAGTTGCGGGCACGGCGGCTATTGGACCTCAGTCCAACTCGATCGTCAGCATTGACCTAGGTCAAAATGCCGCCATTAGACTTGATATTCTGATGCATCGACCTCGCCTCTACGGCGGCGAACCGAGGGAGTAATTATGTCAAAATTCCTCGCGCAAGCGTTAACACTCATTCTGTTTGTTGCCCTTGCCCCGGTGGTCAATGCACAGACCCAGCCGGCGCCCGCACCGGCAAGCGCCCCCGCGCAGGACAAGCTTCTCACACCGGGAGAAATAGATGCGCTTCTCTCGCCGATCGCGCTTTACCCGGACACCCTGCTGTCCCAGGTGCTGATGGCGTCGACCTATCCACTCGAGGTCGTCCAGGCGAGCCGATGGGCGAAGGAAAACAAGGCTCTCAAGGACGATGCGCTGAAGACTGCGGCCGAGAAGCAAGGTTGGGATGAAAGCGTGACGTCGCTCATAGCGACCCCGTCAGTGCTCGACATGATGAGCGACAAGCTCGACTGGACCCAGAAACTCGGCGACGCCATGCTCGCGCAGCAGACTGATGTGATGGACGGCGTCCAGCGGCTGCGCGCGAAAGCCGAAGCGAACAACAAGCTGCAGTCGACGAAGCAGCAGAAGGTCACGAAGAAGTCCGAAGGCAGCAAGCAGGTCATCGTGATCGAGCCGACGGATCCGCAAACGATCTATGTGCCCTACTACGACCCGGCGGTCGTCTACGGTGCGTGGCCGTACCCGGCCTATCCGCCTTACTACTGGGGCGCGAGCTACTGGCCGTATGGCGGCGCAGTTTTGGGCGCGGGCCTGGCATTCGGCGCGGGCTATGCGATTGGGCG
>DASSRJ010000203.1:0-16130 GCA_035701845.1 Pseudolabrys sp. | reverse complement strand
CCCGCGGCAGCAGCGCCGCGGTACGATCCGCGCCGATAAAGATGACGATGGCGGAAAAGACAAAAACAACAATGAGCAGCAGCGGTCCGAGCGCCGGCTGGACACTTCGGCCGTCGCGCGCGTTCCTCCGGCTGTCGCCGCTCAAACCGAGCGGCTGCAACAGGCGATTGACGATGCCGACCTTCGCCTCCGCACGCTGCACCAGCCTCGTTGCCATCAGAGCCTGGCGTTTCACCATGTACCAGAGGAAGGCCGCCGCGACGGCCACGACGAATCCATCGAAAACGCGCAGTGTCCGTACGATCGCGGAAATCTTTCCGTCATCGGTAATGCTCGGCAGGTTCCAGATCGATCGCTCGGACGCAATCAGCACGATCAAGAAAGGAGCAAGGCCGAGCAGGCGAGGCACCCAGGTTTCGGCCCAGGCGAGAAAATCCGAATCTCGTGCCGCGGCATAGGTATCGAAACGTTTGTCGGTGTCGAGCAGCAGACGTGCCGCGTAATGCGTCGTCCCGGCCCAGACCACCGTCAGCAATACGAGAAACACAGTGATGCGGAGGTAGTCGCCCGCGAATTCCGTGAACAAGTCCTGCGCCTGAACCGTGTAGTCAAGGATCAGAAAGCCGATGATCACCGCGCAAAGCGGCACCCGCACGATCCAGAGAACGAGTGCGAGGTCGAGGCAATTCTGCCAGAACGACGCCAGGCAACTGCACCAGCGCCTCAGCTTGTCTCGCCAACTCTTGTCGTCCGCGGCCATGATCCCCCCAATGGGTCCGGCTCTTCGGTTGTCCATCGGATGGATCAAAGAGCACGAAGCTGAACGACCGGGCTCCGGAAAGTCCGAAGTTTAATTCAAATATCCACCTTTGCGCTCCGCCTGGTGTGAGGTAGTTCACAGGGATGTGCGAAGTGGCCCAGTTGACAAATACGAGCGATCGATTCAGCAAACGCCTCGCTGGTGTCGAAAACGTAAGGCCGCGCGGATTTTGTTCGAAATCGTCCAAGTTCTGCAGCACACCGGTCCGCGCATGAGCGATTTCACCATTACTGCCGCCCTGGCGATCTTCGCCGCAACCTACGTAATTGTCGCCCTCGGCAAGATTCCTGTCTATCGCATCGACCGCGCCGGAGCGGCCTTGCTCGGCGGCAGCCTGATGGTCGGCTTCGGCGTGCTGTCGCCAGAAGAAGCCTACCGCGCCGTCGACTTTAACACGATCACGCTGCTACTCGGCATGATGATCGTGGTGGCCAACCTTCGGGTGTCGGGCTTCTTCGGCCTCGTCAACGACTGGATCGCGCGTCGCGTGCGACATCCGCTTGGACTGCTGGTCGCCATCGTGCTGACGTCGGGTCTGTTGTCGGCGTTTCTTGTCAATGACGCGATCTGCCTGGTGATGACGCCGCTGGTGCTGGATATGGTTGGGCGGCTCAAGCGCAATGCGGTGCCCTATCTGCTGGCGATCGCGATGGCGTCCAACATTGGAAGCGTCGCCACCATCACCGGTAATCCGCAGAATATCATCATCGGCAGCCTGTCCGGAATTCCGTACGCGGCGTTCGCGGCGACCCTGGCGCCGATGGCAGGGTTTGGCCTCATCATCACGACAGTGATGATCGCGCTCGTTTATCGTGACGAAATTCTGAGCGGCGAATTGCCACCCACGCGAGGCCGCACGCCGCGCTATCACGGCCCGTTGCTCCTGAAAACCGTGCTGGTCACGGCGGTGATGATGACACTGTTTTTTCTCGGACAGCCGGTCGCCAAGGTCGCGATCGTCGGCGGCGCCTTTCTGCTGCTGACCCGTCGCGTGCGTCCGGGAAAGATTTATCGCGAGATCGACTGGCCGCTCCTTGTCATGTTCGTCGGCCTGTTCATCGTCGTAGCCGGGCTGGAGAAGACGGTGATCCAACCGAACTTGCCGACGCTTGTGGGAAACCTGCATCTCGACAACAATACCTGGCTTGGCGTGGTGACCGCTGTTTTGTCCAACCTCGTCAGCAACGTTCCGGCCGTGATTGTGCTCAAGCCGTTTGTGGCGAATCTGGGCGATCCGCAACGCGCCTGGCTTACGGTGGCGATGGCCGCGACATTCGCCGGCAACTTTACCCTGGTCGGATCAGTGGCCAATCTCATCGTGGCGCAACGCGCGAAGGCGCGCGGCGTGGAGATTGATTTTTGGTCTTACTTCGTGATTGGGGCGCCGCTGACGATCATTACAATTATCGCGGGGCTACTTTGGCTGAACTAAACGGATGCGTTACGTGTGGTGGTCTATGCGCGGAATTGATCAGCAGGATCGAGCAATTCACTTAGCCGGCACTACGCGCAAAACGCGACCGGACGAATTGTCCGTGAGCAGATAGAGCGCCCCGTCGGGACCTTGCCGCACGTCGCGGATCCGCTCATTCAGCCCCTGCAGCAGGCGCTCCTCGTTGACGACCTTGCCGTCCCTGATCTCAAGCCGTGACAGCAGCTGGAATTTCAGCGCGCCGTTGAACAGGCTGCCCTTCCATTTTGGAAAGAGATCGCCCGTGTAAAAAGCCATGCCGGACGGTGCGATCGACGGTGTCCAGTCCCAGAGCGGATCGTCGACACCTTCCATCGTGGCTTTACCGGTACCGACCGGAGAACCGTCGTAGTTGACGCCGTGACTGACGAGCGGCCAGCCGTAGTTGTGGCCGGCCACGATGAGATTGATCTCGTCGCCGCCTTTGGCGCCGTGCTCCTGCTCCCACAGTCTGCCGTCGGCCGGGTTGATGGCGAGACCCTGCGGATTGCGGTGGCCGTAGGACCAGATTTCAGGACGGGCGCCGGCTTTCTTGACGAACGGATTGTCGGGCGGCGCGGCGCCGTCGGTCGTGATCCGGATGATCTTGCCGAGGTCATTGTCAAACGTCTGCGCCATGTCGCGGTCGGTGAAATGCTCGCCATTGGTGAGGAACAGCGTGCTGTCCGCGGCCTGCACGATACGTCCGCCGAAATGGTTTCCCCGCGAAGGCGGGCCGTGCTGGCGATAGATGACCTTCACGTCGGCGAGCCGCGGGACCTCGCCGGTCTCCAGCCGGGCGCGCGCCAGTGCGGTGCGTCCGCCACCGTCGAACGGTTCGGCGTAAGAGAAATAGACGGTTCGATTCTGCGCGAAATTGTGGTCGAGGATGACGTCGAGCAGCCCGCCCTGGCTGACGGCGAACACCTTTGGCACGTTGCCGAGCGGCGGCGAGAGCCGGCCGTTCGGAGCAACGATGCGCATCCGGCCGGGGCGCTCGGTCACCAGCATGCGGCCGTCGGGAAGGAAAGCAAGCGACCAGGGGTGCGACAGGCCCTGCGCAACCGTATGAACTGCCAGCTTGCCGGCTGAACTGGAGAATGTTGGATCGGCCGCGGCCGCCGGACCACCGGCCAACATGATGCCCAGGATCAGAATCCAGCGCATGCCATTCTCCATCGACGCCGCCTCAACTGTGCGCCATCGGCCGGAGTTCCGGAATACACGATTTAGCTATGGGTCTTCTTATGCCTGGGGTGCGGCAATGAAAGAGCGGTCAGGCCGCCCATTCCGATGAACAGAAGGCCGAGCAGGAGCGCCACGGCGAACAGCCCGCTTTCGTTGTCGATGACATTGGTAGCCACATCCGCGCGCGCCACGCCGATCGAGACGGCGGTCGCCGCCACCAGAACGGACAGAGCGAGCCCAATGGTGGCAACGAGCTCGGCGAAGACAGCGGTCCGGCGCTCGGTGCCAAGCGCGCGTCCTGCGGGGGACGTAAAGCCTGCAGACTGAATGTGGTTGCGCATGACCGACCTGAAACGACTCGTACGGATAATGGTGTCCTGATAACGCCGGAAGCCGGCATCGGTTCGGCGCCATTGGGGCAGAGCCGGTCACGAAGCGCGGCGATTTCGTGGCAGGGATCAGGGGTCAGGGGTCAGGGGTCAGGTGTCAGGAGGTCGGGCGTCAGGTATCAGGTATCATATTTCCTGACTCCTGATTCCTGGCCCCCTGACCCCTGGTTACTGTGCCGGCGCCAGCTCCGGCTGCCAGGTCATGGGGATATAGCCCGGCTCGTCGGCGACTCGCGCAAGCCAGGCCCCGATCGCCGGAAAGCGGCTGAGGTCGAAGTCACATTGGTCGGCGACATGGGTGTAGGCGTAAAGCGCAATGTCTGCGATCGTGAAATGATCGGCGACGAAAAAGCGGTGCCGTGTCAGGTGCGTCTCCATCACGCCGAGCGCGCGATAGCCGTTTTCCATCCAGTCCTCGAGCGCATGGCTTTGCAATTCACGGCCGCCCTTGATCAGCGCGAGCCAGAAATAAGCCGCGCCGATGTTCGGCTCAAGGCTGTGCTGCTCGAAGAACATCCACTGCAGCGCCTCGGCCCGCGCGATGCGGTCTTCCGGCGCGAGCATCGATCCGCCGGCGACGTACCACAGAATGGCGTTGGACTCGGCGAGATGACGATCCGGCGCGACCTCCAGCAGCGGCACCTGGCCGTTGGGATTTTTTGCGAGGAATTCGGGCGTACGACTCTCGCCCTTGAGGATGTCGACCTCGACGAGATTGTAGGGAATGCCGAGCCGCGCCAGCGCGAGGCGAACCTTGTAGCTATTACCCGATCGTTGCATCGAATAGAGCGTGTACATTCGAGACCTTGGTCTGATGATGCGTCCCTGCTCCCGCGGCTGTTCCATTAGGACGAAGAAAGTCCGGCAATTACAAGGCCGGAAAATCCTCGGCGCGTAACGAAAATGTTAAATCGTTCGCTGCGCTGCAACAGCAAACGCGCAATCTGCCGCAGGGATGAATAGAAGAATTCTATTCCGTGGCTACTTCAGCGGGCGGATCGCGAAACGCCACAGCGTGGTTGTGCCGGTCTGCTCCATTGCGCGCCGCAGCAGCCACGCAAAGGCGAGCAGCATCACGGGAACCGCAAGCGGGATCAAAGTCACCAGCGCGACCGGCCGGGTCAGGATCGGCACCAGCCACAGCGCTGCGAGCAGGGACTTCTGCCAGGGGCGGAAACCGCGCTGCATGCCGTCGGCAGCGAGGAACGCAATCGCCGGCGCGAGCAGCATGAGGTCGTAGTCGAGGCTGTAAGGCGTTGCGAGAATTGTGCCGATCGCGAGTGCGGCCGCCTTGACCGGAAAGCCGGCTCGGCTGCGCCAAAGCCAGGCGAGTCCGGCGGCAACGGCAAGCGTCACCAGGATCTGCACGGCATAAGCGAGCGGAATTCCACCGCCCCACATGCGCACCACCGAGAAAACGCTCTGGATCTTGTGCCAGCCAGTGTCGCCTTGCTCCAGCACGACCGTGCGGGTGAACCTGGTCGAGGCAAGGAACGCGTTCCAGATGTCGACACCGAACGCGACTGTAACCGCGATTGTCAGGACCGCGACCGTTGCGGCCGCGGCGGCAAAGGCGCGCCACCGTTCGCTTGTCGCGAGCACGACGGGAATGAGAAGTCCGAATTGCGGCTTGTACGCGATGCAGCCGAACAGGATTCCGGCAAGAACGGGCTTGCGCTCGAGTTGCAGCAGCGCAGCGCCGAACAGGGCCGCCGTGAGAAAGCCGTTGTGTCCGTGGCCGAGATTGACGAACGCCGCCGGGAAACCGATGACGAGCGGAAGCCACAGGGGATCGGCGAGGGCACGGGCCCGTCCCGTGGTCAGAATCGCACGCGTGACCCAAAGATAAAGTGCGAAAGTGATGCCCTGCCAAAGCGCGAGCGCCAGCGCGTAGGGCATCGCGGCAAACAGCGCCGCAAGACCGAGGAAATACGGCGGGTAGTGCCAGCCGTAAAACTGCGTGTCCGCGCCAAAAATTGCCTGCTCGCGGGCGTATTGCCGCGGCGGATCGAAGGGTGCGGCGGCATTGCCGTCGAGCACATAGGTGCCTGCTGCGTAGACGTTGGAGAAATCGGTTCCGAGCGGACGGCCGAAGCGATCGTTGAGGCCGTCCGAGGTCCCGACAATATAGACGATGGCGATCAGGCTGGCTGCCAGAAGACCGAACACCACGAGCTTGACCCGTTCGCGGGTCAGCCAGGAGCCGGTGCGCAGAATGTCCAAAGTTACTGACCTGGCATGTGCCATGGCCAAGGGCCTAGCAAGCGAGCCTTAAAGGATGGTTAGGCCATCAACAGCCTTGATAATGACCATCAGGCTTTGCGACTTGCCGTCGCCGCAATGGCCCATTACGACACTGCGGCAGGGCATTTTCGCCCGGGATTCGGAGTTTCCATGGCCTTTCTCGCGGAGCAGCTCAAGCGCATCAAGCCGTCGGCGACCATCGCCGTCACGGACAAGGCGCGCGCGCTCAAACTGGCCGGCCGCAATGTCATCGGCCTCGGTGCCGGCGAGCCGGATTTCGACACGCCTGACAACATCAAGCAGGCGGCGATCGAGGCGATCAAGAGCGGAAAGGCTTCGAAATATACGAACGTCGACGGCATCGCCGAGCTCAAGGAGGCGATCGTCAGCAAGTTCAAGCGCGAGAATGGTCTCGACTACAAGCCAGGCCAGGTCACTGTCGGCACCGGCGGCAAGCAGGTGCTGTACAACGCATTCGTGGCCACGCTGAATCCCGGCGACGAAGTGATCATCGCGGCGCCATATTGGGTGAGCTACCCCGAAATGGTGCTGCTCGCCGGCGGCGAGCCGGTGGAAGTCGTCACCAGTATGGCGAACGGCTTCAAGATGACCGCGCAGCAACTCGAGCGCGCGATCACGCCGAAAACCAAATGGGTTCTGCTGAACTCGCCGTCCAACCCGAGCGGCGCGGCCTATACGCGCGCCGAGCTCAAGGCTCTCACCGACGTGCTGGTGAAGCACCCGCACGTGCACGTGATGACCGACGACATGTACGAGCACCTCGTCTACGACGATTTCCAGTTCACGACGCCGGCGCAGGTGGAGCCTTCGCTCTATCCGCGCACGCTGACGATCAACGGGTGCTCTAAGGCCTATTGCATGACCGGCTGGCGCATCGGCTATGGCGGCGGGCCGGAGCCTTTGATCAAGGCGATGGCGACCGTGCAGTCGCAGTCGACATCGAACCCGGCCGCGGTGTCGCAGTGGGCGGCGGTGGAAGCGCTGAACGGACCTCAGGACTTCATCGCCAGGCACAACAAGATCTTCAAGGAGCGGCGCGACCTCGTCGTGTCCATGCTCAACCAGGCGAACGGCATCAAGTGCCCGACCCCGGAGGGCGCCTTTTATGTCTATCCGTCGTGCGCCGGCACGATGGGCAGGACGGCGCCGACCGGAAAGAAACTCGCCACCGACGAGGACTTTGTGACGGAGCTCCTCGAGGCTGAAGGCGTCGCGGTGGTGCAGGGCACGGCCTTCGGGCTTGGGCCTGCATTCCGCATTTCGTATGCGACCAAGACCGAGGATCTCGAAGAGGCCTGCCGCCGCATCCAGCGCTTCTGCGGCAATTTGAAGTGACGCGTTAGCGTCATTCCGGGGCGGTGCCATAGCGCGTTGAAGATGCGCGTAAATGCGCTTGTGCGCTCGCGCCCCGGAATGACTGAGCAAATCATGCGGGGCTCCGCTAATCTGCGAGCATGATTCGACTCGCGGTTGCGATCGTCATCTTCATTTGCAATCTGTCGTTCGCGGCCTATGCGCAGGAACGCGTGGTTATCGGCACGCGGCGGTTGAGCGAAAATGGCGCGCTGTTCCTGGCAGCGGCGCAAGGTTACTTCAAGGCGCAAGGCATCGACCTTGCGATGACCGCCTACGATTCCGACAAGGCCGTCGCGGACACGCTTTCTTCCGGTGTGACCGACTTCGGTCTCGCGCGATTTACCCCGGCTGCGTTCGATGCCGCGGGCAAAGGCCTAATCCTGGCGATTGCGGCGCAGGCGCGCGAGAAGCGCGACTACGAGGGCAATCAACTCATAGCCTCGAGCATCGGCCTTAAAAAAGGTCTGCATAAGTTCGACAAGCTGGAGGGCAAGACGGTCGCCATCGATGCGCTGGGATCGACGGCGCACTATCAGCTGCAGCAGATCGCGCGCATCAAGCACGTCGATCCGGCCCGCATCACCGTCAAGCCGCTTGGGACGTTGGACGCCATCGCGCGCGCTGTCGGCACGGACCAGGCCGACGCGGCGATCATGCCGGCGCTCTATGCGCGTGAATTGCTGATCGCGAACCAGGCCAAATTTCTCGGCTGGTACTCGGAGCTTGACGAGCAACAGCTCGGCGCGCTGTTCGTTTCAAAAAAAATGCTGGAGACGCGACGCGCGGTGGTCGAAAAGTTCGTGCAGGCCTATCGCCGTGGCGCCGCCGACTATGCCGCAGCGCTGTTGCGGAAAGACCGCAGCTCGAAACGGGTTTCCGACTTCAAATCCAAGGAGGCGGCGACCACCATCGCGCGATATGTCTATCCCGACCGTGGAACGGACGCAGCAGCCGCAGTCGAGCTCGGGGCTTATTACATCGATCCACAGGCGCGACTCGATGTCGCCGACGTCGCGCGCCAGATCGCCTGGTACAAGTCGCAAGGCCTGATCGACAAGGCGGTCGACGCGCGCTCCGTCGTCGATGCGAGCTTCGTCAAGTAGCAAATTTTCTGCACCGGCGAATCTCTGCCCTTGCCAGCCTGCCTGCGTCCTGAGACGATAACGTCACAGGGCCGGGAAACCAGGTCCGACCTCCCGGCCGGCGAGGGAGGCGTTTATGGGACAAAACGGCTCAGGTCCCAATGGCACAAGGAGTTCGGGTCCACGGTGCGTCGCGCTGGTGGGCCCATTCCAAAGCGGCAAAACCACACTTCTGGAAGCAATCCTTGCCCGTACAGGCGCGATCCAGCGCCAGGGCACGGTCGACGCGGGTACCACCGTAGGTGACGCAAGCAAGGAGGCCCGCCACCACAAGATGAGCGTCGAGGCGACTTTCGCCACCACCACCTTCATGGGCGACAGCTATACGTTCATCGACTGCCCCGGTTCCATCGAGTTCATCCAGGACATGCGCAGCGTGCTGCCGGCGGTCGATGCCGCCGTCGTCGTCTGCGAAGCGGACGAGAAGAAAGTACCGCAGCTTCAGCTGATTTTGCGCGAACTGGAAGACCAGAACATTCCGCATTTTCTTTTTCTCAACAAGATCGACAAGGCCGACAAGCGCGTCCGCGAGACGATCAAATTGCTGCAGCCGGCATCACGTGTGCCGCTGCTGCTCCGCCAGATTCCGATCTGGAACGGCGATATCATTTCCGGGTTTGTCGATCTCGCGCTCGAGCGCGCCTATGTCTACAAAGAGCACGCGCCGTCGGAGATCGTCGAGCTCAAGGGCGAGAACCTCGACCGCAAGAAAGAGGCGCGCTTCACAATGCTGGAGACGCTGGCCGATCACGACGACCAGCTGATGGAGCAGCTGCTCGAGGATATCGAGCCGCCGCGCGACAAGGTCTTCGACGATCTTTCGAAGGAATTGCGCGACCGCATCGTTTGTCCGGTGCTCCTCGGCGTCGCCACGCGCACCAACGGTGTGCTGCGGCTGCTGAAAGCGCTTCGTCATGAGGCTCCGGGCGCCGGCGAAACAGCACAGCGGCTCGGCGTAAAGGCCGGCACCGACGCGGTCGCACTGGTGCTGAAGACCTTCCACACGACGCATGGCGGAAAAATGTCGGTTGCGCGCCTGCTTGCCGGCCAGGCCGGCGACGGTACCACGCTCACCACCGCGGGAGGCGAGGCCGGACGCGTGTCGGGCGTGTTCAAGCTGATGGGCCAGCATTTCGAAAAGCGCGGGCAGGCGGCGAGCGGTGAAACGGTCGCCTTCGGCAAGCTCGACGGCGCCAGGACCGGAGACACGCTTTCATCCGGCAAGCAGCCGCATGCGGCGCTTGTGGAGATCAAGCCTTCGCCGCCCGTGCTGGCGGTCGCCGTGCAGGCCAAGGAGCGCAAGGACGACGTCAAGCTCGGGCCGGCATTTACCAAGCTCACGGAAGAAGATCCGTCGCTGACCGTCGTGCACAATGCGGAAAACCACGAGGTGGTGATCTGGGGGCAGGGCGAGATGCACCTGCGGGTCGCGGCGGAGCGCCTTGCCGACCGGTTCATGGTGCCGGTCACGACGCGGCCGCCGTCGGTGGGTTACCGCGAAACCATCCGCAAGCCGGCCATGCAACGCGGCCGCCACAAGAAACAGTCCGGCGGTCATGGCCAGTTCGGCGACGTCGTGCTCGAGATCAAGCCGTTGCCGCGCGGGACCGGCTTCAAGTTCGAGGACCGCATCACGGGTGGCGTGGTGCCGCGCAACTACATTCCGGCGGTGGAAGAAGGAGTGGTCGACGCGCTCAAGCACGGGCCGCTCGGCTTCCCGGTGGTCGATCTGTCGGTGGCGCTGATCGACGGCTCCTACCACACGGTCGACTCGTCCGATCAGGCATTCCGGACCGCCGGGCGCATCGGCATCTCGGAAGGCCTGCCGCAATGCCAGCCGGTTCTGCTCGAACCGATCCACCATGTGGAGATCGTATGCCCGAGCGAAGCCACGGCAAAAATGAACGCCATCTTGTCCGGGCGGCGCGGTCAGATCCTGGGCTTCGATACGCGTGAAAATTGGGACGGCTGGGACATGGTGCGCGCGCAGATGCCGGAGGCGGAGATCGGTGATCTGATCATCGAGGTCCGTTCGGCCACGGCCGGCGTAGGATCATTTGTCTTCAAATTCGATCATATGGCGGAGCTCACCGGCCGAACGGCCGACCAGATCGTCGCGGCCCGGCGGGCGGCGGAATAAATTTGCCGTAACCAAAAGCGGTCGCGCGCGCTTGGGCGGGCGCGACCGCAACAATTTTCGCGATCCCGGTAAGCAGATGCAAAGCAGGTTCGGCGGCAGTTTCTTGCCGTTAACCGGCCGGCCGCCGCCCTCCCGCAAAATTCCTTCCGGATGCGCGTGACGCGCTGCGTCCTATGCGGACAGACGGCATGCTGGAAGGTTTTCGCAATCTGTTTTCATCGGAGCCGGTTCCTTACGCCGATCCGAAATCGTCGATTCCGCTGAGCGCCGTCCTGCGGCATGACTGGATGGAGCTCTGGTACCAGCCGAAGGTCGAGTTGCGAACGACGCACCTCGTCGGCGCCGAGGCGCTCGTGCGCGCACGCCATCCGACGCGCGGCATCATTCCACCGGGGCTGTTCCTGCCCGGCGCCAGCGAGCAGGCCATGCACGAGCTCACCGAGCGCGTGATCCTTACTGCCTTGGGTGACTGGGAAGACTTTGCCGAGTACAGCGCGCACCTGAAGCTCGCCGTCAATGCTCCGGTTTCCGCGCTGGTCCAGTTACCGATTCCGCGCATGTTGCACGAGGCGCGTCCGCGCGCGTCGAACTGGCCGGGCCTCATCCTCGAAGTCACCGAAGACCAGATCATCAGCGATCTCGATCTTGCCAACGACGTCGCGGACGCCCTGCGCGAACTCAAATGCGAACTGGCTGTCGACGATTTCGGCGCGGGCTATTCGTCGCTGGTGCGCCTCAAGCAACTGCCGTTCAGCGAGCTGAAGATCGATCGCAGCTACGTCGCCAACTGCAATGAAGACCATTTCAACGCGGGTTTGTGTGAAACAATCGTCGAACTTGGCCGCCGCTTCGGCCTGCGCACGGTTGCCGAAGGCATCGAAACCACCCGCGAAAGCCACAAGCTGCAGTCGATCGGCTGCCAGATCGGGCAGGGCTACCTGTTTGCAAAGCCAATGCCTAAAGCGGATTTCCTCAGCCGCCTGCGTGCGCGCGTGAAAGGCGCGGGGATGCCGCAGACGATGCACGGCCGGGTCGCGCTCAGCTGACTTGTGCCGGTAAATCCGGCCTTGCGGTCGGGTCTGTCGCGCAAAAAAGCGTGACTTGCCTGTGAGCCGGCCGGCTTTTACCTCTGGAGGGCGATTCTGGAGGATCTTGCCGATGAACGTCATCCGCCGCCGCGGCTGGGAAATATCCCAACGCTTCGCCACGCCCGAGCATCTGGTTTTCAGCCGCCGCAACTTTCTGGCGGGCGGCGTCAGCGCGCTCGCGATGGCGCCCTATACCGCGCAGGCACAGCGCGTTTCCGACGTTGCCAAATTGCCCGATCCGAGCGCGGCTCTCTATCCCGTGAAACGCAATGAGAAATATGCGCTTGACCGGCCGATCACAGACGAGAAGGTCAACGGCAACTACAATAATTTCTATGAGTTCGGCACCGCGAAGACCATTGCTGCGGCCGCGCAGGCGCTGCCGATCAGACCGTGGATGGTGAAAATCGATGGCATGGTCGAGAAACCGATGGAAGTCGGCATCGACGATCTCATTCACAAGCTGACTCTTGAGGAGCGCACCTATCGTCACCGCTGCGTGGAAGCCTGGGGTATGGCGATCGCATGGACGGGTTTCCCGTTCGCCAAACTCGTCGAGTTTGCGCGCCCGCTCGGTTCCGCAAAATTTGTGCGGATGGAAACCTTCATGAACCCGAAGATCGCGCCCGGGCAGAAGCAGCCCTGGTTTCCGTGGCCTTATGTCGAAGGTCTCACCATGGCGGAGGCGACCAACGAACTCGCATTCCTCGCGACCGGTGCCTACGGCCATCCGCTTGCGCGCCAGCACGGCGCGCCGCTGCGACTCGCGGTGCCATGGAAGTACGGGTTCAAATCGATCAAGTCGATCGTGCGGTTTAGTTTCACCGACACACGTCCGAAGGGGTTGTGGGAGGCGTTGCAGGCGTCCGAATACGGCTTCTGGGCGAACGTCAATCCGGAAGTTCCGCATCCGCGCTGGAGCCAGGCGACCGAGGAGATTATCGGCACCGGCGAACGGCGGCCGACACTGCTTTTCAACGGCTACGGCGAGTATGTGGCCGGCCTTTACAAGGGCTTGGAAAAAGAACGCCTTTGGGCGTGAGGGGCGCGCAAGCCTTACGACTCTTTTTCGCCCACCTCGACTTCGGCCAGCTTGGTGCGCCAGTCCGCCCGGTGCAGCACGAACGCGTAGGCTGCAAGGAGGAGCAGCCCGATGCTGACTAGCATCAGGCCGAGCGAGATCGGGCGGCTGAAGAAAATCAGATAGTTGCCGTTTGACATGATCAGCGACTGGCGCAGGCTCTGCTCCAGGATCGGCGCAATAACCAGTCCGAGCACCAGCGGAGCCGGGTCGAAATCGAATTTGCGCAGCGCGTAACCGAGCACGCCCATGATCAGCATGATCCACACGTCGACGATCGAATTGTTCACCTCGTACACGCCGATGATGCAGAACATGATGATCATCGGATAGAGATAGGCGTAGGGAATGCGCAGCACGGTGACGAACAGGCTCACCAACGGCAGGTTCAACACCAGCAGCATGATGTTGCCGACATACATCGATGCGACGAAGCCCCAGAACACGTCGGGGTGCTCGTTGACGAGCGTGGGGCCGACCGAAACGCCGTGAATCATCAGGGCGCCGATCAGAACGGCGGTGATCGGGCTTGCCGGAATGCCGAGTGCGAGCAGCGGCACGAAGGCCCCTGTCGAGGCGGCATTGTTCGCCGTTTCCGGCCCCGCCAGGCCGGCGACGGCGCCTTTGCCGAACTCCTCGGGATGCTTCGCGACGCGGCGCTCAATGGCGTACGAAAGAAAACTCGAAATCACGTGCGCCGAGCCGGGGATGATGCCGATAATAAATCCAAGCAGCGTGCCGCGCGCGATCGGCATCCTGGCGTCTTTCCATTCCGCTTTCGTCGGCAGCAGCTCACGCAGGCGCGGGCTGATCACGTTCTTGACGGCGCCGGCACTCGGGGTCGACAGAATCTCGCCGAGGCCGAACAAGCCCACCGCCACCGGTACGATGCCGATGCCGTCGCCGAGCTCCGCGAGATCGAAGCTGTAGCGGAAATGCCCGGTCATGTTGTCGATGCCGATCATGCCGAGCAGCAGCCCGAGGCACGCCATCAGCAGTGTCCTGATCAGCGACGACGATGACATATAGGCAAGGAAGATGAGCCCGAGCACGAGCAGGGCCGTGTATTCCGGCGGCCCGAACCGCAGCGCAATGGTCGCGAGCGGCGGCGCAACCATTGTCAGCACGAGAACGCCGAACGTCCCGCCGATCCAAGATCCGACGGCTGCAATGCAGAGCGCCGCGCCCGCGCGTCCTTTCTTCGCCATCGCGTAGCCGTCGATGCACGTCATCACCGACGAGGCTTCGCCCGGAATGCGCATCAGGATCGAGGTGGTCGAGCCGCCATACTGCGAGCCGTAGTAGATGCCCGCCAGCATGATGATGGCCTGCGTCGCGTTGAGGCCGAATGTCACCGGCAACAGGATGGAGATGCCCGCCAGTGGTCCAATGCCGGGCAAAACGCCGACCAGCGTTCCGACCAGGCAGCCGAGAAACGCGTACCACAGGTTGGCCGGTGCCAGAGCGACGGAAAAGCCGTGTGCCAGGCTGAGGAGGGTGGTTTCCACGGCGGACCTAAATTCCGAACGGGCCTGTCTGGAGCGGAGTCTTCAGCAGGTGCACGAAGAGAACGTAAGTGACCACGACGACGCCGATGCTGTATACCGCCGCCGGCAGAATCTTTCGCCGCTCGATGACCACAAGCAGGGCGAACATGAGAAGAATGTCGGTGGTCAGGAAACCCAGCCACTCATAGAGCGCGGCGGCGATCGCGGTAATCGCGACAACCATGGCCGCGTGCTTTGCATCGGACCATGGCACCTCTGCAAAGGGTTTGCTCTCACCGGCACGGACGGCGAGCACGAGTCCGAAGAAGATCGTCAGCACGGCGACGATCTTCGGCATGAAACCGGAGCCCGGCAGCGACAGCGTTCCGGTCGGCAGATCGCCGCTCAGCGCGATGATCAACAGGCCGACGCCGACGAAAAAGGCGCCTGCGACGTGATCGGCGCGCAAAATCATTCAGTTGTCCTCAGGCTGGAGAAAATCCCGGGTCCCGCCGCCGGCAAGCTCCGGTATACGCGAATTTATCCCTGCACGCGACCGATGGAATTGATCGCGTCTTCCTGCCGCTTCGCATCGACTTCCCAGAATTTCGCAAATTCCGGTTGGTCCATGTAGTCAAGCTCCTGGCCGAGATTGGAAAGCGTATCGACGAACGGCTTGCTGTGCGCGGCCTTTTTGAAACCGTCACGCAGGGTGTTGATGACGGGTGCGGGTGTGCCCTTCGGGGCGAAGAACCCCACCCAGAAATAATATTCGAGATTGTAGCCGAGTTCCTTGAACGTTGGCACGTCGGGCAGCGCCTTGACACGTTTTGCGCTGGATACTGCCAGGGGGTGCACCTTGCCCGCACGAATATGCGTCAGCGCGATCGAGGTCGGCGACATGAAGAAGTTGACATTTCCGCCCAGCACCGCGGTGACGGCCGGCCCACCACCGTTGGTCGGCAGGTGCCGCATCTGCAGATCGCCCGCCGCTTTCGCAAACAGCACGGTCGGGATATGCGAGGCGCCGTAAAGCCCCGAGGAGCTGTAGATCACCTTGTTCGGATTGGCCTTGGCGTCGGTGACCAGCTCTTTCAGCGTGCGATAAGGCACGTCCTTGTTGACGATCAGCACGATCGGGTCGGCGATGATCCGGCAGATCGGAATGAAGTCCGCGTTGGTGAACTTGGGCTGCCGTCCGAACAGCTTGTCGACTGCAGCGAATCCGGAAATCGACACGATGTGGCTGAGCAGCGTGTAGCCGTCAGGCTTGGCGGCCGCGACGTATTGCGCTCCGACCGCTCCTGCGGCGCCGGTTTTGTTCTCGAGCACGACCGGCTGCCTGAAGACCGCTTCAAGCGCGGCATCGAGCGGGCGTGTAATGGTATCGCTGACGCCGCCCGGCGGAAACGGGCTGATCATCGTGATGGTCCGCGTCGGATAGGCCTCCTGGGCGGACCCCTGACCAGCCGCGAGCGTAGCGGCGGACGCGGCCGTGCCGATGACAAAACTGCGGCGATCCATCTTGCCCCCCTCTTATTTGCCTGCCGGTAGCCCCGGTTTATCGGTCAAACCCACTCGTTTCAGCCCTGCACGCGGCCGATCAATTTGATGGCCGCGTCGGACTGTTTTGCGTCTTCCTCCCAGAACTTGGCGAATCCGGCCGCGTCGAGGAATGCGAAGTCCAATCCGGCGTTGGAGATGGCCGTTTTGAATACGTCGGA
>DASSRJ010000202.1:0-14267 GCA_035701845.1 Pseudolabrys sp. | reverse complement strand
GCATCGGACGAGGCACGTTTCATCACCGGCACCGAGATCGTCGTGGATGGCGGGATGACCATGCGGTGCGACTAGCTCATGCCGCGTGGGAATGCGGTGAAAGGCCGTCGTGGCTATGCCTTTCGATGCGATGGTGGCGTTCACCCGACTTCTCCTCTGGATCGACGTGCACGACCACCAGAGAAAGATAGTTGATTGCATGGAGCAATTGATGCCTCACCTCTTCCGCAACCGCATGAGCTGCCGCGAGCGTCATTTGGGCGGAAAGAGTCACGTTGACCTCGGCGTGCAGGCGGTGGCCAAGCCAACGAGCACGAATATCGGTCACTTCTTTGACATCACGCACATGTACTGCCGCATGCCGGATTTCATCGATGAGCTGCGGATCGACGCCATCAAGCATTCTTGAGAAGATTTGCTTGCCGCTTTGGATGACGATACCGAAAATCGCAACAGTGATGATCAGTCCGACAATCGGGTCGGCAATCGGATAACCGAGCCAGACTCCCAGCACGCCGATAAGGACTGCAAGGCTTGTCCAGCCGTCGATCCTGGCATGCTGACCGTCAGCAATGAGCGCCGCGCTGCCGATCCGACGTCCGACGCGAATGCGAAAAATTGCGACAGCCTCGTTGCCTATGAAGCCAACCGCCGATGCAGTAGCCACCGCCCAAAGATGGCGAATATCGTGAGGATGGAAAAATCGATCAATGGCCTCGTAGCCGGCGACAATGGCGCTGAAAAGTATCATGAAAACGATCGTGACCCCTGCAAGATCTTCGATGCGTCCGTAGCCGAATGTAAAGCGCATGTTCGGACGCTTCCGTGCAAACAGGAATGCGACGCCCAAAGGAATTGCCGTCGCGGCGTCGCCAAAATTGTGGATCGTGTCCGCCAGCAAGCCCATACTGCCTGACACGAAGACAATCGCGGCCTGCAACAGCGCGGTCGCCATAAGAACAGCGAAGGACCATTTGAGCACCCACAGGCCTTCGGTTGTCGTAGCGATCAACGGATCGACGACGCCGTGGCTGTGGCCGTGCCCGGCGAACGCCCCATGTCGGGAATGGCCGTGATCGTGCTCGTGGTGGCTACGATCATGCGCGTGGTGATCGTGGGAATGCGCCATGACAATCTCTCCAGGCCTCTAACTGCTGACAAGCAGCCGCAGGCCGCATCTAACAATCGCATCCCCACCGGTCAGTTCCAAGATCTGTCCCGCGCATTCGCGGAAACTATGCAAATTGCCCGTTCGGCTTGCCCGCTTTCACCATCTGCTGGCAGTAGGCATAGAGCGCATCATAGACGATCCACTCCGCTGCATTGACTTCGTGGTCGGTTTTGTAGCCGAGATGGCGAAAGCCCTCGGCAATCGCCTCCAGACCTGGCCCTTCCGGCTGACTGTAAAGCGTGTTGTCGGTGTCCGCGCCATTGACGATTCGTCCGAGCAGGACGAGCGCCGGATCCTTCGTCAGGTGATATTTTTTCAGAATGGCTTCGAAAGAGCATTCCTTGCCGTGATGACCGAGCTCGACGTTCTTCACGTCGTACGGAATCGCATCCTGCCGTTTGGCCTCCTCCATCACCTTGTCGGCCGCCACGAATAAGAATTCCGCGTCCTTGTCCACGAACTTCTTTATGAGCCAGGGGCATGCCACGCGATCGACCTTGACGTATTCCCGGGTGATCCATTTCATTTTATGTCTCCCGTAAATGAGCGATAGCTTGAGCACCTTAAGGACGAGTCGAATATCGGGTCATCGCGCGTAAGACCGATATCCCGAAGTTGGGCGTCATCGAGGTCCGCGAGCGCACGAAGCGTTCGCCGGCGATTTCGCCATCGCTTGAAGGAAGCGTGCAGATACAACAAGCCGTCCAAGACCGCGAGAACGGCATGGTCATCTCTCAGCGCGGCGGATCGGTTGTTGCCGCCCGCCCCGCTCTTTAAGTCATGAAGAGCGTCTACAGTGACCGGGCGATTGCCCGCCTCGAAGTTGTCGTGCCTGACGAAGTTATGTGGAAATCTGAACAGTCCTGACATTTGCGTTCTCCCAGCCGCCGCCGTTCGCGATTCCCGGAAGAAATCGCTTTGCGAGCGGAGCGTGAGCAGAGCTTGGGCGAATGCCTTGTAGCGGCCGGGTGCCTGCGTGGACCCGACAAATGCGCGTTATTCAGCAACACGCATGGAACTCTCCATGGGCGCCGGCCGCTCGGGATTTGCGCGGGTTGAACATTTCGCCAAAGCCCTACGCCCGACGCACGGGCGAAGTGCAGTACTTGGGCGAAATGCCTTGAAGGAGCCGGGCGACTGCGATCAAGCCCGACAATTCTCAAGCCTACGCCAGATTGGCCAAAAGTCAATCGAACGCTTGATTGCTGCGGTCCGCTCACCTAAGCAATTGACGGGGACACGCAGGCTCCCCGGTAGACGGCGACGCCCGTCCAAGCTCTGCGCAACGCTCGAACGATCGAGGTGATTGCGCATGAATCCCAAGCAACGGTTCTCCAATATTTTTCTTCTCTTCGTCGCGCGCACGCTGCGCGGATTTGGCGATGGTTTCGCGATCATCGTGCTTCCGGCTTACCTGTCGGCGATCGGATTTGACGCAGCCGAGGTCGGCCTTGTTGCAGCGGCGGCTTTGCTGGGCACCGCAGTTTTCACTCTCGGTGTCGGTTTTGTCGCGCCGCGCTACGACTTGCGAAATCTGTTGATCGCCGGCGCCGCCTTGATGATCTGCACCGGCCTGGCCTTCGCGCAAGCAACCGTCATCTGGATCATCATTGCGGTTGCGTTTTTCGGAACCATCAATCCTTCCACCGGTGACATTGGCGTGCTGATCCCGCTGGAGCACGCGATGCTGACCTACGGCATCGGCGACGAACGCCGCACGCAAACCTTCGCCCGATACAGCCTGATCGGTGCACTATCGATGGCGGTCGGCGCCCTGGCCGCGGCAACACCTGATCTGCTGCCGGCGATCGGACTTGAGCGCACTGCCGCATTCAAATTGATGTTTTATGCCTATGCCGCTCTCGGGCTGTTATGCGCGGCAATATATATGTTGCTGCCGCACGCCCATGCCGAGGAAAGACCCGCAGCCGCGCCTTTGAAGCAGTCGCGCGGCGTCGTCTACAAGCTCGCGGCACTGTTCAGCGTTGATGCTTTCGCCGGCGGCTTCGTCGTGCAGTCATTGCTCGCGCTCTGGCTCTTCCAGAAGTTCGATATGTCGCTTGGCGCAGCAAGTGTGTTCTTTTTCTGGACGACGCTGCTCAGCGCTTTCTCCTATCCCATGGCGGCATGGCTGGCGAAGCGAATCGGGCTCATCAACACAATGGTGTTCACGCATATCCCGTCGAGCCTGTGCCTGATTTTCGCGGCGTTTTCTTCCAGCCTGCCGGTTGCGCTCGGTCTTCTGCTGGTCCGGTCGGCGCTCTCGCAGATGGACGTGCCGACCCGCAGCTCCTACGTGATGGCCGTGGTCACGCCCCCCGAACGTCCGGCGGCCGCAAGCGTGACTGCGGTGCCGCGCAGCCTTGCATCGTCACTGAGCCCTGCGCTTTCCGGCGCACTGTTTTCAGCATCGTTTCTCGGTCTGCCGCTTATTCTGTGCGGCACCCTGAAAATAATCTACGACCTCGCGCTTTTGTTTTCGTTTCGTCACATCAAGCCGCCGGAAGAAAGTGCATAGCCATAACTCGACACAACGCAACGGCGCAGCGGCTCCAATGAAGTAAACGGTCAAAAGTGTGGCGGCACTCGCCCTCTGAACTTGCGCTCAGATGGGCGAACCAAATCCGACAGCGTGACGCGCTTCGACCAGATTGCAATCGAAGTACTGCCATAACGTGAGGCGTCCCCATGACATTCAGCATGAAACCATCAACGGCTTTGTCAAAAGGCTTGTGTGTGGGCAAAGGCGCGCAAGCGCCGTGCCCACCACAGATCACGCAACGACGAGTGAGAATGCGTCGGTGGGCACGGCGCGTCTTCGACGCGCCTTTGCCCACCGACTACGGATTTGCGAAGGAATCGAACGGCGACGAAAAGAAATACATTTACTTGTTCAGCCACCGCCGGGCGAAACCGAGCAGCCCCTGCGGCAGGAAGATGATCATCACGATGAATATGACGCCGAGCGGGATCAGATAAGGAAACTGATCGCCGAACAGGCGCGACAGCAGCTCGCGGATCAGCTGGAAGAAGCCGGCGCCGACGATCGGGCCGACCAGCGTGCCGATGCCGCCCATCACGTTGAAGATCACCGTGTCGCCTGACGTGATGAAGTAAACGAAGTCGGGCGCGGCAAACTCGTTCTGGATTGCGTAGAGCACGCCGGCAAGGCCGGCGAACAGGCCGGACAGCATCACCGCGACGATCTTGTAGCGCTCGACCGGATAGCCAATGGCGCGCGTGCGCGCCTCGTTCTCGCGGATGGACTGCAGCACCATCCCGAACGGCGAGCGCGTTACCCGGCGCAGGATAAGATAGGATGCGGTCACCACCGCCAACACGAACCAGTGCATGGTCTCGTTGGTGAAGCGCCCGTCATAGAGGAACGGAATCGTAAGGCGCGGCTTGGAGAAGATCAGACCGTTCTCGCCGCCGGTGACCGGCGTCCATGTGAATATGATGACATAGAATATCTGGCTGAAAATCAGCGTCGTGATCGCGAAATAGATGTCGCGCAGCCGCGTAGAGAAATAGGCGACGAACAGCGCCGCGCCGGCGGCGCCCGCGAGCCCAAGCGCGATTGCCAGCCAGAGATTGGGGGGGCTGACGAGCAGCAGGGCCGCCGCGGCACCATACATACCGAGGCCGAAAAACGCGGAATGGCCGAACGAAACCATGCCGGTGTAGCCGATCAGAAGGTCGGACGACATCGCCAGCAGGCCCCAGATCAGCACTTCGGTCAGGAAGCGGCGCCAGAACACCGGCAGCACCATCGGCGCGACGATCAGCAACGCCATCACGACGCAAAAGCCGATCCAGAAAACGGCGTTGTGGCTCAGCCTGGGCTTCGCGGGCGCCATCGGTTTGTCGAGCGGTGCGGTCGTCATTTTGGTGTCGGCACAAAGAGGCCGGTGGGCCTGAACAACAGCGTGAGGATGAGAACGATGAACGACACGATCACCGCCTGCGCGGGACTGACCCAGATCGCGGCATAGGCCTCAAGCAGGCTGATGAAGATGGCGGCCGCGATCGAGCCGCCAAGGCTGCCCATGCCGCCAACCACAACGACGATGAAGGCCTTGAGCACCCAGTCGAGGCCCATGGTGTGGGTGACGCCGGCCATGGGTGCAAACAGCACGCCGCTGGCGGCTGCGAGCGCAGCGCCGATCGCGAACACGCCGGTGTAGACCCAGGGCACCGGGATGCCCATGGCCTGCGCCATCACGCGGTCCTGCGTGGTGGCGCGGATCCAGACCCCGAATTTGCTTTGCCTGAGGAACACCCAGAACAGGCCAATGAGCGCCGCCGAGAGCCCGGCGATCACGAGCCGGTACCAGGGGTACTCAAGATAGAACAGATTGAAATGAGTGGTGATCGGCTCAGAGATCTTGCGCGCCACCGGGCCGAACTGCCAGAGCACGTAATTCTGCAGAATGAGAGAAATGCCAAAGGTAGCGAGAATGGTCGTGAGCGGGTCGCGCCCGATCAACGGGCGCAACGTCAAAATCTGCATCGCCGCGCCAAGGATCGCCACGATCATCGTCGCGAGGATGAGCGCAATCCAGAAATTGCCGGTCAGGGCAAAGACCACGACGCCAACATAGGCACCAAGCATGAACAGTTCGCCATGGGCGAAATTCACGACATCCATAATGCCGAAGATCAGCGTGAGACCGGAGGCGACCAGCGCCAGAATCATGCCGGTGACGATGCCGTTTACGGTCTGGATCAGCAGCAGATCAAGCGGGATGTTCTGAATGAAACCGATGATCGTGTTCATCGCTCACATCCTTCCCACATACTCCGCTCGTCCCCGTCCCCGCCTGCGCGGGGACAGGCTCCAGCGGGAATCCGGCGGTCCCCGCTGGAGGCTGTACTCGGGCCAGCCCAACGGGTCCGGCCGAAGGCCGGGCCGATGGGCTGAACCCGAGTACGGGGACGAGCGGTCTTTTGTTGTCCTGACGCGAACCATCTCAGACCCCCAGATACTGCTTGATCAGCGGATCATCGACGGTGATCTCGGACGTCGCGCAGTGATGGCGCACCATGCCCTTTTCCATGATGTAGATGCGCTGGCTTGCCTCGAGCGTCAGCGGAACGTTCTGCTCGACCAGCAAAATTGCAACGCCATCCTTGTGGAGTGCGTCGATGATCTGGTGGATCTGCGAAACCATTCTCGGCATGAGGCCTTCGGTCGGTTCATCGAGAAGAATGATCTTGGGCTCGAGCATCATCGCGCGTGCAATGGCGAGCATCTGCTGTTCGCCGCCGGAGAGCGTTCCGCCGGCCTGATTGCGCCGCTCCGCCAGCACGGGGAAATAGGCGAATACTTTCTCCAGCAGCATCTTCTTGCGATCCCCGGTGACGCCCTCGCGGTCGAAGCCGGTGCGAAGGTTCTCCATCACCGTGAGCAGGCGGAAGATGCGGCGGTCTTCCGGAACATAGCCGATGCCGCGCCGTGCCAGCCGATGCGGCGCCTCGTGGGTGATTGAGCTGCCTTCGAGCCTTATTTCGCCCTGTCGCGCGTTCACCAGGCCCATGATTGTCTTCAGCGTCGTTGACTTGCCGACGCCGTTGCGGCCGATGAGACCAACGACCTCGCCGCGGCCGACCTCCAGCGTTACGCCATGCAGGATGTGGCTCTTGCCGTAGTAGGTGTGCAGCCCCTCGACCTGCACGAGCGGTTCGGACGATGGTGCGGTCGCGCTCATGTCTTGAGATAGGCCTCTTGTACCTGTGGATTTTTCTGAATCTCGGCCGGCGGCCCATCGGCCAGCACGGCGCCATAGTTGAGCACGGTGATGCGGCTTGCGAGTTCCATCACCAAAGGCATGTCGTGCTCGACGATCAGGATTGTGAAGTCTTTGGCGATCCGGCGGACCAATGCCATCGTTTCGTGCGTTTCGGCCGCGCTCATGCCGGCGGTGGGTTCGTCAAGGCAGAGCAGCGTCGGCTCGGTCGCGAGCGCAATGCCGATCTCGAGATTGCGCTGCTCGCCGTGCGAAAGGTTTGAGGCAAGCTCGTTCGCCTTCGCCAAAAGCCCGACCTTGTCGAGGGCCTGCTCGGCTTTTTCGACGAGATCCTGGAACGACATGCAATGGCGCACCATGTTCCAGCTGTGCCGGCGCGACTGCGCCGCAACGCGCACGTTCTCCAGCGCGGTCGCATTCGGCATGATGTTGGTGATCTGGTACGAGCGGGCCATTCCCTTCTGCGAAATCCGGTCGGACGACAGCCCGGTAATATCCTCGCCATTGAAATAGATCTTTCCGGCCGTGGGCCGCAGAACCCCGGTCAAGCAGTTGAAGAATGTGCTTTTCCCCGCGCCATTCGGCCCGATGATCGCGCGGATTTCACCGCGCTGGACCTCGAAATTGACCTGGTTGAGCGCAGCCAGGCCGCCGAAGCGGACCGTCAGCATGTCGGTCCGCAGAACAGGGGTCGATGCCGCTCCCCGGTTCTCCGGGGAGCGGACATCGATCGACGCGTGCGTCGTCACTTACGCCGTAGTGAATTTGCAAGCCGGCGGGAACAACGTTTTCTCGCCCGGGATCGTTTGCGTGATGACCGGTTTTTGATCCTTGATCTCGAAGATGACTTCGAGCGGGAAGGCCTGGTGGTCTTCCTTGCGAAGCACCTTGTCGCCGGTGAAGAAGTCGTCGCTCAGCTTCATCTGCAGGCCTTCGAGCGCCTCGATCAGCTTCATGGTGTCCTTGCGGCCCTCGAACTTTGATTTCTCCATGCCGACCTTGAGCGCGTTCATGGCTTCGAAGTTCGCCTGCACGTAGCGGTCAGGCAGCGGCCCGGACGGATCCATCTTTTTCAGCCGCACGACCGCTTCGTCGAAGAACTTGCGGTGATGCGGCGTATCGAACGGCCCCTGGAAAACCGGAATGTATCGGTTGATTCCGATGAAGCCGTTGATCTTGGATCCGAGCGCCGGAAGGTTGGTCGACTCGGCGATCGCGCCATCGCCCGCCCATTTGTACTTTTTGGTGAGGCCGAGATCGAAGGCCTGGTTGCCGATGGTGATGCCGTCCTTGCCGAAGAAGATGCCGAACAGGCCGTCGAAGTTGCCGCTGATCTTGGAGAGGAACGGCGTCATGTCGGCGGTGCCGAGCGGAATGCCGGTGGTGCCGATGACTTCGCCGCCATTCTTCTTGATCTCGGCCGCGTAAGCGTCGCGCGTTGACTGGCCCCACGAATAGTCGGCAAAGGCGATGTGCCACTTCTTGCCCATCTTCGCGAGAGCCGGGCCGAAAGCGACCGCCTGCGCCGGCGCATAGTCGTGGACGCGGAAGCTGTAGCGGTTGCACTTGCTCGTGGTCAGCGTGGTGTCAAGGCACACGCTGATCATGTTGACGACCTTGTTTTCCTCGAACACCGGCATGCAGGCGAGGCAGATATTCGACAGGAAGCCGCCGACGTGAACGTCGACATTGTCTTCGAGCAGCAGTTTCTCGACCTTGCGGCGCGCAACGTCAGGCTTGGACTCGTCGTCGGCGACCACGATCTCGACCGGCCGGCCGTTGATGCCGCCGTTCTTGTTGATGCGGTCGACCGCCTGCTGCAGGCCGACCAGCGCCGTCTTGCCGCCGAGGGCGCCCGCACCGGAGAGAGGCTGCTCCGAGCCGATCTTGTAGGGCTTGGCCTGGCCGAATGCCGCCTGCCATGGCGCAGGCACCAGCATGGTGGCGCCGAGCGCTGCCGCCTTCACACCCCAGCCCACGACCGTGCGACGCGTGGTCTTGCCGCTGTACCAGAAGTCCTGCGCCCATTCTTCTTCTTTCCATTTTTCAGTCATTACGAGTCCTCCCTCTGCATCTCATGGGTCGCAATCGGCACGCAACATCTTCTTGCCGATGCAAACCCGAACCGTTGATCTGGAAAACATCCCGTCTACCCCCGTGCCGGCAGCACGGCTGGCGATACGCGCAACCTCAAGAGCGGTCACCCCATGCCTGACGGCATGACAAGGCATCGCCAATCCCTCCCCTGCCGGCCCTTGCCGGGGCTCTTGGTTGTCATAAGCAAACGCGATCCGGAACCAAGTTTCAACCGCAATTTCCGTATTGATGGATACCAACTCACATGGTCGTATATTTGGTCGTATACTTGGTCGTATACCTGCCCGACGATTTGGCAGGCCGGCTCGAAGGCCGCCGCAGCCAATGCTAGGTTTGCCGCAACAACCGGACCGGATGACGTCAATGGCTGTCACCCCTCTACGCAAAGAGCAGAAGGCGGACCAGGACAGCGGTCTGTCGGCGCGGCGCGCGATCCGCGCCGGCACCCATCGCGGACCGACCGCCGGCCTCGCGCCGGGAAATGTGCAGGGCAACCTTGCCATTTTGCCGCAGGCGCTGGCAGCCGACTTCCTTCGCTTCTGCCAGCTCAATCCAAAGCCCTGCCCGCTGATCGGAACGTCGGCGCCCGGCGATCCGCGCGTGCCGGAGCTAGGCGAGGATCTCGACATCCGCACCGACCTGCCGCGCTACCGGGTCTGGAAAAACGGCGAGCTCGTCGCGGAACCACAGGACATCCGCGAATTCTGGCGCGACGACCTGGTGAGCTTCGTCATCGGCTGCTCGTTTTCATTCGAGGAAGCCCTGACGGCGGAAGGCATCGAGCTGCGCCACATCACGCGCGGCTGCAACGTGCCGATGTACCGCACCTCCATCGCCACACACGAGGCGGGTCCTTTCCATGGACCGATGGTCGTTTCCATGCGGCCGCTGACGCCGCGCAACGCGATCCGCGCGGTGCAGATCACGACACGGTTTCCGTCGGTGCACGGCGCGCCGGTCCACATCGGCAAGCCGGAAATGATCGGCATCAGGGACATCATGAAGCCGGATTATGGTGACGCGGTCGAAGTGCGCGACGACGAATTGCCGGTGTTCTGGGCCTGCGGTGTCACACCGCAATCCGTGATTGCGACGGTTAAGCCGGAATTCTGCATCACGCATTATCCCGGCAGCATGCTTGTGACGGACCGGCGCAATACCGAGTTTGCGATTTTGTAGTGCGTAGATTGAACGCAAAACTGTTACGGGTTTCGGCTCCGTTCAAAGCGAGCGGCCGTCCGGTGCGAAGAACGGAAACGGTCCGGGGAAATTGCCGATCGGCACGTGATGCGTGATCAGATCGCCGAAGTCTTCGCCGGCAAACCAGGCATGCAGATGAAAGGCCGGCGGCTCGACTTTGAGCGACGGCGGCAAGCTTTCTTCGAGGTCGAGGGCGACTGCATGGTTCGGCGCCGGGCAGATCGTCGCGGGAATGCCGACGAATTGCGTCATCGTCGCGCGGTGCACATGGCCGGCGGCGACAAGGCGCGCGCGCGGATGCCGGCGCAGGACATCGGCGAGCGCGCCAGCATTGCGCAGGTTTTGCGCATCCATGTGGCGGATGCCGGTGACGAACGGCGGGTGGTGCACAAAGATCAGCGCCGGCCGCGTTGACGACGAACCGAGCGTTGCATCGATCCAGGCGAGCGTTGCGCTGTCAAGCTCGCCATGCGGTTTGCCGGGCACGATCGAGTCGAGCAACACGAGATCGAGCGGACCGACCGTGTGCAGCGAATTGAGCGCGCCGCTTGCTTGGGCGTAGCCGCCCTTGGGCAACGCCGCGCGCATCAGCTCGCGGCTGTCGTGATTGCCGGGAACAGCGGCAAAGCCGATCTCGAGCGGCGCCAGGAGGCGCTTGAGATGCTCGTATTCCTCGGCTACCGGCGTATCGGCAAGGTCGCCGGAGACCACCACCAGCTCCGGCCGCGGCCTGAAGCCGTTGAGCGCGGCGACGCATCGCGAGAGTGCCGTTGCGGTGTCGACCCGCCCGTAGGCCAATGCGCCGGGGCGCTTGATGTGCAGGTCGGAAATCTGGGCGATCAGGACGGGCGCGCTCATGTGTCGCCTTTTGCTTCGCCTTTCGGCAGAAGCCGGATCGCCGAAGGCTCCACCGAGAGCCCAACCCGGTCGCCGGCCTTCACCGTCAGCGTGTTCGGCACGTCCGCCATGATCGGCCGGTCGGCCGCGCCGCCTATGCTCAAGCGCTGGCGATCGCCGACGAAGCTGACGCTGGTTACCTCGCCGGTCAGGCTGGCGCCTCCGGCGGCGACGATGGCGATCGATTCCGGGCGTACCATCGCGAGCACCGGCCCTTCGACGCCCGTCTTTTCGATCGCCAGGCGACCGCCGCGCAATGTCAGGGCGCCGCCGCCGCTCACGCCTTCTAGAATGTTGGCGGCTCCGACAAATTCGGCGACGAAGCGGCTCGCCGGCGCGAAATAGATGTCACGCGGCGCGCCGACCTGCGCGATCGCGCCCTTGCGCATCACCACGATGCGGTCGCCGAGCGCCATCGCTTCGGCCTGGTCGTGGGTAACGTAGATCGCCGTGATGCCGAGCGTGCGCAGCAGCCGGTTGAGCTCGCTCCGCAGCCGCTCGCGCAGCGCCGCGTCGAGCGCGGTGAGCGGCTCGTCGAGCAGCAGCACGCTTGGCTGCACTGCGACGGCCCGCGCCAGTGCCACCCGTTGCCGTTGCCCGCCGGACAGCTGGTCGATGCGGCGATGCTCAAGCCCCTCGATGCCGGTCAGCGCGACCAACTCCGCGACGCGCGACGCGCGCTCCTGCGCCGACGCGCCGCGGAATTTCAGGCCGTAAGCGATGTTTTCCGCCACGTTCATGTTGGGAAACAACGCGTAGGACTGGAACACCATGCCGACATTGCGCTGTTCGATCGGCACACCGGTCATGTCGGCGTCGTTGAAAAAGATCCGCCCGCCGGCGTCCGGCGCTTCAAGCCCGGCCACCATGCGCAGCAGCGTGGTCTTGCCGCAGCCGGAGGGGCCGAGCAGCACCATCGTCTCGCCACGCGCAATATCGAGCGATACCGGCTCCAGCGCGCGGGTGCCGTCGCCGAACGTCTTGCCGCAGGCAGCGATGCGCACCGCGACGCCATGATGCCCGTCCACTTGCCCCTTCATTTGCGCGCCCGGCCGGCTTCGCCCCAGGCGGCGAACATCTGCATCGCGATCAGCAGCGGGATGATCATGACAAAGAATACCAGCGTATATGCGGACGCGACTTCGAGCCGCATCGAGGCGTAGCTGTCGGCCAGCCCCACCGGCAGCGTCTTGGTCAGCGGCGTGTGCAGCATCCAGGTGAGGTTGAATTCGCCGAGCGACAGCGTCACCACCATCAGCGAGCCGGCGAGGATTCCGGGCCGCGCATTCGGCACGATCACGTCGAGAAAGCGCCGCAAGGGCGAGGCGCCGAGCGAAGACGCGCTTTCGTCCAGCGTCTTCACGTCAATCGCGGAAAAGATTGCCATCACCGACCGCACCATGAACGGCAGCGTGAACACGACGTGGCCGGCCAGAATGAACAACCAGGACCGGCGGAAATCCGAGAAGCCGTTGTAGGTCAGCAGCAGCGCCAATGCGATTGCGAGGCCGGGAATCGCAAGTGGCAGCGTGATGATTTCCTCGATCGCACGCGCCATTCGTCCGCCGCGCACGTGCAGCGCGTAGGCCGCCGGGATGCCGACGAGCAACGTGACGGCCAGGGTCGCACCGGCGATCAGGAACGAACGGCCGATCGTGTCGGCGTAGAGGTCCCAGACCTGCACGATCCATTGCAAGGTGAATCCCGAGCTGATGCCGCGAAAGTAGTTTGCCGTAACGCCGGCAAGCATCGACAGCACGGCCGGCACGATCAGGAACGCCGCAACCAGCAGCGTGAACAGCAGCTGTCCGGCAAAGATCAGGCGGTCCCGCATCGCCTTTTTCCCTCTTTTTGGGATCATGCACTATCCCGCCGCCGCAACGGACGCGCCGCCGAAGGAGCGCGCCAGCGCGAGCACCGCCCAGGCGACGAGGCCGAGCCCAACTGACAGCGCCGCCGCAATCGCGATGTTCGCCGACAGCGTGAACTCGGTGTAGATCAGCATCGGCAGCACATCGATATTTGTGGCGAGCGTGAAAGCAGTGCCGAATGCGCCCATCGCCGTCGCAAAGGCGATGGCACCGGAGGCGACGAAGGCCGGGCCGAGCGCCGGCAGAATGACGTCGCGATGCACGGCCCACGGTCCGGCGCCGAGCGCGCGAGCGGCTTCCTCCAGGCTCGGGTCGAGCTTCTCGACCGCCGCCATGATGGTGAGGATCACGCGCGGGATGGAGAAATACAGGTAACCGAGAAACAGGCCCTGGATTGTGTAGGCGAATACGAGCTTTTCGCCGAACACCGGCAGCGTCAGGTCGCCGATCAGCCCCTGGCGCCCGGCCAGCAGGATGATCATGAAGCCGACCACCACGCCCGGAAAGGCGAGCGGGAAGGTCAGCATCGCCACCAGTACGGAGCGGCCCGGGAATCGCGTGCGTTGCAGGAACAGGCCGGCAATGGTGGCGACGACGAGCGAGACGATCGTGGTCGCCGCCGCCAGCACCACCGTGTTGATCAAGGTTGCGCGGTAGCGCGGCTCGGTGAGGATCGCGGCATAGGAGGCAAGGCCCTGCGGCCCGCTGCCGCCCACGATCATCAGCCGCACCATCGGCAGCACGAAGAACGCCAGCACCACGACGGCAAGCGGCAGCAGGCAGAGCCAGACGAAGGTCTTCGGTCGCATGGAAAGAAACGGTGCTCCGGATCGGCCGGAGCACCATGATGCATCATCGCACTTCGGCGAGATAGCGGTCGACAAACGCCTTCTGCACCGTCGAGAGCTCGCCCCAGTTCACGCTCTTGGCGCGCTCATAGTCCTTGGCCGGCAGGAAGCGCTTCGACACGGCGTCCGGCAGCGGCACATTGCGCGCCGGGTGCAGATAGGCGTTGGTCCAGATCGCCTGGCCCTTGTCGGACAGCAGGAAATCGAGCGCTTTTTTGGCCTTCTCCTTGTTGGGCGCGTTCTTCACCAGTCCTTCGACGTAGGGGAACGTCACGCTGCCCTCGCACGGAATGACGAATTCGAAATTGCCCTTCTCGGTGTATTTGCCGCGATAGGCATTGAAATCGTAGTCGAACAGGATCGGGATTTCGCCGGAGACCACGCGCGCATACGACGTCTGCTTCGGCACGATGGCGCCGTTCTTTGCCAGGCC
>DASSRJ010000201.1:0-17677 GCA_035701845.1 Pseudolabrys sp. | reverse complement strand
GCGGTGAACACGATGCGCCGTGTGCCTTTGCCCTTGCGCGTCACGTCATCCAAAGCGGCCTGCACCGTCAGGAACGCGCCGGTCAGGTTGACCCCGATCATCCGCTGCCAGTGCTCGGGCGAGATTTTCGCCGCCGGCGCGCTCTCCGCTGCGCCGGCATTGGCAACCAGAATGTCGATCGGCCCATGCGCGGCACGCGCGGTTTCCACCATCGCCCGGCAGTCCCCGGCCCTGGTGACATCGGCGACGACCGCGATCGATTTCGGCAGACTACGCGCGACCGCATCGAGCGGCGCCTTCCGCCGTCCGACAAGTGTCACGGCGGCACCCTCTTTCGCGAGGGCCCGCGCGATCGCCGCACCGATGCCGGTGCCGCCGCCGGTGACCAACGCGTGCAGGCCGTCGAGCGCGCCCATCACACCTTCCCCGTCATCACGTCAGGGCGCGACTTCAACCGATGCAGCTGGTCGCGGCCCGGCCAGTAAGGTTTCGGCCAGGCCAAGCCCTCGTAACGCAGATCCGCCGCGGCATGCAGTGTCCAGTACGGGTTGGCTAGGTGCGGCCGCGCCAGGCAGACAAGATCGGCGCGTCCCGCCATCAAAATCGAGTTGACGTGGTCGGCGTCGTAGATGTTGCCGACCGCAAGCGTCGCGATGCCCGCTTCGTTGCGGATACGATCGGAGAACGGTGTCTGAAACATGCGCCCGTAGACGGGCTTTGCCAGTTTCGACGTCTGCCCGGCGGACACATCGATCATGTCGGCGCCGGCGTCGGTCAATATACGTGCGACGTCGACCGCATCGCGCGGCGAAATGCCGTTCGGCACCCAATCATTGGCGGAAATGCGCACCGACATCGGCTTGTCGTCCGGCCACACCGCCCGCACGGCGCGGAATACCTCGAGCGGAAACCGCATGCGGTTCTCGAGGCTGCCGCCATAGTCGTCCGTGCGTTTGTTGGTGAGTGGCGTGATGAAGGCCGACATCAGGTAGCCGTGCGCATAGTGCAATTCGAGCCAGTCGAAGCCGGCGCGCTGCGCCATCTGCGCCGAGCGGACGAATTCGTCGCGCACTCTGTCCATGTCGGCACGCGTCATGGCTCGCGGCGCCTGGTTCTCCGCGCTCCAGGCCACCGCCGAGGGCGCCATCACCGTCCAGTTGCCGGATGGCAGCGGCGCATCCATCGTTTCCCAGCCGAGCTGGGTCGAGCCTTTCGGGCCGGAATGCCCAAGCTGGATGGCAAACTTGGCGTCGCTTTCGGCATGAACGAAATCGACGATCCTTTTCCACGCGGCTTCGTGCTCCGGGCGATAAAGCCCCGTGCAGCCGGGCGTTATACGGCCTTCCGGTGACACGCAGGTCATCTCGGTGAAGACCAGCCCTGCCCCGCCTTTGGCGCGCTCGGCGTAGTGGACCAGGTGCCAGTCGGTCGGCGTGCCGTCGACCGCACGGTACTGAGCCATCGGCGAAACCACGACGCGGTTCATCAATTCGACGCCACGCACGCGGAACGGCACGAACATCGGAGGCCGCTGGATCTGCGGCTCCCGCCCTGTTGCCTGCCGTTCGAACCAGCGCTCTGCGCCGCCGAGCCAGTTCTCGTCCCGCTCGCGCAGATTTTCGTGGCTGATGCGCTGGGACCGCGTCAGCAATGAATAATTGAACTGGACCGGGTCGAGATGAAGGTAGCGCTCGACGTCCTCGAACCATTCGGTGGAATTGCGGGCCGCGCTCTGCAAACGCAGGACTTCCAGCCGCCGCTCGTCTTCGTAGCGGCGAAAAGCCTGCGTCATAGTGGGCTCGCTGTGCAAATAGTCGGAGAGCGCAATGGCGCTTTCCAGCGCAAGTTTTGAGCCGGAACCGACCGAGAAATGCGCGGTTGCTGCGGCATCGCCGAGCAAAACGACGTTCTTGTAGCTCCAGCGCTCGCACAGGACGCGGTTGAAGTTGAGCCAGGCCGAGCCGCGCAGATGGCGCGCATTCGACATCAATTTATGGCCGCCGAGATTGCGCGCAAAGATCCGCTCGCAGGCCGCGATCGTCTCCTCGGTGCTCATCCGGTCAAAGCCGGCACGGCGCCAGGTTGCTTCCGAACATTCGACGATGAAGGTCGCGGTGTCAGCGTCGAACTGATAGGCGTGCGCCCAGATCCACCCGTGCTCGGTTTGCTCAAAGATGAAAGTGAACGCGTCGTCGAATTTCTGGTGCGTGCCGAGCCAGATATATTTGCAGGCGCGCACGTCGATATCGGGCCTGAATACGTCGGCGTGGGCGGCACGCACCCGCGAATTCACACCGTCGGCGCCGACGATCAGGTCATAGTCCGCGTAGGCGGAAACGTCCTCAGCCTCGGTCTCGAACCGGATCTCGACCCCGAGTGCGCGTGCCCGCTCCTGAAGGATGTTCAGCAGGCGTTTGCGGCCGACGCCGGAGAAACCATGACCGCCCGAGCGCACCGTTTCGCCGCGATAGTGCACCGCGATGTCGTCCCAGTAGACGAAAGACGCGCGAATCAGCGCCGCGCTTTCCGCATCGTTGGCCTCGAGATTGGCCAGCGTTTCGTCCGACAGCACCACGCCCCAGCCGAACGTGTCGTCCGGCCGATTGCGCTCTATGACGACAACCTCGTGCGCCGGGTCCCGCCGCTTGAGCGAGATCGCGAAATAGAGGCCGCCGGGGCCGCCGCCAATACAAACCGCGCGCATTACCCGATCCGATCGTTCAGGTGATTTATTATAACCCTATAATTTCTAAACTTAAAGCATTTATTCGCAGGAATCTGCGCCCCTCCCGGTATGCCGGAGGGGCGCAGCAGAGCCCTGTATTTACTGGATCTTGCAGTCCTTGGCGTAGCCGTCGGCGTGGTTCGAGTAGATCTTCTCGACGATCTGCGTCTCGTACTTGCCGTCGGCCCTCTTTGCGACCCTGGTCAGGTAGAAGTCCTCGATCGGAAAGCCGTTGACGTTGAACTTGAACGGCCCGCGAACGGAGGTAAAGGCAGCCTTCCTGAGCGCGGCGCGCACCGCATTCTTATCCGACAGGTTGCCTTTCACCGCGGTCATCGCACTGCTGATCAGCATCGCCGCGTCATAGGCCTGCATCGCGTAGGACGCTGGCACCGCGTTGTAGGCCGCCTCATATTCGGAAACGAACTTCTTGTTGACCGCATTGTTCATGTTCGGTGCCCAGGTCAGCACGCCATAGACATCGACGGCATTGTCCTTGAGCACCGGCAATGTTGCCTCGTCGGCCGTGAAGGCCGATACAATCGGAATTTTTCCCTTGAGCCCCGCCTGGATGTAGGTGTTGAGAAGATTGATGCCGAGGCCGCCGGGCATGAACGTGAACAGTGCATCGGGTTTCGCCGCAGAGATTTTCGAAACCTCCGGTCCGAAATCCGTGGTGTTGAGCGGAGCCAGCGATTCTTCGGCGATCTGCCCCTTGAAAGTCCGCTTGAAACCAGCAAGCGCATCCTTGCCGGCCGGATAGTTCGGCACCAGCGCGTAGACGCGCTTGTAGCCGAGCTTGTTCGCGGCCTCGCCGATCGCTTCGAAGATCTGATCGTTCTGATATGACGTTACGAAGAAGCTTGCATTGCAGCCCGCGCCGGCGAAATTTGATGTTCCGGCATTCGTGCTGATCAGGATTTTTCCGGCGTCGATGACCGGCTTATGGATCGCCACCAGGATATTGGAAAAGATCGGACCGACTACAAAGTCGACGTTGTCGCGCTCGATCAAACCGCGAACTTTCTGAATCGCGACGTCAGGCTTGAGCTCGTCGTCAACCGCAACCAGCTCCACGTCCTTCCCACCCATCTTGCCGCCAAGATCCTTAAGCGCGAGTTCGAAGCCATTCTTGGATTGTTGGCCGAGCGCGGAGGCTGGACCTGATAGCGTATAGATGAGGCCAATACGGATCTTGTCCTGCGCCGCTGCAACATTAACTACAAAGACAAATGCCGCGGCCGCCGCCAGTCTGCATACGCAAGCACGCATGATTGGATTCCTCCTCAAAACGCCGGTCTTTTCCGGCCTATTGGGTCAATAAAGCGCGGCCAAGTCAATCGCCGCTGCAATAGCGGCCGATTGCGCCGGCGACCCGCAAGCCGCATTATGCCTGCAGTTATTGGCGTTGGGCGCAGGCCATGAAGGCGATCATCGTCGGCGGCGGCATTGGCGGGCTGACTACGGCCCTTATGCTTCATGCGCGCGGCATCGATTGCGAGATTTTCGAGCAGACTGACAGCGTGCGCGAGCTCGGCGTCGGCATCAACACGCTGCCACATGCGATCAAGGAGCTGGCACAGCTTGGGCTGCTTTCGAAGCTCGACCAGGTCGGAATCCGGACCCACGAACTGTTTTACATGAACCGGATCGGCCAGGAGATCTGGCGCGAACCGCGCGGCACCGATGCCGGTTTCGAATATCCGCAGTTCTCGATCCACCGCGGCCGCCTCCAGGCGGTGATTTACCAGACCGTGCGCGCCCGGCTCGGCGAATCCCGCATTCATACCGGTCACCGGCTCGGCTCGTTCACGCAGGACGAAGGCGGTGTCACCGGCTATTTCTTCGGCCGCGACGGCTCGCACCGCGCGACGGCGCGCGGCGACCTCCTGGTCGGCGCGGACGGAATTCATTCGATCGTGCGCGAAACGCTTTATCCGAACGAAGGCCCGGCGCGCTGGAACGGCTCGATGCTGTGGCGCGGCGCCACCGACTGGCCGAAATTCCTGACCGGGCGCTCGATGGTGATCGCAGGCGGGATGGCAGGCAAGCTCGTTGTTTATCCGATTGGCGAAGGAGCCCGCGAGGACAGGCCGCTCACCAATTGGGCCGTGCTGGTCAAAATAGGCGAAGGCGGCGCGCCGCCTCGCAAGGAGGATTGGTCACGAGCCGGCAAATTCGAAGACCTGATGCCGCATGTTCAACGCTTCAATATTCCCTTCGTCGACGCCAGGGCCCTCATTGAGTCGACGCCGGAGTTCTGGGAATACCCGATGTGCGACCGCGATCCGCTCCCACACTGGTCGCATGGCCGCGTGACGTTGCTCGGCGATGCCGCGCATCCGATGTATCCGGTCGGATCAAACGGGGCATCGCAGGCGATACTCGATGCGCGCTGCCTGGCGGATCGGCTGAGCGAAGCCGACCATGTCGGCCAGGCACTGTGGGCCTATGAGCGCGAGCGGCTGCCGATGACGGCGCAGATCGTGCAATCAAACCGGTCCGGCGGACCAGAAGGCGTAATCGATGCGGTCGAACAGCGCGCGCCTGACGGCTTCGACAATATCGACAACGTTCTGTCTTATGAGGAACGCAAGGCGATCGTACGCGGTTACGCCGCCAAGGCCGGATTCGCCAAGGAACAGGTCAACAGAGGTGAAAAAGTCGCTTAGGCGTCTGATGGACGACAACACGATACCCGCTGCGAAGACGCGCTAATTTGTCGCTGAGCGTTGACAAGAAAACCAAACCGCCTAGATCGGTTGTATGACAATTCCGGTACACATTCCATTTTTTGCCCGCACGGATCGTTTCATCTTCGGCAAATGAACCCCGAGCCGTTTGCCTCGGGGTCGTTCAAAAATCTGTCTCGAAAAATTCCAATCACGCTTTCCCGTACCTCGGCTGAAGGTGCGCGTGTGGCGTCGTTTAACCGCACGACGATCTGGAGTATCACCGATGTTCCTGGCGACCGAAAGCCCGCCCATCAAATTGATTTCATCGGACATAGAAAGACTATCATCTCTTGCCGAGACGGCCTCGAACGCCAATCCGCATGTCGCTGAGTTTCTGACGGGCGAAATCAAGCGTGCGACATTGGTCACCGCGGCAGAAGCGATCGATGCCGTCACCATGTATTCCTGGGTTGAATTTCGCTACGACCTCACCGGTCGAGTGAAAAAAGTACAGCTTGTCGTTCCGGCGGAAGCCAACATCAACCAGGGAAAGATTTCGGTAATGACTTCAATCGGCGCCGCCCTTGTGGGACTTTCAGAGGGTCAATCCATCGCCTGGCGAACATCGCTGGGCGCCAGGCGCGGCCTGACGGTGCTCAAGGTATATCGGCCATCGTCATCTGATGAACGGATGCGATCTGATCAAGATGCGGACCGCACGATGCGCATGAAGACTGAAATAACTGGCGCGCAGCCGCAGGAGACCGAATTCACGGATCTGTTCTCGGCAAATCAGACCGGAATGGGCGCAGGTCCATATTCGTCCGCTGTTCACGGATGGTGGTATCCCTTTTTGTGGCGGTGATCGATACGTGCGTGATCCCGCAGGCGCGACTTGGTAAGATGATCCATGGCCAAGGCATCGTTCAACGTTGGCGATCACGTAAGCTGGAATTCCGAAGCCGGACGGGTCAGCGGCACGATCGTGCGCATCCACGTCAAGAACGTGAATTTCAAAGGCTACATTCATCACGCCACGAAAGACGAGCCTCAGTATGAAATCAAAAGCGACAAGACCGATCATATCGCCCTGCATAAAGGCAGGGCCCTGAGACGTCTGCGCCACTGAAATATCAAGCCCCTTTCGCGTATGCAGGCCGACAGATCAAACGTGAAACTCCCCGCTCTTGTTGGCGACGCCGTCCTGTCGACGAGTTCAGACGCAATTGTCGCGGCCGACGCCAACGGCGTCATTACCTTTTGGAATCCGGGCGCGGTTCGCATCTTCGGGTTTACCCATGACGAAGCAATCGGACGTTCGCTCGACCTGATTATTCCAGAGCGATTACGGCAGCGTCATTGGGACGGTTACTGGCGGACCATGAAGACCGGTGAAAGCCGTTACGGTGCCGGCGACATCCTCGCGGTGCCGGCATTGCGCAGGGACGGCGCGACAATCTCGGTCGAATTTACGATCGTCGCCTTGAAAGACGGCCAAGGGCAGATGGTTGGGATGGCCGCGATCATTCGGGACGTGACCAAACGCTTTGAGGAGATGCGGGAGTTAAAACGGAAGCTGGCCGACCGCACCAAGACGTCGGAGTAATTCGGCTCATGGCTGTGCTGTCTTGTCGATTTTACGGGCCGGATCAGGCACCCGGAGGCGGCGGCAGGAAGTTGACTTCATGCTTGGCCGAGAGCGCCACGACATCGGGCGGATTCTGCTCTTTCATCGAGTGGATCGCCCAGAACAGATCATAGAGCTTGCGCGTCGGGGTCACCCAGAAAAGACACTTGAGGACCTGATCGGACTTGTTGAACAGTCCGTGCGGAATGCCCATCGGCAGCTTGATCAGGTCGCCGGCGGTCGCAGTGAACTCCTTGCCGTCGATCAACGCATCCATGCGCCCTTCGAGCATATAGACGAACTCGTCCTGCGTCGGGTGGATGTGCGGCGGTACGAAAGTGGTCGGCGGCAAGGTCGCATGCCAGGCGAACGAGCTCTCGGAGAGCTGTTTGGGAACATAGGTCTGCCCCAGAATACTCCAAACGATCCCGTCGAGGCCCGAATTGGCCTTGGTGACGCCCGGTGTCATCGCCTGCATTGCCCAGCACTCCTCTGACAACTTTCACGTAGGCTAATTGATGCATTGCGGGAACGCCAGCAGCGATCGCAAGGCTCCAATGTATGCCTCTACTCGACCAATGACACCACGACGCTGGTCGGCTGCCGGCAAGGCTCTTGTCCGCGAAAGGGGCAACACGCTCTTCAGCTACGCGTTATTGTGAGAGGGCCAATTCCGAAGGTGCAACCGCCCCGTCGAAGCGCGAAATTTACGACAACAGCAAGCCTGAGTTGGACGCAGAGCGCTCATTGCGGAGTGGCTTCCACTCAAACCCGTGATGGACAAAATTTAATCTATTTCCCGCCGTGACGGGTGGAACATTCGGCTGCGAGCGTGGATATCCGCTAAGAGGCCGCAACGCGCCGTAGTGCATTTCTCGTTCCTGGCGAGCCTGCGCATCTCTTCATGTTCGCGAGGTCTCGATAACGAGTGCATGACGCCGCACCTGGAATCATCTGTGAAATCGACTGCGTCGATTTGTTCTCAGCGCAACGGCGAAGCGAACGCGTCAACGAAGGCGGGCCGGGAGCAGGAGGACAGAATGTCTCGCAAGTTCATACCCAGTAAAGTCACCCGCCGCGCGGTTCTGGCGGCAACGGCGGCCGGTGCTGCCGCTGCATTGACTCGTTTCCAGGCTCCGGCCCTCGCCCGGACGCCACCGTTCAAACTTGGTCTGCTCACAGTGAAGACCGGGCCCCTCGCTGAAGGCGGCATTCAGATGGAGCAAGGCGTCGTCACCTACCTCAAGGAGAAGAATTACACCATGGGCGGCCGCAAGGTTGACCTGGTCACCGCCGATACCGGCGGCAACCCGGCCGGTGCCAAAACCAAGGTCCAGGAACTGGTCGAACGAGAGAAGGTCGACCTCATTCTTGGTCCCCTTGCCAGTTTCGAGCTATACGCCATCAGCGAATACATCATTCAGCATAAGATGCCGACGCTCAGTCTTGCGGCAGCGCAGGATCTTACGCAGCGCAAACCAAATCCGTATTTGTTGCGCGCATCCGCGACGTCTTCGCAGGCCATGCAACCCATGGGGCACTACGCCGCCACGGAGATGAAGCTCAAACGCGTCGTTACCATCGTCGAGGACTTTGCCTTCGGCTACGAGCAAATGGGTGGGTTCCAAGCTGCCTTCCAGGAGGACGGCGGTTGCATTGTCAGCAAGTTATGGCCGCCGATCGTGACGCCGGACTATACGCCCTACATTGCGCAGATCAGTGACTGCGATGGGGTCTGCCAGGGCTTTGCGGGTTCAAATCCGCTTCGCTTCATGAAGCAGTATGCGAGTGAGGGTCTGAAGTATCCGGTAGTGACCGGAGAGACTGGCGGGGACGACGCGCTGCTCAAGAGTTTTGGCGACGGAGCGATCGGCCTCGTTTCAGCAAGCCCCTACACGCTCGATCTCGAGTCCGAAGCCAACAAGCGCTTCGTTGACGGGATGCTTAAGAACTACGACACGGTACCCGGCTTCTATGCAGCCGGCCTCTACGTCAATTGCGACGTGGCCAACGCTGGCCTCAAGGCCGTGCAAGGCGACGCCCGGGACAAAGTGAAATTCATGGCAGCGCTGAAGGCCGTCAGTCTCTCCGATACGCCACGCGGACCCATCAAGTTTGATCACCTCAACAACGTGATTGGCAACATCTACATTCGCCGCCTCGGCAAAGAAGGCGCCAAATATGGACTCAGACTGTGGAATAAGACCATCAAGACTTACGAAAACGTAAGCCAATTCTGGACCTGGCCAGAACGGGAGTACCTCGCACGTCCGGTATATTCGCGTGACTATCCGCCACTAACCAAGTGTGATGCGGCGTGACCTGGAATTTGGCGGTCCGACTCAACTTCTATTTTGCACCTTCGATGGCGCGCAGCATCGCGTCGACCGCGGCGCTCTGCGTGAGCCCGCCCTCGCGGACCAGGCTTCGCCACGTGTAAAAGCTCAGGGCCAATGCCAGCATCGCCCGTTGCCTGGCGTTGAGCCTCGCGCCGAGCGTCTCGTGATAGGCTGCGATGGTTGGTCCCATCCGCAATCCGGAAACTTCTCTAACCAGCGGATGAATTTCGGCATCGCGCAACACGCATCCAGCCAGTTCGGCGCCGCGCTCAAACCAGCCATAGATCGCGGTGAGACCGACGCGCAGCCGTTCATGTCGATCGTCGATCCTTCGCCAAGGCGCGGGGTTCGGCATTGGATCGCGCTCAAGGGCCAGCGCCGAGCAGGCCATCAAGAGGCTCCGCTCGTCGGGAAAATGCGCATAGAGCGTATGGCGCTGAACGCCTGCCCGCTCAGCCACCATGCTGAACGTTGTAAGCGCGGGGCCCACGGTGCCGTGCAGATCGACGGCCGCTTCGACGATGCGCTGCCGTGTTTCCGCCTGCTGTTCGGCCCGGCGCTTGAGGGTATAGGTCCGTGTCATCAATTTCATTGCACTATCATGTGCAATCAATATTGACAAGGCTGAAAATTTCGTTACACATAGCTGTACCTTCAAATTAAGGCCCGGGAGGCAGCCATGGAGACCAAGATCGCTGAGATCGCCGACGGCATTTACCGGCTCTCGACCTTTGTGCCCGATATCGCCCCGCCCGCCGGCTTTACCTTCAATCAATTCCTGGTCCTGGGAGACGAGCCGCTCATGTTCCACACCGGCCTGCGGAAGATGTTTCCGCTCAACCGGGATGCCGTGAGCCGTCTTATTCCACCCGAACGCCTGCGCTGGATCGCTTTCGGCCATTTCGAGGCCGACGAGTGCGGCGCGATGAACGAGTGGCTCGCCTTTGCCCCGAATGCACAGGCCGCGCACGGCCAGACCGGCTGCCTGGTCTCGCTCAACGATTTTGCCGATCGCACACCGCGCGTGCTTCAGGACGGCGAGGTCATCGATCTGGGCCGCGGCAAAAAGATCCGTTACCTCGACACGCCGCATACACCGCACGGTTGGGATGCAGGCGTGGTCTTTGAAGAGTCGACGGGAACGCTGCTGTGCGGCGACCTGTTCACCCAGCTCGGCAATGGTCCCGCACTGACCGATGGCGATGTCGTCGGACCGGCGATCGTCGCCGAAGACCTGTTCAGGTATTCCGCCCTCAATCCCGGCATGGGAACGACAATCCGTGCGCTCGCAAAAGTGTCGCCGCGAACATTGGCGTTGATGCATGGCCCATCCTTTTCCGGAGATTGCACGGCCGCACTGCGCGCGCTCGCCGACGACTACGACCGGCGCATCCGGCCCGGAAACAATTGAACGCAAGCAAACACGATACGCCACGAACGGAGTCCGCAATGATCAATGTTGTTTTCCAGCTTTACAGCGCAGCTTCGCATTACAGCCCGCTTCTCCACGGGGCGTGCCGTGCACTGGACGAATTGCCTGACGCGGTACTCAAGGACATTGGGATCACGCGGAGCGATATCCCCTTCGGCGCCGGCGAGCTGGTATTCAAACACAGGAACCCGCCCTGCAATGCGATCGACCGGTTCGACTGGAACGCGGTCTGGCGGAACGCGACGATTCTCCGTTTGCCGGAAACCGTCCTGCGCCTCGCGCTTGTAACGGCAGCCACTGTTTGCGCCGCTTTCGTCCTTTCATTCTCCATCCTGGCCTGAACCGACGGTTCAGCGCCGAAATTGCCGTGCAAATGGGCCTCGTAGCCACAGTGCCACGTAGGCCCATGGTCCAACTCGACCGGCGCCATCGGAGGGGCCTAACTGTTCCCGAGGGGCGTGCGGTCGGAGCACGGCTATGCCAGCTCTCACCTTCCTTGCAGTGGCAGGTTTGGGGCTGATTGCGTTGCTATTCCTTGCAGACGCAACATTGGAGAAGAGCGCTTCGCCTGTGATCGCCACCAGCCAACGCTCGGGTCTGCCCGAGTCCTCTCTTCATTCTGACAACATACCTGTTCTCACCACCGCACCGGCGCCCGCGCCCGACATGGAATTGCCGGCCGTACGTGATGCCCAACCCAAACCGGAATTTCAGAATCAATTGAAAATCCACCCGGCGGCGCGCGCAGCGCGGGCGGAGGCGCCGCCTCAAAACCCATACGTTGCGCCCCCGAATACCTACGTCGCGCCATCGGTGAACGACCACTACCGGCGGAGCCAGGTGTTCGATAGATTTTCCATCAAAGGCCAATAGCGCCTAACCTTGCCGGGAGATGACTGTCATGCAGGCAACAACATCAATGCCACTTCCCCACCGCCCGATGCTGCACGCGCTTGCCAAGTGCTGGTGGGCCCTGCTGCTGCGCGGGATTGCCGCCATCATCTTCGGTGTTCTCGCATTCACGTGGCCCGGACTGACGCTGGTGACCCTGGTCCTGCTTTACGGAGCTTTTGCACTGGTCGACGGGGTGCTTTCGCTGATCGCGGCCTTCAGCGGCAGCGCCAGGCCAATTCCGACCTGGTGGCTCATCGTGGTTGGCCTCCTCGGCATCGGCGCCGGCGTGGTGACATTTCTGTGGCCCGGCATTACCGCGGTCCTGCTTGTGATGTTCATCGGCGCCTGGGCGCTGGTGCACGGCATTTTCGAGATCATCGGCGCCATCCAATTGCGCAAGGAGATTGATAACGAGTGGATGCTGATCCTCGGCGGGGTGCTGTCGGTGTTGTTCGGTATCGTGGTGCTGGCCGCACCGGGAGCCGGCGCGGTCGGATTGGTCTGGGCCATTGCCGCCTATTCGATCCTGTTCGGCATCACGTTTGTCGTGCTGGCGCTTCGTCTGCGGAGTCACACGCACACCGCGGCGGCGTGAGTCGGCTGCGGGCTCCTCTTTGCTACTTTATGGCTCCGACGGTGAATCCGACGACAAAGCGGTCTACAAATAAATTGTAGATGATCGCGATCGGCACGCTGACGATGAGACATGCTCCCATCATTGAGCCCCAAAAATAGACGTCGCCGCGCACGAGAAAGGTGGGCACTCCAACACTTACAGTGTAACTCGCCGACGAGGTGATAAACGTCACGCCATAAACAAATTCCTGCAGCACCAATGTGAATGCAAATATGACTGCAGTCAGCATGCCCGCGACAGAGATCGGCAACACAACCTTCAGGAATGCGCCGAAGCGGCTCAGGCCGTCGATCATTGCCGCATCCTCCAGGTCGCGCGGGATCGCTTTGAAGAAGCCCATAAGCAGCCACGTGCAGAACGGCACCGTGAAGCTCGGATAGACGAGCACGAGCGACCACAATGAGTCCTGCAGCCCCAGATCGCTGATGATCCGCGAGAACGGAATGAACAGGATTGTCGGCGGTACGAGGTAGGTCAGGAAAATAGCGATTCCCAGATTTTGCGCCCAGCTACCGGTCATCCGCGCGAGGGCGTAAGCCGCCGGCACGGCAAGCAGCAGCGTGATGGCAACGACAAGCACGCCAACGAAAGCAGTGTTGGCGAGCCATTGCACGTACTGCGTATCCTGAAAGAGGACATGAAGATGATGCCATGTCGGCGGATCGTGAAACAGATATGGATTATAGGCCGTATTGTAGAGATCTCTTGTGGTCTTAAACGTCGTGATCAACATCCAGTAGAATGGGAATGCAAGAAAGGTAACGAAGAAGACCAAAATTGCGGCGCGGCCAGAGCGCTTGACCAGACCACGAATGCGGGGCGCTGCATTTTTCATCCTGCGACCTCCGCACGGCGCGCGAAACGAAGAAAGATGATTGACACCGCAACCAGCACCGGCAGCAAAAATAGTGAAATCGCTGCGCCGCCGGCGAGATCCCCGCCCTGGATGCCGGTGAAATATGCCCAGCTCGTCAGCACCTGGGTCGTGTCGTAAGGGCCGCCCCGCGTGAGGACAAAGACCACGATAAGATCGGTGAACGTGAAGACAATTCCAAACAGCAGTGCGACAACGCCCACCGGTGCAACGAGCGGAAGTGTGATTGCGAAAAGATGCAGCCAGAATCCGGCGCCGTCCGCCGCGGCGGCGTCATGTATGTCCTTGGGAATCGACGATAGCCCGGCCAGAATAATAATGGTTGCAAGCGGAAGCATCCGCCACACCTGCACGACTATTATCGAAGCCATTGCCAGGTGAGGCTCGCCCAGCCAGATCGGCCAATAATGGGGGCCGAACAGACCAACCGCCTGCGCTGTCCAGTTGATGATGCTGTAAATTGAATCGAAGATCCAAAGCCAGCCGATGCTGCTGAGCGAGATCGGCGCTACCCAGGGCAAAAGGATAAGAAAACGGACGAACCACTTGCCGCGGAAATCTGAAATCAGCGCAATTGCGAGCACATTGGCGAATGTAATAACAAGAACCTGCGAGATGACGGTAATGATCACCGTATTTTTGAGCGCAATCCAGAAGGTATGACTGGCAATAATGCGTTCGAAATTTTCCAACCCGACAAAATGGAGTTCCTGGCTGGCAACGGTCGCATCCGACAGGCTGTAATACAGGGACAGCAGGAACGGAAACCCGACCAGCAGAACAATGTAGACGATGGTTGGCGCCAGCATGAATCGCAGCAGCCATCGATCACTGTCGGCAAGCCGCCCCAAAGAAAAGCCAAATCGTCGGGTCGGCGCCTGTACCACTGTTACCGGGCTTCGCATCGCCGCCCTATCCTTGCAGGCGCCTGGATCCCCCACGATCAAAGCGTTCAATATCCTGGCGACGGACGGAAAACTCCAATTGCTGCCCGGCCTCGATCTCCACACGGATGTTGGTCGGTATCTTCGAGATCGCGTTGAAGTTGGATCCGCGCCGTCCAACCATGCCGTACACCAGCCGCTCAGCGCCGAGATATTCGACGCGCTTTACGCTGAACGGAAATGTCATTTTATCTGTCTCCGGCTCGATGCCGGATGGCAAAAATGCTTCGGGCCGGAACCCCAGATAGGTCTCGCCATCCTCGATCAAATTCATCGGCGGAGATCCGATAAAGGTTGCGACGAACGTATTCGCGGGCCGATGGTAGATTTCATAGGGCGTCCCCACCTGCCAGACCTTGCCCTGGTTCAGGACCGCGATCCGGTCACCCAGACCCATGGCTTCGGTCTGATCGTGGGTCACATAAATGGTCGTGGTGCCGAGGCGGCGCTGGAATTGCTTGAGTTCGTCGCGGGCTGAATTTCTCAGCTTCGCATCCAGATTGGATAGAGGCTCATCGAGAAGAAAGGCGACAGGCTCGCGCACGACGGCACGCGCCAGCGCGACCCGTTGACGTTCGCCGCCCGACAATTGGCGCGGCTTGCGGTCGAGCAGCCGGCCGATTCCAAACATGGCAGCCGCCCACTCAACCTTCTTGTGAATTTCGCTCCTGGATACGCCGGCGGCACGCAGCGGAAACGCAATGTTCCGGTAAATCGTGAGATGCGGATAGAGCGCATAACTCTGGAACACCATCGCGATATTGCGCGCCCGCGGAGCCAATTCGGTTACAACCGCTCCGTCAATCAGGATGTCGCCGGAACTCGGGTGTTCGAGTCCGGCGATCATACGCATGAGCGTCGTTTTTCCACATCCGGATGGACCCAGCAGAACGAGGAATTCGCCCTCGTTCGCCATCAGATCGATGCCATCAACCGCTTTCACACCATCAAAGTGCTTTGAAATACGCCGTGCCTGGACCGTGGCCACTGCAAGCCTCCGTCCTTCCGCCGCGGCTTGAGCGACGGAAGGCTTTACTGCGCACCCCACTCGGACGTTTCACCGTCTTCCCGGTGAGGATCAGATCATTCCCTTGTCTTTCCATTTCTCCCAGATTGCCTTCATCGCAGTCTCGGCTTGTGCCATGGCATTTTCGGGGGTCTCGGCTCCGGTGGCCGCCTTGGCAAACATCGTGTTGATGACCCAGGTACTGAACGTTTCATCGATCGCGGCGGTTGCGTAACCCGGATAACCGACATTGGTGGCCCAACTGACGACGTCATCGAGCACCGCATATTTGTCATGCGGCACCGCTTTCGGATCATTGGAGATGAGCTGTTTCAGGTCCGGAACCGTCTTGCTGAAGCAGGGAAAGTTGTAGAATTCGCTCGCCAGAAATCCTTTCTTGAAGTTGTCGATGTAATCGACCAGGAATTTCTTGGCTCCATCGACATTGTCGGCGAACTTCCAGACCACATAGCAGTTCATCACGTGTTCGAGGCCGATCCGGCGCACATGACCCTTGGCGGCCTTCGCTAACGCAATCTTTGCACCAATCGGCATCTTGTCGTTCTCGGCCGTGCGCGTGATCGAGATGGCGTTGAGGACCAAAGATGATTTTCCCGCCAACATCTGCCGGTTATTGGACGACGGATCCCAGGCGAAGACTTCGGGGGTCTCCGTTTCCTGATAAAGCGCCTTGACGAACTTGATGGCGTCCAGAGTTTCCTTGGACTTGATGGTCAGATTGCCCTCTGAATCCTGTTCATGCGATCCGAACGAATACATGATCGCCCGCATCGCCATCGCTGTATCCAGCTCAGACGACAGACCAATGCCGACCGGAATTCCGGTTTTGTCCTTGATCTTCTTTCCACCGGAACGAATATCGTCCCAGCTGTCCGGCTTCATGCCGATGTCGTGCCAGAGATCGACGCGATAGTTGACCGGATCAGGAACGAAGCTGTCCGAGAAAGCAAAGTACTTTTTGGTTTTGGGGTTGTAAGTGCTCTTGACGGCGAGATCGATGGGCTTGCCGTGCTTTTTCTCGCATTCCGCGTAGACATCCGAGAGGTCGGCGACCTGACTTTCATAAACCGACGGCGGCGACAGGAAGAGAACGAGATCATGACCCTTCTGCGCCGATACCTCGGCGGCCGCACGCGACTGAATCAAACCCAGGTTGATATTGTCGACCGTGACGTCGGTGTCGTTTTTCTCGCCCCATTCCTTCACGTATTGATTGTTGAACCACTTGTCATAGGCCGGGACAAAGTGACTCCACTGAAGGATTTTCAGCGTCTTTTTCGCTGCGTAGGCCGGTCGCGTTTGAACAACCGGGCCAATACCGGCTATCAAGCCCACGGTCGCAGCTGTCTTGATGACGTCGCGACGGCTGAGCCCGCGACGGAGAGAAGTGGTCGTTGTCATGGGAGCTATCCTTTTCGCACCGCCGCACGACAGGTAGCGTCCCAGTGCCGGCTGAGTGCAAAGGGTGTCGCCCCCGTCGTCAGCGGCCAGATTTGTTGATTTCGGGAACGGAACGTCTGGATCGTCCTTTTGTTCCATCGCGCGCCGGTGCTGCAGGCGCGATGCGCAGACTGCCGGGGTTCGCCGCCTGAACAAAATTTAATCTGCTGTCGCGTTTGCTCGACGGAACATTTCGGGCCAATGCAGTATTGCGCGAACAAGGGCGATTGCTCTTGGACGGATAATTCCCAATGAAAACCAGAACATTCTTGAGTGTCGTCACTATCGCACTTCTGTCCGGCCTTTCTGTTGCGAGCGCGAGCAGCGGATCGAAAGACATAAAGGCAAAGCCGGCTTCGTCTTCGATGCTGCAGAAGGACCAGTTGTCGCTGACCAGCAGCCAGGAAAAAACGGTTTGGCGGGACATCGCCAAGCACGCCAGAAAGGAGAAAGCGCCGGCCAATTTCTCCATCAAGGTCGGGACTTCGGTGCCAAGCACCTTGATGACATATCCGGTGCCAATAAAGACCTCCAACAAAGTTCCAAGCCTCAGGCGCTATCAATACGCCCTGCTTGAGAACAACAAACTGTTGATCGTCAATCCGCACGACAACAAAATTGCGGACGTCATTACGCATTAATTGCAAGGCACGCCTGGCGCGGCGCGATTTTGTGCCACGCCGGGCTTGTCAAGCGTCGCGCCGACGTACTTCAGGCCAACGAGTCTTCTGATTTTGCCAATCAGAATGGATACGTGAATTTCGCTTATCGTTCGAGGGTATCTTTGGTCATGGCATCCAAACTTCGTACCGCACTGTTCGTGCTCGCTGTCTTAGCCAGCCGGACCACGACTTCGGATGCACCGGAGTGGTGCGGGTTCGTCGATAAAGAGCATGCAATTTTCAAATGCGGCTACTCGTCTTTGACGCATTGTAAGCAGGCGATGGCCGACAAGAGTAACGCTTATTGTATCGCAGACCCGTATTTTGCTGCGGCAGCGAGCGCCGTAATGCAAGGCTAGTGCATTGTCCATTCAGATTGAATCAACCGCTCGTCCCCGCGA
>DASSRJ010000200.1:0-16893 GCA_035701845.1 Pseudolabrys sp. | reverse complement strand
TTCCGCCAGCGCTGGCATGCGACTGAATCGGCGACAATGGCGGTACGTACCAGACCATCGGCAGCGTGCGGTATTCCGGATGGAGCGGAAACGCGATCTTCCAGTCGACCGCCATTTTGTAGGTAGGCGAGCGCTTCGCCGCCTCGATCCAGTTGTCCTGTACACCGTCAGCGCGGGCTTGCGCGATGACGGCTGGGTCGTTCGGATCGAGGAACAGCTTCAATTGCGCCTCATAGAGATCCTGCTCGTTTTCCATCGACGCGGCTTTCTCGATGCCGTCGGCGTCATAGAGCAGCACGCCGAGATAGCGGATACGGCCGACACAGGTTTCCGAGCAGACGGTCGGTTGTCCCGCTTCGATGCGAGGATAGCAGAAGATGCATTTCTCGGCCTTGCCGGAAGTCCAGTTGTAATAAATCTTCTTGTATGGGCAGCCGGAGACGCACATACGCCACCCGCGGCACTTGTCCTGGTCGATCAAGACGATGCCGTCTTCTTCGCGCTTGTAGATCGAACCGGACGGGCAGGAGGCGACACAGCTCGGGTTGAGGCAGTGTTCGCAGAGTCGCGGCAGATACATCATGAAGGTGTTTTCGAACTGGCCGTAGATGTCTTTCTGCACCGCCTCGAAATTATAATCCTGCGAGCGCTTATCGAACTCGCCGCCGAGAATCTCCTCCCAGTTCGGACCCCATTCGATCTTCTCCATCGGCCGCCCGGTGACCAGGGACAGCGGCCGCGCCACTGGCGCGGTTGGAAGCTCGGGCGCTATCTGGAGATGCTCATAGTCGAACGTGAACGGCTCGTAATAGTCGTCGATCTCGGGCAGGTTCGGGTTGGCGAAGATCTTGGCCAGCACCGACAGGCGGCCGCCCTGCTTCGGCACGATCTTGCCGTTCTTCCTGCGCTCCCAGCCGCCGCGCCAGCGCTTCTGGTTCTCCCAGTCCTTGGGATAGCCGATGCCGGGCTTGGTTTCGACATTGTTGAACCAGGCATATTCCATGCCCTGACGCGAGGTCCATACCTGCTTGCAGGTGACCGAGCAGGTGTGACAGCCGATACACTTGTCGAGGTTGAGAACCATCGCCACTTGCGCGCGGATTTTCATGATGCGACTCCTGCAACAGCGCGATCGACCGGATTGGAATGGTCAAGCCAGTCGATCTTGACGAGCTTGCGCACGATGACGAACTCGTCGCGGTTCGAGCCGACCGTGCCGTAATAATTGAAGCCATAGGAGAGCTGGGCATAACCGCCGACCATATGCGTCGGCTTCAGGACCGTGCGTGTTACCGAATTGTGGATGCCGCCGCGCTGCCCGGTGATCTGCGAGGCCGGCACGTTCACGATCTTTTCCTGCGCATGGTACATCATGCACATTCCGGCCTGCACGCGCTGGCTGACGACGGCACGCGCGGCGATGGCGCCATTCGCGTTGAAGAGCTCGATCCAGTCATTGTCGACGATGTTGGCGGCCTTCGCATCGATCTCCGACAGCCACACGATGGGTCCGCCGCGCGACAGCGTGAGCATGATCAGATTGTCGGTGTAGGTCGAATGGATGCCCCACTTCTGATGCGGCGTAATGAAGTTGAGAACGACCTCCTTTTCGCCGTTGCTGCGGGTGCCACGCATGCCGGCAACGGTCCGCGTATCGATCGGCGGCCGGTACACTGCAAATCCTTCCCCGAAGTCGATAAGCCAGCGATGGTCCTGGTAGAATTGCTGGCGTCCCGTCAGCGTGCGCCAGGGGATCAACTCGTGGACGTTGGTATAGCCTGCGGTATAGCTGACGTGCTCGCTCTCGATGCCGGACCAGGTCGGAGAGGAGATGATCTTGCGGGGCTGCGCCTGGATGTCGCGGAAGCGGATCTTTTCGTCCTCGCGCGTCTCCGCGAGATGCGTGTGGTCGCGGCCTGTGACCTTGCCGAGTGACTGCCATGCCTTGACCGCCACTTCGCCGTTGGTTTCGGGCGCGAGGTAGAGGATGGTTTCGGCGGCGTCGATATCGCTGTCGATGCGGGGGCGTCCCTGGGTCGGGCCGCCATCGTCGACACGGTAGTTTAGTGCGCCCAGTCCGTTTACTTCGTCCTGCGTGTTCCAGGCGATGCCCTTGCCGCCATTGCCGAGCCGGTCGGCGAGCGGCCCAAGCGCGGTGAAGCGTCGATACGTGTTCGGATAATCCCGCTCGACCATGGTGATCTGCGGCGCCGTAACTCCGGGGACGAGATCGCACTCGCCTTTCTTCCAGTCCTTGACGTCGAGAGGTTGCGCCAGCTCGCCCGGTGAATCGTGCTGGATCGGCGTGAGCACGACGTCGCGCTCGACGCCCAGGTGACCCTTCGCCAGCTCTGAAAAGCGCTGGGCGATGGTCTTGTAGGTTTCCCAGTCGCTGCGCGACTCCCAGACCGGGTCCACCGCTGCCGACAGCGGGTGGATGAAGGGATGCATGTCTGAGGTGTTGAGATCATTCTTCTCGTACCAGGTGGCGGTCGGCAGCACGACGTCCGAGTAGAGACAGCTCGTCGACATGCGGAAGTCGAGCGTGACCACGAGATCGAGCTTGCCCTCGGGCGCGGGATCGCGCCATGTCACATCGCGCGGTTTGTCTCCGCCCATCTCGCCAAGGTCTTTCCCCTGCAGGCCGTGCCGCGTGCCGAGGAAATGCCGCAAGAAGTATTCGTGACCTTTGCCGGACGAGCCGAACAGGTTCGAGCGCCAGATGAACAGGTTGCGCGGGAAATTGACCGGGTTGTCGGGGTCCTCGCAGGCCATCGCGATCCGCCCGGACTTGAGACCAGCGACGACGTGCTCTTTGACCGGAACACCGGCCTTTTCGGCCTCGGCTGCCACATGCAGCGGGTTGCAGGCGAGCTGCGGCGCCGATGGCAGCCAGCCCATGCGTTCCGCTTTAACATTGAGATCAATGATGCTGCCGCGATAGGGAGCCCGATCCGCGAACGGCGACAGGAGGTCGGTAACGTCGAGCTTCTCGTAGCGCCATTGATCGCTGTGCGCGTAGAAGAACGATGTGCCGTTCATATGCCGCGGCGGCCGCACCCAGTCGAGCGCGAAGGCGAGCATGGTCCAGCCGGTCTGCGGCCGCAGCTTCTCCTGTCCGACGTAATGCGCCCAGCCGCCGCCGGAGATGCCGACCGTGCCGCACATCATCAGCATGTTGATAATTGAGCGATAGCCCATATCCTGGTGATACCAGTGGTTCATGCCGGCGCCGATGATCACCATCGAGCGGCCTTTCGTCTTCTCCGCATTCTCGGCAAAGCCGCGCGCGACCTCGATTGCGTGCGCGGCGGAAACGCCTGTGATCTGCTCCTGCCAGGCCGGCGTGTACGGGACGTTATCATCAAAGCTTTTTGCGCAGGCGCCGCCGAGGCCACGATCGATGCCGTAATTGGCGCAAAGCAGGTCGAACACCGTCGCGACATGCGCTTCGCCGTCGGCGAGAGCGATGCGCCGGACCGGAACATTCCGCGTGAGCACGTCGCCGCCCTGGTCGTTGCCCTGGAAATACTCGTGCGGCCTGCCGCCGAAATATGGAAAGGCCACTGGCACGGCCGCATCGCGGCTGTCCAGCAACGACAACGCCAGATGAACGGTCTCGCCGGTCTCGCCGTCCTTTTCCTCGAGGTTCCAGCGGCCGGCGGGCTCGCTGTCTTTCGGCCAGCGATAACCCATCGCGCCCTGCGGCACGACCAGCCTGCCGGTTTTCTCGTTGGCGGCCACCGTCTTCCAAGCCGCACGGTCGGAAACAGGCGCGCCAGGAAGGTCGCTCTGCCGCACGTAGCGATCCGGCACGAAACGCTCGCCGTCCTTGCGCAGCCGCACCAGCATCGGCATATCGGTGTAGCGCCTGCAGTAGTCCTGGAAATAGGGCGTCTGCCGGTCGATGAAGAATTCCTTCAGGATGACGTGGCCCATCGCCATCGCGAGCGCGGCGTCGGTGCCCGGCTTGGGATGCAGCCAGAGATCGGAGAGCTTGGCGACCTCGGCGTAATCCGGTGTGACCGCCACCACTTTCGTGCCGTTGTAGCGCGCCTCGACAAAGAAGTGCGCGTCCGGCGTGCGCGTCTGCGGCACGTTCGAGCCCCAGGCGATGATGTAGCCGGAATTGTACCAGTCGGCCGATTCCGGCACGTCCGTCTGCTCGCCCCAGGTCTGCGGGCTCGACGGCGGCAGGTCGCAGTACCAGTCGTAGAACGAGAGCAGCGTGCCGCCGATCAAGCTCAGATAGCGCGCGCCGGAAGCGTAGGACACCATCGACATTGCCGGGATCGGTGAGAAGCCGACGACGCGGTCCGGACCGAACGTCTTGATCGTATGGACATTGGCGGCGGCAATGATCTCGCTCGTCTCCTGCCAGGTTGAGCGCACGAAACCGCCGCGGCCACGCATCTCCCTGTATGATTGCGCTGTCGACGCATTGCCGGTGATCGAAGCCCAGGCCTCGACGGGCGCCAGCGTCTTGCGCGCCTCCCGCCAGGCCTTGACCAGGCGGCCGCGCACCATCGGATATTTGATGCGACTTGCACTGTAGAGATACCAGCTGTACGAGGCGCCGCGTGAGCAGCCGCGCGGCTCGTGATTGGGCATGCCGGCGCGCGTGCGCGGATAATCGGTCTGCTGCGTCTCCCAGGTGACCACGCCGCTCTTGACGTAGATTTTCCATGAGCACGAGCCGGTGCAGTTCACGCCATGGGTCGAGCGCACGATCTTGTCGTGCTGCCAGCGCTGCCGGTAGCCCTCCTCCCACATGCGATCTTCGTCGCGGAGCTCGCCAAGTCCGTCGGCGAAAGATTCGCGCGGCCGCGCAAAATACGTCATCCGTTCGAGGAAGTGGCTCATGTCGCGGCTCCTCTCATTTCGCTCGCGGCGGCGATGGATTGGCCTGGCTGGCGGTGAGGCGCCTCTCCCATTGCGGGGGCCCGGCGGACCTCGGTGAAGTAGATGAGAATGAGCGACACCCAGACGATGCCGTAGAGCAGCATGAAGCAGCTCGAATTGACACCGAGCCAATCCAGGATGCCGCCGAACATGATCGGCAGAAGAAAGCCGCCGAGGCCGCCGGCCATGCCGACAATGCCAGAAACCACGCCGATGGTGTCGGGGAAGTCATCACCGATATATTTGAATGTCGAGGCCATCCCGCAAGCGAAGGCCACGCCCAGGATGAACAGCAGTCCGGTGAATTGCCAGCTCGACAGCGCGATCGTGAAACCGGCCGGCCCGCGGATGGTGTGCACAATCAGATCGGTCCTCGGATAGGACAAAAGGAACAGGCAGACCCACGCCACCCACAAGACCCACCAGGTCACCGCATGGGCGCCGAAGCGGTCCGACAGCCAGCCGCCGAGTGCGCGGAATGCCCCGGCGGGAAGCGCAAAGCAGGCGGCCAGCAGCGCGGCTTGCGTGATCGAGAGGTTGTATTCGGATTTGAAATACTGCGGCATCCAGACCGACAGCGCGGTGAAGCCGCCAAACACGATTGAGTAGTACTGACAGTATTTCCAGACGCGCGGATCGCGCAGCACGCTCAGCTGCTGCATCATCGAAGATGAAGCGGAGGCGCGGGCCGGATCCGGCGCCGAGAAGATCCAGAACAGCGCCGCGGTGACGATCAGTGCCACAGCATATACCTTTGGCACCATCTGCCAGCCATAGGCTTCGATGAGCGAAGGCGCGACGAACATGTTGAGGGCGGCGCCGATCGTGCCCGCGCCGAAGAAACCCATTGCAAAGCCGCGGCGCTCTTTCGGAAAAAAGCGCGCGACATAGGGCGTTCCGACCGAAAACGAGGCGCCGACGAGGCCAAGCGCGAGTCCCAGAAGAAGAAATTGCCAGAGTGCTGTCGCATGAGCGGACGCCCAGACAGGCAACGCGCAGCCGAGCAGGAGAATAAGCATAATGGGCCGGCCGCCAAAGCGGTCGGTCCAGATACCGAGCGGCAGGCGGAAAAGCGCGCCGGTGAGGACCGGTGTCGCGGTGAGGATGCCGAATTGTGTGGAGTCAAGGTCGAGTTGCGCGCGAATCGGAATGCCCGTCACACCGAACATCATCCACACGGCGAAACAAACCGTGAAGGCCCAGGTCGTGACCAGCAACACTGACCAACTTTGCAGCTTTGACATTCGCGCTCCCATTCTGGAAATGGAACGTGAAGAGGCTCCCGCAACTCGCTGCCCGGCTTGGTGCGCAGGGAGTATTGGTCGTCGGCTTGCTCGTAAAATGCATCACAGGCCGGACTTCGTCCATTGGACCTTGTGACCTGCGCGCCTGGCGCGGTGGAGTTGCTTTGCGGACTGGAACTGCACCGCGGGAGCTGAGCGGGCTCCTAGTGTGCTGAAGTTAAATGATTTTCCCATCGCGCCGGCCGCGCAGGAAAAAAGCTGCGGCCGGCGCAGGCTGCGCGCAGCCCGTTAGTTCAACGCGACGCCCGCATCCCTGAGAACCTTGCCGTAGCGCTCGGTGTCGCTCTTTATGATCGCGTCGAATTGCTCCGGCGAATTGGGAGCGGGGATTGAGCCGAACGTGGTCAGCTTTTCAACCATGTCGGGCATTTTCAGCACCTGGGCGATGTCCTGGCTGACTTTGGCAAGGATTGCGGGCGGCGTTCCGGCCGGCGCCAGCATGCCGAACCATGATTCATATTTGTAGTCCGGCACCGCGGCCTCTGCGATGGTCGGGACGTTCGGGAGCTGCGGTGCGCGCTTGCTGGAGTTGATGGCGAGAGCCCGAACCTTGCCGGCCTCGCTCAGTTCCTTCGCGTTGGGAATGGGCGCAAAGTACATCTGGACGTCGCCGCGGATCACCGCGTTGGTCGCGTCCGGCACGCCTTTGTAGGGCACATGAACGATATTGATTCTGGCGCCCTGCCTGAAAATCTCGGCAGACAGAAACGAGGTGCTGGCGACGCCGGCCGACGAGAAATTCAGTTTCCCCGGCGACTCGTTTGCGAGCGCGACAAATTCCTTCATCGTCTTGGCTGCAAAATCATTGGGCACGATCGCGACGAGCGGCACGGAGGCGATCACGGTCACCCCGGCAAAATCCTTCACCGGGTCGAACTGGATGCCCTTGTTGATGACGCCGGCGATCGTGTGGCCGTTGGATGTCAGCATCAGCGTGTAGCCGTCCGGCGCGCTCTTCGCCACGGCCGTGGTGCCGGGAAGGCCGGGGCGATTTTCCACAACGACCGATTGCTTCCACATGGTTCCCAGCTTGTCGGCGAGCACGCGCGCCAGACTGTCGGTGATGCTGCCGGCTCCGAACGGAACGATAATGGTCACCGTCCGGCCGGGCCAGGATTGCGCCGCGGCCCCGGATGTCTGAAACAGAAAACCGGAACAGGCCAGTGCGGCCGTACCTGTTATGATGCAGAATTTTCGAAACCGCTCCAAAATCCGTTCCATGGTCGCCCCCATTGAGTGACTGGATGTGATTGCTAATGCCGAGGTGCCGTCAGACGGATTGCAAGTTTCCATCCGAAGAAAAACACGGAGAAGTACAAAAAAATTGAAACCGGCACGCTCATCGAAGGAAACTTTCGATCCAGCACGAACAGGCCGTTTGCCACGACGAGTAGGACCCCGATGACAATGATCAGGGCATAAATCACCAAGAGCCATGCTGTCTGCATAACGTCGCCCCTGTCGCTGGTCCTGCTTTGACCTTGGCTTTAGCCTAGCCGCGAGGCCTGAAACTTGAATTGTGCAGATCGTCGCGCCTGGCTGGGCAGGGGCTGCGGCACGCTTACCGGTTGAAACCGGTGCGGGAAAGGGCCGGAGGTAATGGGTAACGAAAGTCCAGGCGCAAATTCAGCTTGGTATTTTTGCGTAGGTCCGGTGTTCGGACCAGAACTCAAGCACTTTCCTGGCTGTCGTGGGCGACAACTTGTTGTAGTCGCTTTTGAGCTTGATCAGCTCATCGTCAGACGCCGCCCGGCCAAAAACATCGTCCTGCAGCAACGCGCGCAGGGTCGGCCAGGATACGCCTGCAACTTTGCAGGGGATCAGCAGCGGTTCGTTGCGGCCATCGTCCAGCATCTGCTTGATCATGTCGACGGAAGCATCGCAGAGCGTCGCAAGCGCGGTCACCGCCGCCGCATATTGGCGTCCCTTTGCAAACCCCAGCAGCGCGACCTGATCGAGCTCGCCTTTTTCATGCAACGCCCGCACAAGGCGCTCCGCCGCCCCAAAGTCACGGTCAACTTCGTCCATTTCGACGGTGTCATTTGAAATGCTGGCCAGAAACTCCGTGATGTCGTGACGCTTTTCAGCCGGAGCCAATGCCACAATCCGTGTACGGACTGCCTCGCTCACGCGTTCCAGCAATCGCCGGAAAATATGGAGCGGGATATCGAGACGCAGGCCGAGTTTTTCCAGAAGCGTCTCGTCGGTATCGGGCTTGTCGACCAGCTCGGCATACGCTTTCTCCGACAGCTGCGCGCCCGAATTCTCGGCCAGAGCGGTGATGACCTGCGCGTCCCCTCGCTCGACCAGGACGTCGGTCAGGGACTCGGTGAGACGGCTTCGCCTGGAGATGGCCAGCAGATGCGATTGGCCTTTGGCCATTGCAATTTCGACAAGATCCTGCGTGGTCAGGCGGTCGGACAGCGAAAGAACGGGTCCTGCAATTGCGATCTCGTCGTCGACCGCAAGTGTATGGATGACATTGTTCGGTGCGTTGTTGATCGGCGCAAGGCGCTCGCTGAGCTCGATCAGCGCCGTGGACTCCATCCGCGCGATCAGATGGCTGAGAACCTGGTCGAACACCTCGATTTGCTCTTCGCTGAGCTTTTCCTTGGTGCCCAGAAAGAGGTCGGTGATGCGCCTGAGGGTTCTGACCCGCGTCTCCTGCGAGCCTTTCCGGACAGCCTGTTCAAGCTCGGAAATCAGCGGCCCGCGATAGATCGGTTGCGTCGTGCTTGGGCTCATCAGGACGCTTCTGCGTCATTCGTTAATCAGAAGTAAATGTATCGTACAGGCAAAGCGTTAAAAATCTTGCGCGTGGCAACGGCAGCTGCCAGGTCGATTTGCGCCAAGGCAGAGTCGCCAGTCGTTTATTCGGGGTGCCGGACACTGCCGGACCGGCGTTTTGCACGGCGGCCCACGCATAAATGATGGCTACGCCAAGAGGACAGGACCGAATTTTATTGTGTGTGACAAATCCGCGCTGCCGAGCGTCGCGCAAGCGGCGATCGCAAGAACAACCCCTTACGCAACTTTGGCCCTTGCTCCTCGTATCAGCGTGAAAAATACGAACGTTCCGGCAAGCAGTGCCGCCGCCAGAAAAAGCAGGACGGCGTCGATCGCATTCCAGCCGGCCTGTTGCGCACCGGCGGCAATCACTCCCGATAGCGACTGGGCGACGGCCGCGCCGAGAAAAAAGCTCATATTCAATGCCGTAAGTCCGCGGCCGGTCAGCTCGGGCGGATAAGAGCTGCGCGACTCCGCATAAATAAGAATGAAGAAGCCCGAAAGAAATCCAAGCACGACGCAGAGAATCGCGTCGAGCCAGAGCGAAAAGCCGTCGAATATCGCCAGGGCGCCGACCGTGGCTGCAATTGCCAGCGCGATCATCGTTATGACGGCCGGGCGCGCTTTGTCGCTCGGATCGAAATGACCCGCAACCGCCGGGCCGAGAATCATCGCTATTGAAACAAGCAGTGCAACATTGCCGGCCGAGAGAAGACTCAATCCGTACCGTTCGACGAACATCGGCACGACCCAAAGTCCCCTGATCGTGATGACGGCGCCGTAACTGACGAAGCCAATGGCAAGAAGCGCAATGGGCCGGCGGCCGAACAGGACGATTCGAAGGCCGTAGAACCCGGCCCAGATTTCGGATGCAAGCTTGCGTGAGCGCTGTACTGCGGATTTTTCCAGGACCAATACAGACGCGAGCAGCGCGAATATCGACATTATCGTCAGGACGGCGAACGCGCTTCGCCAGGTCCAACGATCGATGACCCAGGCCAGAGGCGTCGCCGACAGCAGCATTCCACCGCTGCCGATGGCCAAAACAAGCCCGGAGATTCCGGCGAAGCGGGCCACCGGCCAATGCTTCGCCGTAAACACGATTGCGGCCATGAAAGCCGGAGCGCAGCCAATTCCGATCAGGATTTGGCCCAGGAACAACGCGTTCATGTCGGGGGCAAACGTGCAAAGCGCTCCGCCCAAAATGACGAAGCCGGAAAGCGCAATCACTGCGCGGCGCACGCCAAATATGTCGAGTACCAGCCCGACCGGCACCTGCATCAGTGCGAAGCTCCAATGAAAGACACCACCGAACAAAGCCAGAGCGGCCGGGCCGGCATGCAATTCCTCGGCGATGCCGTTGACCGTAATGGACGGAATGGTCCGGAATGCCTGGCTCAGCCCGAAGGCAAGGGTCAAGACCGACAGCTGCGCCAGTTTGGGTGAGCTTTTCATCGTGGAGCGGGTCTGTTCGCTTCGCACGATCCAATAGTGGAATTCAGCGGGGGACGCTATCGCAATCCGCGCGGGGGATTTCGGCCCGCGAGGATCCCCTGCAACTCTTTCGCGACGACACCCGCGAATGTCGTGACGCAGGTGTTGTGATCGCCTGGCACATGCCTGTCATGAGCCGTCCGCGCCAGCGCGCGCCAGGGTGAAAGATCATAGTCGGCGCGTCCGGCATTTGCGTCGCATACGAAGCAATAGACATCCGTGTCGAGATTTTCCGGTACGTAATATGCCACCCTGCGGTACTCATCGCTCCGCAGCGGGAAGGGCTCGGCAGGGCGCCTTCGCTTTTAGTGGAAAGGTTATTCGAAATGTTCCCTTGCAGTGCGGGCAAAGCGGGCGGGAAACGGTCGCAAGGTATTCGGATAATATCCAAAGTTTCGCATATTCGAATGTCGATGCTGTCCGGCTATACGCATCCGCTATGACTCACACATTCGTATTTTCCGTGCGCATCGCGACGTGATCGCGCGCACGATGTGCACATCCCCCCGCTTTCTTGCCGTTTCAATTGCAATCAGGCAGCCGCAACTGAAAGGTTAATGGGGTTTGGATTACGCGCTGTAGACCAACTCGTTTGCGCTCTCGTCCAAGAACTTACAAGGCGAATGTCCTAGATTACCACTCGTGCAGCTGGACCGGCCGAGCGGTCGCACCGGCTGAGTCGTAACTGCACCGGGCCGTCGCTGTGTCAGCGCCCGGGTGCGAAGCCGGCGCGCTGGAAGACATGAGAGAAGATCAAGGCCTCACGCAACTGATCGGCGATATCTACGACGCCGCGCTCGATTCGTCGCGGTGGACATCCGTGCTTGCAAAGATCGCAGACTATGCCGGCGGGCAAGCAGCCGGACTTTTGTCCAAGGATTCGGTCAGCAAAACCGGCAACATCCACTATCAGTCCGGAGTCGATCCGTATTTTGTACGGCTCTATTCCGAGACCTACTGGAAGTTTGATCCTGTCGCCAGCCTTCCCGACTGTGAAGCCGAACAGATCGTCAGCGTTCCGGATCTCGTTTCCTATGATGAGTTTCGGGCGGGACGCTTTTTTCGTGAATGGGCGCAGCCGCAGGGCTGGGTCGATGCGGCGAATGCCGTGCTGGAAAAGTCCGCAACGAGCTGCGCCTATCTCAGCGTCGTGCGGAACGAAGCGAGCGGCATGGTTGATGACGATATGCGTCGCCGCATGCGTCTCATCGTGCCCCACGTCAGGCGTGCGGTTCGTACCGGCAAGGTGATCGATCTCAGCCAGGCGGAAGCGGCTACATTCGCCGATATTCTCGACGGTCTCAGCCCCGCGATCTTTCTCATCGACGCCGACGGGTTGATCGTGCACGGCAATGCGGCGGGCCGCGCCGTACTCGACAAAGGTGATCTCCTTCGCGGCGTCCACGGCCGGTTGACTGCAATCGATCCTCAGGTCGATCAGGCGCTGCACGCTGCTTTCATCGCTGCGAGCAAGAATGAGGCTGAAACCGGCGGCAAGGGCAGTGCTCTGCCAATGAAAGGCCGCGCCGGTGAGCGGTATGTCGCGCATGTTTTGCCGCTGACTGCGGGCGAAAAGCGAAAGGCCGGTGCCGCGTCAAATGCGGTTGCGGCCCTTTTCGTGCGCAAGGCAGAGCTCGAGGCCGAGCCGCCGTCCGAAGTGATCGGCAAGACCTATAAGCTTACGCCGACCGAACTTCGCGTGCTTCGCGCGATCGTCAATGTCGGTGGCGTGCGGCAGGTTGCCGGAAATCTCGGGGTCGCCGATACCACAGTCAAAACACATCTCGGCCGGCTGTTCGAAAAAACCGGAGTCAGCCGGCAGGCCGATCTCGTCAAGCTCGTCGCCGGCTACTCCAGCGTGCTTGTTGACTGAGACCAGGCAATCAAGTCTCAAGGCAATCAAGTCTCTCGACTTGAACCGCGAATCTGGGCCTCATATCGAGCCGGGCGAAATCCAGGTCACTCGTATCGGCCGAAGCAACTGATCGTCACCTTGTCATTCACGATCATTCATTATCATTCACTATCATTCACTATTATTCATTGTCATCCATTCGGATGACGTGGACGACAATGTCGCGTCGTAAGCTGTCAGCTCCTTGCCGGAAATACTCTCAATAAATTTTAGGTAATACGAGAGTTCGTCATCCGTTCGGATGAGGACTCTTCACAAAAATTCTGTCAATTGAATCGCCTGGTGTTTAACGCAAGTTCATCTGCTGAAAAGCAAGGTGCGTTCCGTAACACGCAACTATTTGTGCCGAGCGATCCTGTGCAGCCAGTTCGAGTAAGCAACGCTTGATTGCGCAGCGATGATCGAGGCCGTTGTGAACCGTGAGCGTGCGAGGAGCCAGCAATGCGGCGGCCATCTCGAATTGGACGACCCGACGACAGCGATCGCAAGACAATCAGACGCATCTTTTTTCGGGTCGTCGGCGTTTATATGTCGTTGATCCTGATTGTGATCGGCGGCGTGGTCGCAAAATCGATGATCGCTGTGCGGTCGGGGACGAGCCTTTCCCACAGCGCGGATAGTCCGTGACCGCCTAGTGCGGGAAATCGACGAATCCGCCGGGAAATTCAAATCCAGGGCCGGGTCCGAGCGGTGTGGCGCGAAGCTGATCGGGCATCAGCTGATTGGGATAACGATAGAGACGATCGGCTGATGGCAGCACGGGGTAGGCGGTGAAGGAAATCTTCGGTTGCGAGAAGATCACAGCCGCCTGCACCGCGGACCGGGCCATGGCCTCGTTGACGCAGTCGCCGCTCGCTGCCTTGCCCATGGCGCATCCGGTCTGAGCCTGAACGATCGACGGCAACAGCGCCATCGACCCCGCCACGACGAGTCCCGATAGTTTCAGCGTGCGTGGCATGGTTCACCTCATAGTTTGACGTTGATGCCGAACGACGTTTGCCACGCGGTCCCGGAAATGACCGGAACCGTTGATGCCGGAATCAGGCTTTTCGCCAGAACATCAAGCTTTGCGCCGTCCTCCGCGGGGCTTTCGTTTTCACGCGTCCAGACATGCTCGACGCGTGCGTTCAAGGTCACGGTCGCGTTCGGCGCGTATTGCGCGAGCATTCCGGCGGCCCACCGCGTCTTCTGCGGCACGAATTGCAACGTGGTTGAATTGTAGCCGTTGTGATCGCGATAGAGGAAGCTGACGGTCGGGCCGATCTGAAATTGGTCAACCGGGAACAGGTGCTGCAACCCGACGCGATAGACGTTGGAGTTCGAGTTGAATTTTTCCGAGGTCGGCTCGGCTATCTCGAATACCAGCTTGTTGCGATTGGAATGTGCCGCTGCGGCCGTCAATTCCGTCACACCCCATTTTTCCGGCCATTTGTAGGAGGATTGCAGCGAAAGCAGGTAGCGCAGGCCGGGCTTGAACGACGGCCGGTCGCGGACATTTGTCGGCGACTCCCAGGATGCCGACCCGGTCAGGCCCACCGCAAATGAGCCCGTTCCATAGTTGACCGCTCCGGTCACTGTCGTGTTTTCACCGGGATTGATCTTCACGGTCGGAATGATATCGATAAGGTTTGCGACAAGGTCGGGATCGACTCCCGGCGGCAAGGTCGGGAACGCCGATTCGCGGTCGAAGGGGCCGCGCCAGGTGTAGCCAACGCTCGCCGTGAAAAGCAGCGAGCCTGCAATCGGGACATTGAAACCGAACGACGGGCCGAGATTGTAGCCCTCGCCGAAGGTCGAGATCTCGACCAGGTCGGGATCCATGCGCGCGTTGACGGATGTGCCGAACAGAGCCGATTTTCCGGTCGGCAGGTTCGCGCTCAGCGCAATAAAGGGCTGCAGGCCCTGCCAACCAAGATAGGTCGCGTCGACGGACATGACGGTGTCGGTGCTGGTTGCAACCTCGCCTGCAAGTCCCGTGGTTGTTTGCGCGGCTTTCACCCATCCGCCGCGCACCACGAAGTCGACATTGAGGTCGTCGACCGGCTTGCCGGTTAGTTGCATCGCGAAGGGAATGTAGACCTCCCAGCCGCGGCCCGGACCGATGCCCGACGTGTCCGGTGGAATAAAATTATTGCGCCAGGAGTAGTAGCGGGTTTCCGTCGAAAAGGTTGCCGTCCACCTCTGCTCCGAAGTTTGCTGTGCCGGAGCTGGCTGTGTCTGTTTCTGCCGCTCGGGGATTCCCGGCGCGGGAGATGGCCTTGCCGAAACCGGCGGCGAAGAGTCCGGCGCTGCCGGAGTCCGCTGCGCCGGAACCTGCCTCGGCATGATTACCTGGGCCAGATCGTCCGGCTTGTCATTGGCCAAAGCAGTTGACGCCACGGCGATGGCGCTCCATCCGGCGGCAAACAGGGCTTTCATTTTTCGAGTCACTCCGGGCGTAGCGCCGGAAATTGACTAGCGAAATTGAAAGCACCGCGCGTCCTTCACTCGGGCGACGCTTGTTGGCTTCAGTAGCGTATTCGCAAATTAATTTTGTTGCACAGGCATGACGCGATCATTCTTTGAGCAGTGATGCGGGGCCTATTCAGTGCGTGCGTTGTAGGCACACACCTTGTCGCGTTATGCAGGTATTGTTCCGAGGCTGGTCTGCGCGCAAGCCTGGCGTTGCAGTGTGCAGACCTATTTCTTCAGAAATTCAGCACGCCATTCGCTCGGCGAAGTACCGAAACGCGTACGAAACGACTTGTTGAAATGCGATAGATCGTTGAATCCGCAGCCGTAGGCAATCTCCGAAATGCTGCAAGTGCGCTGCTGCGGATTGCGAAGCGCGCTGCGGGACGCCTCCAGCCGGGCGTCGAGCAGCCAACGGCCGAAGGTTTGCTGCAGCTTCTCGAAGCGCAGATGCAAGGTACGCGTCGAGATGCCGAACTGCGCCGCCACAAAGTCCGGAGACAGCGCGGGGTTATGCAGATTTCGACGGCAGAAGTCGAGCAACGCCTCGAGCTGCAACTCGGGTTGCACGCGATTGATCGGAGTGTTGGCATGATCAAGCAGTGCAAGCAGATTGCAGAGATTTTCAGTCAGCAGGGCCAGTTCGCTATCAGTCAGGTCGTCCGCGGTCAGCTGAAGCAAATGCCGGCGCGTAAGGTCGGCATATACCGAGTTTGAAGCAAGCTTGAAAAGCGGACGCCGGCGCAGCCAGGGCGCGCGCCCTTCAATGAACGGCCGCGGCAGCACGGCGATGGCCTGGCGGCGGCACTGGCCGTCATCGAACAGGGCGGCGTGGTAAGGCCGCCGGCCGTCTGCAATGACAATATCGTTGCGGCCGAACTCGACTGATTCGTTTGCCTGCGTAAGGTGCGTATGCCCGCGCAGTTGCAGCCACATTAAATAGTGATCGGTCGACTCCTTGGAGATGTCCTTCTGAGTCCGGTAAATGTCATAAGCGGTGGATTCGCACGTGGCGAATCGAAAGGCCGCGTGACTGCGTGCGGTGATGCTGGCAGAGAATCGTTTCGGCGGAGCCTGCACCGAGACATTGAACACATTCCGGCAGACCATCTCGCGCCAGAACGAAAACCGTTCGCGCTCGTCGATCGAGTCGGTTGACCAGGTGGTCGTACCGATCACCGGTGTCATTATCTTTTGGCGAACTTGTTGCGCCACTCGGTTGGCGCCATCTGAAACCGCGCGCGGAACGCCTTGTTGAAGTGGGACAGATCATTGAAGCCGCAATTATAGGCGATCTCTGAAATATAATGATGGCGTCGCTGGCCTTTCAGCACCTTCGAGCAGGCGTCGAGCCGGGCTTCGAGCAGCCAGCGGCCGAATGTCGTTCCCAATCTTTCAAAGCGGCTATGAACTGTCCTGAGTGATACGGAAAAATGCGATGCCACGAGCTGCGGAGACAATTCCGCGCGATGCAGGTTTTGCCGGCAGAATGTGAGCATGGCCGCGGTCTGCAGTTCGGTCCGCAGACGGCTTGGCGGTATGTCGGGCGCGCTTGCCAGCGCCAGCAGATTGCAGAGATTCTCGGTCAGCAGGTCGGTCTCGCCATCGCTGATCTTTTCTGACATCAGCTGAATCATGTGGCGCCGGGCGAGGTCGATATATTGCGAGCTCGACGGAATCTTGTGAAGCGCGCGCTCGCTCAGCCAGGGCGCGCGGGAATTGACCATCGGACGCGGCAGCACGGCGACGGCACGCAATCCGTCGTTCGACAGCATGGCGCTGTAGGGACGGCGGCAGTCGGAAAGAACGATGTCGTTGCAATCAAGCGTTGCGGAATCGTCACATTGGTTGATGAGCGTCCGGCCCTGCAGCTGCAAATAGACGGTGTAATAATCCGCGGGCGCCCTGTTCACGTCGCGCTGGGTGCGGATGATCTCGTAACTGGTGGATTGGCACATTGCAAAGCGCAGCGGTCCCGAGCTGCGTACGCGCACGCGGGCGGAGAAGCGCTCGCTCGGCGCTTCGGGTGAAATGCTGAAG
>DASSRJ010000199.1:0-4409 GCA_035701845.1 Pseudolabrys sp. | reverse complement strand
CTTTCGCTGCTCGAGCTCCAGCGCCTTCCGGATGAAGGCAGCGCACTGCGCATACGTGATTTCCTGGTCGCGCGCGCGGCCGCGCTCGAAATTCACCATGCTCGTCGCGTTCGCCAGATCCTCGAGCAGCTGCTTACAATCCTGGCGGCGCAATGCGGCATTGAAGCGCAACACCGTCTTGAACATCGAAACTGCGTTCGTGTGCCCGATCGATGCGCTCGTTGCCGACGATCCTCGTGCCGTCGGGGAGGGTTTTCTCCGCCGGCTCGCGCCAGCGGGTATACCAGTGCATCACGTCTAAAATCGTGACTTTTTTTATCAGCCTTTTCCCGACGGTCGACTCGATCACCTTCAGACTGTCCGTGTAGCCCTTCCGGGTATTCGCCTTCACAGAATGGAAACGCGAGAGCGGATGCCGTTGATAGCATTGGCACGCCGAGTAGACCGTGCCGTCATAAGCGGGCAGCGGCGGACCATCGGTCGATCGTTCCTGATCGATCCAGGCGAACAGCTGGGCAGTGTATTGCTGACAGAGCTCTGCGATCGCTGTCGCGTCAGCTTCCGCCGGCAGCGGTACGCAGGCGTCGGGAAAGCCCAACGGATCGCGGACCAGCTGCCGGGCGATCCAGTACGGCCGACCTTCCAGGTTGCACTTGAGGCCTGGTGTTTGCCCGCGCGGTGCCACCGAAATTCTCCGGCCCGTCTTCGACCGTCGTGATCGGCTCATTTCCGCCAACTCCATGCTGTTGGTCCAGCCAGGCGACGATGGCCGGCCAATATCGCCCGCGGAACGGGGCGTTCGCTTGTGGAAAACCTAGCCGCTCGCAGTCCCGAACTGCAGCCCGGAAGCGATCGCGCCCAAGATGGGGCGCGAGTCGGCGGCGGAGCTCACGGTCATCGATGAAGAATGCGCTAGCGCGATTTTCAGCGGACGACACGGTAATCCCCCTTGCAACAAATCTTCTGGCTGGAAGGCTCGGTGTCGCGGCCGGCCGAGGCGTCTGGTTTTCCGGGCGTTCAGTTCGGAAAAGCAACCGCGCACCGCTTAGCTGCGCTAAGCAACTAGGCGTCGATCAATTTTTTCTCACGACAAGCTTTGGGAATCGTTTTGGAATTTTTACTGCTTAGTGTCGCTTACGTTGTCGGCAGATCACGTTTTTGTTTTTGTGGTGGCGCTAGGACTCATTCTGACGAGGTAGCCCACCATGACCGATACAAGCTTTGCGGGCCTTGCCCGGCAGGCCATCGAAATAATCGACGCCACTGATCTCCCATCGGGAGGAAATCCAGAAATTCTGCGACGGGCGCACGAGCTGCTCGCAACGATTGAGGCCACGGCGCTCGGCGAGTATGTGATGGACGCCGAAAGCGCCCGCTTTCAATTGTTCGCAATCGTTAACGCAGCCGGCGTGTTGGCGGCCTGCGAGCTTGACGCCGAGGAGTACGAGGACCGGCTCGGCGCGATCCGGGATTCGTGCCTTGCGCTCATCCGATATGTCGAGCGCACGGCCGGCCTCGATTGCAGTGCGGAACTCGAGGCGCACTACCTTATCGAGGAGGAAGCGGAGGGCGATGTCGTCGCTGCGTGATGCTTTGGGCGCGCGCCGGCTTCTTCGCAATCTGTTCTCCTCGTCGGGGACCGCGGCGAGGTCGCTGGCCGCGTAAATAGCGCCGCAGAAGCCCCGGCTCTGAGAAACTCCGAAAAGCCCGATTTTAGCGACCCAACTAACTAAAACTTCATGGGAATGTGGCACAAAAGCCACTATCTGTGGTTATATGGTTGTGTAGTTTGGGGAGAGGGCGCTGCGCATGGCGGCGCTGATCGAGGCGATGGCGATGGCAATAGAAAAGGTTAGTGCGGACGCAGCGCAAGCTGAAGTCGACCGCAACTACGCAGAATTTGTGAAGCAGTTGCCGGCGCTTTTACCGCTGTACCGGGGCAAGTTCGCGTTGATGAAGGGCGGCAAAATACTCGGCTATTACACCACAGCGCAGGACGCCGCGGAGGCCGCGCAGACATTCATCAAGGACGGGCTGTTCTCCATCCAAGAGGTCACGGACGTGTCGATCAATCTGGGGTTCTTCACACATGCCGTGCCTGTCGATCACGTACAACCCTAAAGTCGGCCCCCTAATTCAAGTTATGATTTGGAAAGTCGGCGCGACGCCGGCGTCCGGCTCGCCGACGCAACCGTCGAGCGGCGCTTATCGATTCTGGCGCATCTTGCTCGTGCGTGTCAGACAAGGTGATTAAGGCCGAGGGACTCGTGCCGTCTGGTAAGCAGTCCGTTGGTGGTGTGCACGGCAACCAAGCCACGAACGCGTACCAATTTATTTTGGGCATTCCATTCGTTCAAAGTCAGCACGTTGGTGGCGCAATCGCTGCAAACGTCATCGGCTTTCCGATCAACGGCGTCGAGTTCGTGCCGATGCCCGGCTTCGACGTACTGTTGGGACGGGACGTAATTTGTCGCGGTTCGCTGACTATGACTTTTGACGGCCACGCAACGCTTTGCTTGTGAGGCGGACTGCGGGAATCACCCGACGAATATCATTGGAGAATTTTGAGATCAGCCTGCGCGCCGAGGTCGATGACGGCGACCTTCATGTCATTACGTCGGCCGTCACACGCGCGCGGCCACGGCGGTGCGGAACCGGACGTTTGACGCGGATTTCGACATCCGATCCGAGCGCCAGGATCGCCTGCACGAGACGATCCATTGAAAATCCGGCGAAATGCCCGCGGAGCAACTTGGAGAGATCGGGCTGGGCGATGCCGGTGATAACAGACGCCTTGTTTTCAGAGAGATCTTTGACCTCGATCAGTTTGGCAAGCTTGGTCACGATCTCGGCTTGGAGTGCGTGTTCCTCAGGGTTGGGAAGGCCGAGATCCCTGAAAACGTTTCCGCTGCTGCGGGTGACTTTGGTGTCGTATGGCATGGTCGTCTGCTCTGTTTTTTTGTGTGCGATGCGTGTTTATCAGCGCCACAGTCTTTTGCGGTCTCCTTCGCGCGTAGCTGCCCGGGAACTGTACCCTGATCGCCGCCGTCGATCACGCCAAGATCTCGGTGAACAAGGCCGTGGGGCTGCTGTCAACGAGCACCCGGCGGCATCATCCAGCTGACGCTTTGCCGCGCGACCTGCTGCACGCTGTAGCCCGGCCTCAGATCAGCACGGCGCCAGCCGCAGACAGTGCAGCGGCAACGGCGCCCGATCGCTACCAGAGTTTCCTCTGCGCTGAAATGCTCGATCGGCAGCTCGCCTTTATGGTGACAGGGCCAGTCGCCCTCACGCTGCCGTTGCAATAGACCAGCAACCGGCGAACGCCGTGCGCGCGGACCGAGGCGATGGTGACGGGTGGCATGGACGACGTTACGAACGTCTTAGCCGGGCCGCCACCGGAATTATCCGTTCGATAGTTATGTTGTTGCCGTGGTCTGATCGTCCGCACCGAGAGATTTCAGCAGCATGGCTGAGGTTCAAATCCTGCTGCCCCGACCAGATAACATCCTGTTTTATATCGACTTTCCCAGAGTGATTCTGACCTGATTCTGACATGCGGTTCTAACGCTGTTCTCAGGCGTCCGGGCGGCTCTTGTTGCGCGCCTGCGCCACAAGTCTTCGACCGTCGCCTGATATAGCGCGCGTTCGATCGCGCATCATTGTAGGTCATGGCTTCCTGAATAAGCCGCTTGTCGACGCCAGCCTCTTCAGCCTCGGTCGCGGCCCCGGCGCGGGCTTCCATGCTCCAGACCTCGCCCGGGATGGTGGCCAGGCGGGGGAACCATTTCCGGTAGCTGCGCTCCTGGACTGGGAAGACGTGCTCGCCCTTGACGATCGCGCCGGTGCGCTGCTCGTGCGGGACCGCCTCCAGGAGCGGGAACAGCAACCCGTAATTACTCAAGGTGAAGTCGGCCGGCGCGCGGTACTTTGACTTCGACGTGCGCATGCGCCAGCGCCAGCCAGGGATGTTCTCCCAGGTGAAATAGCCCACCCAATCCTGATCCCCACACCGAATGACGGCCGCGCAGCGGCGGGCGGCCTTCTCGATGTCGGTCTGGCTCCTCGGCCGCTCACCGATGATATCCTTCTGACGCTGGAGCAGCTCGAATTGGGCGGCTACATGCGCGGGAAGGGAAAGTGCCTCGCTCCGGTGATCGAGAACGGCCAGCGAATTACGGTCGACACGCGGAGAGCTTCAGCGCCTGGCGACTACGTCGTCATATGCCAACCGCAAGCGGTGCAGCGACAACGGCGCTTAATATCGCGTAGCGCCTCGTCTGAGCTGAATTGTTCGACCGGCAGCGTACCTTGTGCAAGGCCAATCGCCTTCACGTTTGCCGTTGCAATAGACGAGCAGCTAGGGAACGCCGTGGACGTGGACTGACACGATGGTGACAGGGCTAATT
>DASSRJ010000198.1:0-10167 GCA_035701845.1 Pseudolabrys sp. | reverse complement strand
GAATTCGCAGCTCAACACGCCGCTGGTATGGGCCTCCCTCATCGTGCTGAGCGCGCTGGGAATGGTGCTCTACGGGATCGTCGTGCTGGCCGAGATCATCCTGATGCCCTGGGCGGTCGACAGCACGCAGAAGCACTGAGCGGTCTGAGTTTCATGCGAGGAGTCCGATATGCCGCGCACGCATAACGGAATTTGGCGAGCCTGCAGCACATTGATCTTTGCCGTCGCGGTCGTGTCGCCCGCGATCGCGCAGGACATCCGCGGCGTCGAAAAGTGCACGGCGGAATCACAGATCGAGCGCCGCACTGGCTGCCTGCAGGCCAATGTCGAATTTCTCCACCAGGCGCTGACGAAGCTTGAGCGCGACACGCGGGAGAAGCTCGCGGCCGCCGCCCGCGAGGCCGCGGCAGACCGGGCGGAGATCGCGGCACTCAAGTCGACGATCGCAAAACTGACCAGCGAGCTGGCGCAGCTCAAGACGAAGGAAAACGCCGGCGGCAAGAAGTAGGATATCGCAATCCTGGAGCTGACGACGCGTCCGCTGCGGACCTAAGACGAGGACTAGGGCATTGTCCGTGCAGATTGAACCGACCGCTCGTCCCCACGACCCGGCCTACGCTCACTACGTGAGCTTCGGCGGGTTTGAGTCCGCCGAAGCGCGTCAGCGCGTAGGCGGAAAGCGGGGACCCAGGTGGACAAATTGAAGTCCCAGAGCATTGGTTCTGGATTCCCGCATAGGCGTGCGGAAGCACGCCGTCCTTCGGACGGCTATGCGCCGGAATGAGCGGAAAGACAATGCATCAACTCGAACGGACAATGCTCTAGCGGGGCCAGCGCCAGAGCAGCAAATCGGCAAGCCGAGGCGGCAAGTCCGACAGATTAATCAGGTTGTCCGCGCTGACCGAAAGCGCGGCCGCTCCGGCGAAAGAAACAACCGTGCCCCAGATCAGGCGCTCGCCGAAGACTTCGTGCTGCGGATTGATGCGCGCCGCAAAATAGATGCGAAAAATCAGCGAGAGACGCTGGATCGGGGTGACGACCGAAACCGGCGCGACTGCGAGTGCCATGTAGCGGGTCATTTGCGAAATCCCGATGGCAATTCCGGAGATCACGAACCATTTCACGGATTCATGGTCGATCGATTTGAAGCTTTGCCACTCCTTCCGGATCAGCAGCGGAACGCAGATAACAAGGCCCGCCGCGACGTATGATACAAATCCGCCTGCAATGCCGAGCGCAATACTCTTATCCGTAAAGGCCATCGCGATCAGAATTGGACTGACGCCGAAACCCAGCGCCGACAGGAGGGCGTGGAAATACCCTTCCGAGAGATTGGGCTGATATTTTTTCTCCGGCGCGGCCTTGCCGGCGGCGGCCTCCCGCGTATCTCCCCGCAGGGTCAATGCGGGGCCGGCAATGACAAGAGCAATGCCGACGATGCGCAGCGCCGTCAGAGCCTCGCCAAGCCAGAACACGGCGAGCAGCAGGGTAAAGACCAGGCTGTACTGCTGCACCGGCGCGACCAGGTTCGCGCCCATCGCCTTGGTCGCGCGATAGTTACAATATCGCGCTCCGGCAAAATGGATGACGCCTGTGAGCGCGAGCAGCCCGAGGCTGCGCCATGATAGAGTGGAGAGAAGAGGAAAGCCGCCCGCCAACAGCATGGCTACAACGAAGAACGGAATCGCCACCAGCATGCTGATCGCGACGGCCTGCAGGACCGTGCCGGTCAGCACCCCGCGCCGTACGGTTGCATTCCCGTAGGCGAACGTCACCGCAGACACGAGCGACAGAAGTCCCCCCAGCACCGCGACCCCCTCAAGAACAGCAGCGGCAGGTCATGGCCAGGGCGACACGCTCTTCTTCGCTGAGCTGTTCGGACGCAGCGAGGCGTCCGTCGGCCTGCGGCTGAGGTAACGCAACAGTCGTCTGGAAGATCGGCTGATCGACCGGCAGGCCGCGCCTTCTCATGTCGCTGCGCCGGAACGCGGTCGCGGCGCGATCAATCGACCCGTCGTCCCGGAATGCCGCGCCGTAAACCTCCTCAGCGGCTTTGCGGCTGACATAGCCGCCGCGGACGTCGCGCTCGAGCATGGCGAGATCGCGATCAAGTGGCGAGCCAAAGCCGCCGCCTCCGCCGGAACGCAGAATATAAGCATCACCCGGCTTGAGAACCTGGTTGAATGCCTTGCCATTGGGGAAATGCGTTTCACGCTCGGCTCCAAACCGGGCGACAGCCACCGAATTTCCGGCGCCGGCATGGCCACCCTCCAATCCCCATGGCTTGCATTTGACGCGATCCATTTGCGACGAAAAGCGGATGTCGTGACGCGCCTGAACGACCTGCTCGGTGCCAAGTCCCCCGCGGAAACGCCCTGCTCCGCCGGAATCCTGGCGCAGCGCATAGCGCTCGATCAGCAGCGGATACTTGGCCTCGACCTGCTCGGACGGACCGTTGTGCGTGTCCCCGTCATTGATTGCGATGGTGGCGCTCATCCCGTCGCTGCTGCGTTTGGCTCCCCATCCGCCGCCGATCAGGCCGCCGGTATAGATGTAAAATGCATTATCCTCCGGCTTCCGGCCATTCACGCGCGCCACAACGAGGTCGGCATGATGGCCGGCGATAACCTGGCCGGGCAGCGCAGGCGCAAGCGCTTTGAAGATCGTATCGACGACGGTCATCGGATAGGTCATCCACATGCGCATCGCAGCCGGCTTCACCGCGCTGACCACGCTTCCCGGCGGCAGCACGATGTCAAGCGCCCTGAATTGCCCGTCGTTGATCGGCATATCGAGCGGCGAGGTCAGGCACTTGAACGCCACCTGGCAGCTCGAGCGCCCGGCCGTTTCGCCGGAGTTGTAAAAACCGCCGACCTGCCTGGCCACGTCGGTGAGGTCGACCGTCATGCGGTCACCCTTGACCTCGACGCGCACCCGGATCGGGATTGGCGTACCGACCGTGATGCCATCGTCGTCCATGAAGGACTCCGCTTCGTAGACGCCGTCCGGAATGGCACGCACGCGCTCGCGTGCGATGGCCTCGCTCTGGTCCATGATCGCGTCAATGGCGCCCAACACATCGTTGCGCCCGTATTTGCGCAACAGATCGACAAACCGCTTTTCACCGGTCTTGACGGCTGCAACCTGCGCGCGGAAGTCGCCCATCGCGCGTTCCGGCAAACGCACATTGGCCTTGATGATCGAGACCAGTTCCTCGCTGATTGTGCCCTTGCGGTAGATCTTGACGATCGGCATCTGCAGGCCTTCGGAAAAAATGTCGGTCGTCGAGCCGTCAAGTGTGCCGCCCACATCGGGCCAGTGCGCCATGCAGCATGAAAAGGCCACCAGATCGCCGTCACAAAAGATCGGCACCGTGAACGTCATGTGGTTCAGGTGGCTGCCGGTGATGTAGGCATCGTTGGTCAGCAGGATATCGCCCGGCTCAATGTCCTTGCCGAAGTGCGCAATCTTGGCCTTCACGGTGTCGCTCATGCCGCGGATAAACATCGGCAGGCCGAGTCCGATAGAGATTGTGTTGCCTTCCGCGTCGAACAGACCGACGGTGAAATCAAGCGCCTCGTAGATGATCATGTTGTAGGCGGTGCGCATGAGGTTGATCTTCATCTCCTCGGTCACGGCGATGAGGCCGTTGCGCACGATTTCAGTGACGACCGGGTTGGCCGTGAACTGACCTTGGCCCGCCCGCTCCTGATTTACGACGGCGTCCATGATCATTGCCTCCAGATCTCGATATGCAGGTTGCCGAAGTCGTCGACAGTCAGGATATCTTTCGGATGCAAGACGGTGGTTGAGGCGTGTTCCTCCACCAGCGCCGGGCCTTCGATGCGGCTGCCGGCCTTGAGTTGTCCGCGGTCGTAGACGGGCGACTCCGTCATGCCGGCCGGAGCGAAATAGACCGGCCGGGTGCCGCGAAAAGCCGCATCGGGCTCCCCATTCGATTTTCCGAGCGGCTCCATCGACGGCTTTCGCATCACGCCGATGGTCGCCGAGCGCAAGCTGACGATTTCGGCTTTCTCCTTCGGCGCGGAATATCCGTAGCGTGTCTCATGGACGGAGTCGAAACGAGCTTTGATGCCGTCGCGATCCCTCGCCTTGAAGAGCGCCAGCGGCAGATCGACCGTGACCGCGTGCTCCTGGCCGACGTAGCGCATGTCGGCCCCGCGCTGGATCACCATTTCGTGGCTCATCGAGCGGCTGCGCGCGAGATCCTTCGCGCCACGCTTCTCCATTCCGACATAGAGCGCTTCCATGTCTTCAAAAGAGGCATCGTCCAGCGGCTTGAACCAGGTATTCACAAGGTCGCGCCGCAAGTCCGCAAACAACATGCCGTAGGCGGAGAAATGGCCGGGCGCGAGCGGAATGATGACTTGTCCCATCCGCAGTTCGCGGGCGATCATCGTGGCGTGCAGAGGTCCGGCGCCGCCATACGCGATCAGGGCAAAGTCGGCGGCGTCGAGGCCGCGTTCGGTCGTCGCCCAGCGCACCATATGCGCCATCTTGGTGGCAGCGACGCGCAGGATTCCGTCGGCAGCTTCGATCATGCTCAGCCCGAGCGGCTTGGCGATCTTCGCCTCGATTGCGGCCCGGGCGGCGATAAGGTCGAGCATCATTTCTCCACCGAGGAAACGATCGGGCGCAAGCCGGCCAAGGGCCAGATTGCAGTCTGTCACCGTCGGCTCAGTGCCGCCCTGCCCGTAGCAGACCGGACCCGGCTGGGCGCCGGCGCTTTCCGGACCGACCCTCAGCGCGCCGCCCGTTTCAATATGCGCAATGCTGCCGCCGCCGGTTCCGACTTCCTGGATGTCGATCATCGGTATCTGAAGCGGAAGACCGGTCGCATAACCGCCAACCAGAGCGCCGCCTGTCATCAGGACCTCGCCGTCATAAATGACACCCGCCTTCGCGGTGGTGCCACCCATGTCGAAGGCGATGGCGTTGGTAAGGCCGATATTCGTGCACAGGGTCTTGGATCCAATGACTCCTGCAGCCGGGCCTGACTCCAGCATCCGGATGCACGAGGATCGCGCCTCTTCGAGATCGAACAGGCCGCCGGTCGACTGCACGATCATGAAGTTCCCGCCGAAGCCAACGTCCTTGAGGTGCTCGTCCATCTCGCCAAGGTATTGGCGGACGCGAGGACCGACATAGGCATTGGCTGCCGTAGTCGAGGTCCGTTCGTACTCGCGATATTCCTGGGACAGCTCGTGCGAAGCAGTCACAAACAGTTCGGGATAGGCCTCTTCGATAAGACGCTTGGCGCGCCGTTCGTGGTCGGGATTGCGATAGGAATGCAAAAATAGGATCGCAATCGCCCTGGCACCGTTCTTGACCGCCTGGGCGGCGGCACTGCGCACTTCGTTCTCATCGAGCGCGATCAATACCTTTCCTTCGGCATCCACTCGCTCGCGAATCTCGAACCGCATTTCGCGATCGATCAGCGGCCTATGCTTCTGGAAGAACAGGTTGTAGGACTCCGGCCTGTTGACGCGGCCGATTTCATAGATGTCCCGGAAGCCCTGCGTTGTCAGAAGCGCGCACATCGCCCCCTTGCGCTCGAGAATGGTGTTGATCGCAACCGTCGTGCCATGCAGGAAGAGCTGGGCTGCTCCGAACGTCGCATCCGCCTTGCCGACACCCGTTTCAATGCCGGTCACCAGCCGCGAAGGCGTGGTGAGCGTTTTGCCCAGCCTGAGCCGGCCGGTCGGCTCGTCGAAAGCAGCAACGTCGGTGAACGTTCCGCCGACATCAGCTGAGAGTCTCAGTGGCCCACGGCTGCTCTGCATCTTATCCAATTGTATTGTTCCGTTTCAGTTCTTACGCCGTCATCAAATGATCGGCGGGCAGATCGGTGATGAAGCTGTGCGCGGCTGCATGCGCGATAAAGAGCGGAAGTTTTGCCGCCTCCGCCGCCGATTGCGGTGTGACGCCGCAGGCCCAGAAGACGGCCGTGAGGCCGTCCGGCATGGCCGGCACCGGGCCGCCGAACATCGGATTTTTCATGTCGGCGCCGATGCCGGCAGGATCACCGACATGGATCGGTGCCCCGTGATTGAACGGAAAGCGCGAGGACACCTGCACGGCGGTGATCGCCTGCTGCGGCGTCAACCAGCGCATGGTGACGATAAGATTGCCGCGGAAAGGCCCGGCCGGCTCGGTCGGCCGGTTCGTGCGAAGGACCCAGCGATGACGATCGGTTGGCACGCCGGCGCGTTCCAGGGCGGCGTCAAACGTGATGCCGGAGCCAATAAGGAAAGCCACCAGATCATCGCGCCAAAGCTCTTTGATGTCCGTCCGGTCGCTCTGGCGCTCGCCGTTGATGAACACGCAATATCTTGCGCAGTCGGTGCGCAGGTCAGCGGCCGGCGCCAGCCTGCGCGGCACCGGGTCGCCGGGATCGGTCACTTCCAGCACGGGACAGGCGCGCTGGTTGCGCTGGCAATAGAGCATGAAATCGAAGGCATAGGCCTTCGGCATGATCGCGAGATTGCACTGCACGAAACCGGGCGCGAGGCCGCGGCTGGCGCCGGTGATCCGGCCCTCGCGGATTTCACGGCGGACGCGCTGGCTCTCAAGCGGGCCTTCGACGTTCATGCCGCCTGCTCCATCAGCTCGACTTCATAGATCTGCGCGTGGCCGCTCCGATCAGAGGTGAAAACGACGCGCGCGCTGTCCGGCGAAAACCGCGGATGTGGGTGTGTGTGCTGGCGCGCCTCCACCGCGACCGGGCCGTCCTTATAAGGAAACGGACCGCCCCAATGCTTGCCCTCCGACGTCGCCTCGCTGGCACACAGGAGTTCAGGCGCTCCTTCGTCGAGCGGAATGACGTGCAAACCGCGATCCGGGAAATTGGTGTCGCAAACGAACCGCTTGCCTGTGACATCAGGCGCGGCGTGCCAGGCCGGAAAACGGTTGAGCCATGTGGCCTCTCCGCTTTGCGGGTCGATGAGCCGCAGCCCGCGCGGCCAATCGACGAAGGCAATGGCGCGCTTGCCGGGCAGCCACACTTCATGGGTGACCCATTGTGTCGGGCTTTCGCGCTGATAGACGCGGCGATTGCCGGAGCCGTCGCGCCGGACGGTCCAGACACGGTCGGTGAGCGGCCCTGCATAGAGAATGAGGCTGTCGTCGTCCGGGCAGAATTGCGGATGACCGATCGTGTCGCGCTCCAGGATGACGCGGCTTGCGCCCGTCCGGGTATCAATGAGGAAGAAGCGGCTGATTTTGCCGACCCTGACCGGAATCGCCCACCAGCGGCCGTCGGCCGAGAGCGCGGTCGTGCCCATCGCCGCGCCTACCATGCCCTTTTCGCGCATCTCGACGGCGCCGAAATCGGCAAGCTGCGTTTCCGAAAAGTCATCGAGCGAGACTTTCCACGCGCCGGTCCCGGCGGTGAAGTAAACCCAATGTCCGTCCGGAGACGGATAGATCGACCAGTCCGCAAGGTCAGGCCGGTCGGTAACCTGCACCAGGTCGCCGGCGGCGCGATCCTCGAAAAAAATCTGCGGCGCACCCGTACGGCAGGAAACGAATATCAGCCTCCTGCCATCCCGGTCGTAAGCCGGAACGAAGAAAAACGGATGGTGATGGATGCTCGGATGGGCGGTCACTTGCCTGACTTTCCGTCCGGTCGCCGGATCGATCGCGGTCGAGCTTTCCGAACGATACGTGCGCCCTTTCACGGCGTCTCCTCGACCGATTTCGTGACTCCGGAACGCCTGCCTCCAGGTATCAGCGCGCTGAAGCTGACCGCCGGATAGCGCCAGTTCAGCGCAAGGAAGACCGCGCCGGCTCCGTTGCCGACCCACCAGAGCAGGCTGGCGGTCGGCGCAATAATGGCGACGACGCCGCAGGCCATCAGAAAAATGCGGTCCGCCCAGCCGAAACTGCGCCGGAAGAAGCCGGTGAGGCCGATCGCCCAGATCGCGGTCGGCACAAACAGGCCGACTGAGGCAATCACCACGTTCAGAATCGGTCCCTGAAAAAGCAAAGCCGGGTCGGCGATGAAAGCGAAGGGAATAAGGAACGCGACGAAACTCATCTCGAAAGCGAGCCAGCCTGTGGTCCACGGACTCGTCTTGGCGAGACCGGCTGCGGCATAAGCGGCAAGCGCCACCGGCGGCGTCACCATGGAAAGCACGCAGTAGTACATGACGAAGAAATGCGCGCTGAGCTGCGGCACGCCGAGTTTCTGCAGCGCCGGTGCGTAGAGCACCGCGCCGATGATGTAGGCCGCAACTGTCGGCAGCCCCATGCCCATGATGATGCAGCCGATGACGATCAGTATCAGCGAGCCGGCAAGCGTGCCGCCGCCGAACGAAATCAGGCCGGCCGAGAATTTCAGGGCAAGATTGGATTGAATCGCGATCGCGATGATGATGCCGATGGCTCCGATCGGCACCGCGATCTCCGCAGCCTGTTTGCCGGTGTCCCGCACCATGTCCAGAAGGCGCGCAAATCCGAACCGATCCCGCTTGCGGATAAAGGCGACCGGGAAACAGACCAGCGTCGCGTACATCGCCGCGGTCTGCGCCGAGTAGTTGAAAATCATGCAGACGATCAGCAGAACCGGCGGGATCAGCAGATGCAGCCGCGGCAGCACCGGCTCGACCGTTTCGACCGCGTCGACCGGCAGCGTGCCGACGCCGGTCTTGCGGGCATTGAGGTCGACCAGAATGTAAAGCGCGACATAATAGGCGATCGCCGGAATGGCGCCGGCCAGCGCGATCTGTGCATAAGGCACGCCCAGCAACTCGGCCATCACGAAAGCGGCAACGCCCATCACCGGCGGCATCAATTGGCCTCCGGTCGAGGCAATGGCCTCGGTCGCCGCGGCGCGCTCCGCCGGCACGCCGGACTGCTTCATCAAAGGAATGGTGAACACGCCAACGGCGGCGACATTTGCGACCGCGCTGCCGGTGATCGTCCCCATCAGGCTGGAGCCGACCACGGCAACCTTTTGGCTGCCGCCTGTCGCCCGTCCGACCAGCCGAATCGACAAATCAATGAACAGCCGTCCGCCGCCGATAGCCGCGTAGATCACGCCGAACGCAATGAAATAGAAGACGAAGGAGACTGACGTTTCGGTCGTGACGCCGAGAATACCGCTTGTCGTCAGCGTGAGAATTTCGACGTATTCCTCGAGACCGAAACCACGGAAGCCGCCGATCGGCAGGACGTAAGCGAATGCTCCGTATACGAGAAAGGCGAGAATGACCCAGACCAGAATCCATCCCGTGGTCCGGCGCACCCCCTCAAGCAGGAGAAGAACGAAAATGATGCCGAAGATCGTATCCTGCGGAAAGACCGGCGACACATTCTCGATGCGCTCCTCGATGCGCGTCAGCGACTGCCAGTAGTAAATCGCAAAGGCTACGACCGCGACCAGGATTGCGCCGTCGATTGTGCGCCTGAGCCAGAGCGGAAGCGTGTCGTTGCGTAACGGATTCCAGAGGAATACCAGGAACAGCGCCAGCACGAGGTGCACGGGGCGCGCCACCATGGGCGGCTGCGGGTGAACGAGTATCCAGTACTGGAAAATGACCAGTGCAAGCCCGGCCCATAACCTGATGTCACGCAGGCTTCGCAGCACAACCGACATGGCGCGTCGACCCTCGAGATGGAATGGAGCGGGCGCCCGCGCAGGCGCCCGCCGCGGCTTACATCAGCCCTTTTTCCTTGTAGTAGCGGGCGGCACCGGGGTGCAGCGGGATGCCGTTGTTTGACGGATCGGCCGCTTCCTTGGGATTGAAGGCGCCGAAAGCGGGATAAGCCTTAACGAGATCATCACGCTTCTCAATGAAGGTCTTGACGATCGTGTAGGCGACATCGTCGGGCAGATCGTCACGCGCGATCAGTTGCGTGCCGAAATCGGCGCCCCAGGTCGGGCCGCTCTGGCCCTTGAACCACTGAGGGAATTGTGCCGGCTTGACGCCATTCTTGGCGAGAGCTGCGCGGGCCTTTTCGGAAAGGTCAACGAAACGCACGTCGCCGGTCAGGGAAACCTCTGTGATCATCGGATGCCCCTTGAGCACCGTATCGAGCAGGACGTCGGCGCGGCCTTCGCGGACCACATCCGGAATCTGCGCGGTGTCGACCTGGATGATCTCGCCGCCCTGCGCCTTGATTTTCGCGCGATCAAGCCCGTAG
>DASSRJ010000197.1:0-55653 GCA_035701845.1 Pseudolabrys sp. | reverse complement strand
CGCCGCGGAACTATCGGAAGGCTGCAAGGCTGCGGTTGCCGCAGAGCGACGTGCCGGCGGGAAGGGCGATCTGGCGACCTGCCGAAAGTTGGCAAACGACAAGTATCACATTGATGGCGGGCGTCGCTTGAACGTTGCGGTTCCGCATGCAGTGGCCCGCTGCATGAAACAGGGGCCAGGAGCAATCTAAATTAGCCCGTGTTGCCCCAACGTTCGGACGATCGTCGTTTCTATTGGCGTTTCTTTTTTCCGACGAATGCCGGATTGCGGCTGCAGAAACCACGATTGCCGCTGATCACTGTTCGGCGACAGGCTTCAAACGAGTTAAAAATACAATTCTCCTGAACGCGGCTGGCTCCTGTATTCGTCCGGGCACACCAGGCGCCGTGACCGCGGGCGTTTGCCGGTTCTGAGCCAGCGCAAAAGGCAGCAACAATTAGACCAAAAATCAGAAGTGAGAGACGCCTCGATAGCCCACTCATTCGTAACCCAAGCATTCGGAAGCTAAGATCCGCCGCCGGGATAGTTCTACTCTAAGTTTCTGATTTATCTGGTCGGGGTGGCGGGATTTGAACCTATGACCCTAAGTTCGTCTTCACCACTTAAACAGGGCCAAACTGAGCAGCTGCAGCCATCTACGAACAGGCGAGAAAGCAGCGGAAGAAGAAAAAGACGGGCTTTATGAGGCAGCATCAGCCCGTCAACCGCTAACTTCCACATTTCTGTTGACTTCAACACCTCTGTGGAGCACATTATATGTGTGATCGCGCAGGAACTCAAAAGAAAGCTGGCCGCGGAGGGCTGCACCTTCGAGACCAAGAAAGGAGGCTCCGGCCATATCATCGTCAAGCGGGGCGACAAAAGGACCGAATTGCCCATGCATGGTAGCGCCAAGGAACTCGGCAAAGGGCTGGTTCACCGTATCCTGAAGGACCTGGGACTAAAATGATCGCTTACAAAATCATCCTGGAATCGGACACCAACGGCACGCTGTTGGTGTCGTGCCCGGACCTGCCCGGCGTTAACACGTTTGGCGAGGATCGTGATGATGCCGTTCATCACGCTGTCGATGCGATCGAAACATGGATTGCGTCCCTGATGGCCGACGGCCTCGACGTTCCTCGACCGAAAAAAGTGCGCAATCTTTCGCGCAACGAGGCACTCGTGCCCCTTCCTGCGCTGACCACCTTAAAACTCGAGTTGTATTGGGCGTTGAGAGAATCGGATATTACACGCGCCGAACTGACGCGACGACTGAAGTGGAATCGTGAAAGCGTGGATCGCCTTTTCCGGCTCGATCATCAATCGCGGATCGATCAGATCGAGCGGGCTTTCGGAGCGATGAACAAGCGCATCGACCTGCGCGTGCTGGAGCCGATGCACTAGAGCAGGATCGTTTCAAATTGAATCGTCGTGCCCGCGCTTGTCGCGGGCATCCACGTCTTAAAGATCGTGCAAATTCAAAGACGTGGATGGCCGGAACAAGTCCGGCCATGACGACGTATAGTTTCAATCTCAACGGATTCTGATCTAGCTTCGCATGTCAGCTTGATCGCTTTCGGCTCGCAGTGCGGCGTGCCGTTTTAGCCCTGTCAACGCAACGCCGGCCAGTCTAGACAGTCCTCACAGCGCAAACCGCACACACCGCATTTGAAAAGAAAGCGCGACTGATTTTTTTCCGGTTTTGTTACCCGGGAAATTGGTTCTAAGTCTTTGATTTATCTGGTCGGGGCGGCGGGATTTGAACCCACGACCCCCAGTCCCCCAGACTGGTGCGCTAACCGGGCTGCGCCACGCCCCGACCGAGAACGGGCGGACTATAGGGATGAGCGCGGGTGTGTCAAACGAAGGCGTGATGCCTTATGCCTTCGCCGTATCCCGCAGCGGGCCTCGCACGGCCAGCGTGACGTAAAGCGCCGCCACAACAACGAACGTGCCGGCATAAAGCGCCAGGAATCCGACCACGTCTGCATGCAGCAGCAGACCGGTGGCTATTGCCGCCGTCATGAGAGCAATGTTGAAAATCGAAAGCCTTGCGATCGTGCGGAAATAACCCGTGTGCTGGAGTAGGAAATTCGGCGCCGACTTGATTGCGGCCGTTGCCAGCAGAACGAGCAGGACCGGCACGGCCGCAGGCGGCATGGTGGCGGCGTGCCCAAGCAAAAGCGCAAACAGGTCTTTGGCGTCGAACAGCAGCAGTGCTGAAACAATCAATACCGGCAGCGCGCCGAGTGCGACCGCTGTCAGCGTTGCCCGCCACAGAAGACCGGCGTTGCGCGCCGTGAAGGCAGCCGTCTGCCGCGGCACCAGGAGATCGCAGGCGGCCGAGCAGAGATTGAGCGTGCCGAGGAAGATCTTCAGCGTCGTGTCGACAATGATCGTCGGTGTGCCGAGCCCGGCTGCGACCGGCACCGCCAGATAGAGCACATTGTGGATGTAGATCTCCCCGGCGGCGTGCGTTCCTGTGCGCAGCGCCGACTGCCGGTTCTCCCGGAAGAAATTGCGCAGGCGCGAGGCCAGGCCGCGCAGGTGCGGCGTCAACGCGCCGCGCTGCACGAGGTGACGGACAGCGAGCCCGAAAAGCACGACCCAGCCGAGATTGATCGCGATCACGAATCCCGAAAAAGGCAGGCCCGCAAGCATCGAGAGCAGCAACGCGATGTATCCGACGCGGCGTGACGCTTCGAGCGTCTCGAAATAGATGTATTGGTCGACTGCGACGCTGACGTTGCGCAGCACGAACCACGCCAGATTGATGGCCGAGAAAAAGAAGAACAACGCAAACTCGGCGGCCCCCCAGACGGTCTCGCCGGTCCGCGCCAGCATCGTGACAAAGCAGACGGCCGCAAAGACGGCGATCGCCAGCACGTAGAACAGCGCGACGGCGTTTGCCTGCGCGCCGACGCCGAGCGTGCTTTCGCCGGCAAGGAAATGCTTGCGCATGCGAACGAACAGGATCTTCGACAGGCCGAGGTCAAACAACCACATCGACACGCCGACGGCGCCGACCAGAATGAACAATGAAAAGCGCTCCGGGTCGAGCACGCGGGCGAAGACGAATGTCTGGATCAGGCCGGCAATGAGAGCGCCGCCGGCGGTCCAGCCGCGCAGCAGCGCGTAGTGAACAGACAAAACGTCGGCCAGGCGCGCCTGCCAGCCCGCTATCGCCTTGGGAACCGCGTTCATTGCAGGTGCAAGCATCGGGCGTCGCTTCAATCGAGGAGGGCCAGGTATTTCGCCGACATCGTCTCGAACGCATAGCGCGGCGACAGCCGCCGCAGCTCGGACACGATCTGCGCGCGCAGGGTCTCATCACCGGCAATGCTGCGAATGCGCTCGAGCCATGCCTCGCGATCGCCAAGCGGAACGATGAGTTGTCCGGCCAGCAGCGGAGAGTCGCGAAACATTTCGCGGAAAGACGGGATATCGGAGCAGATGAGGGGCACGCCGGCGTGGATTGCTTCGATTGCCGCAAGGCTCAGGCCCTCAAAGCTCGATGGAAACAATACGGCGTCGATCGCCGAATAGAATTCACCGATTCGGGCGTGATCGAGGTGCAGCTGCAGACGGACGCGATCCTCATAGCCGCGCGACGCGATTTCCGAACGGACCAGATCTTCGTCGGGCCCGCTGCCGACGATCAGCAGTGACGTGCCGGGAAGGTCGCGCAGCAGGCCAATGCTGAAACGCTGGTTCTTCTGATGATAGAGCCGGCCGAGCTGGCCGAGCACCGCGCCTTTTGGCGGCAGTCCGAATGCGGCGCGCGCCGCCGCGCGATCGGCAGGCACCGGTTTGCGGTGGCCGTTCGGGATGACTTTCAGGCGCTGCATGTAAGCTTCGCCATTGTGGCGGTATGTGTCGGCGACGCTGTGGCCGCAGGCAACAAGGTCGCTGTAAAGCCCGACCCGGCCGGCGACGCCGTCGAACTTCATCAGCACGGGATTGAACTGATCGTATGGAAGGTGGTGCGTGCCGACGCGGTGGCGGACGCCGGCGAGCGCGCCGGCCACGGCCGCCAGCAGGTTGGACAGCGGTTGCAGCCCGAAGACCGCATCGGGTTTGAGCGCGCGCAGGGCCTTCACGGCGCGTGCAAACAAAACAGCGAGCGTGATCGGTGAGCGCGAGCGCCGCCGGTTGAGGAACACGCGCGCGCCGGGCGGTACGTCGGCATAAGAGCCGAACAGATACCATTCCTCCACGTGGTGACCCTCGGCGCGCATGGCCGAAGCAAGCGTCGACGCCAATACGGAGCTTCCGCCGCCGTCGTGGGCGGTGCCGAGAAACACGACCGTGCGTGGATGCAAGGGCGTCGCAACGGTTCCGCTGGCTTCGCGACGAGGTTGCCAAAGCTCGTTCATGACCGATCCGGAAAGGCGAGGGCGCGGCCCCCCCCCGATGCGACGGCCTGTCCCGACGGCGCGTAACATAATCTTAAGCGGTAAAGACTAGATAAACCGCATCATTCCGACATTTTTGCCGCGTTGAGACGTAAAGCCGATGACCGATACCTCAGCCAACTTCGCCAAGACGACTGATGCGAGGGGTTCGACGTTCGATCGCGCCGTCCGGAAACTGTTCCCTTCAACGTCTCTCCTTACCTTTAACCCTTTGTTTCGCACGATCATCAACGCATTCGATATTGTTCCGCGCCTGATCTGGTCCGAGTTCCGCGACCTGCCGCCGAACCATCTTCGCGTGCGCATCGGCGTCGGCAATCGCATCGTCAACAACCAGGTCCATTTCCTGACGCATGCGCGCGACTTCTGGATGTTCGTGTTCACGCAGAAGCTGGCGAGCGCGAACTCGAATATTCTGGACATCGGCTCCGGCTGTGGACGCTGGGCGCATTGGCTGCGCGATTATAATTTCCGGGGACGCCGGTTCTCGGGCAGCTATGTCGGCATCGACATTGACGGAGAGGCGATTGCCTGGTGCGAGAAGCACTACGACGCGGAGCGCTTCCGTTTCCATCACTCGACGCACGCGAGCGTGTCGTATCACCAGAGCGGCAAGAATGCGCCGTACAAGGTTCCCGAACCGGACGGCACCTTCGACCTGGTGGTCTCAAACTCGTTGCTGACCCATGTGCTCGAGGGCGAACTCGAGAACTATGTCCGCGAGAGCTACCGCCTTCTCAAGGCAGGCGGCGCGATGATGCATTCGCATTTCAACCTGGATTACCCGCCCGCGACCTTTGGCACCCGGCACACATTCCAGCACGCCATCGGCAATGCGCGCGTCGAGTCGATGGAACAGCCGGAAGCGGCGGTCGCCTATCGCACAGACTATCTTTTCCGCGTGGCCCGTGATGTCGGCTTCGAGGACTGCGAGATCGTGCACATGCCCGGTGGCGCCCAGCACCAGCCGATCCTGCTCTGCAAGAAATAGTCGACTAGCGCGCGGTCACGCAGCCGGCCGGCATGCGCACCGGCCTTGCTCTCGTCTGCCGTAGCGTTGCCGCCGCGAGCCCCCAGATCATGCCAAGCAGAAGAAAAAAGTGCCGCCAGTGGTCGGTGTCGATCACGACGCCTTCTGCCATTTCGCCGGCGAAGGCCGCAACTGCGGTGATAAGATATGGCTGCCAGGGCGTGATCACGAGCGCGTTGCGCAGGCCCACCGTCAAGGTCGAGAGCAGCAGCAGCAGATAGGCCATCGCTCCCAACCAGCCATAGACCAGGAAGGCCTGCAGATACACGTTGTGCTGCTGCAGGCCATGCACGCGGGCAAACTCGAACGGCCCCATGCCGTAGGGGAAATTCAGTACCGCTGTGAGCGCCAGCTCCTGCAGGAGGAAGCGGCCGCCCTGGCCGACGTCGTAGGACTGGATGAGACGGGCGCGCTGCTCGAACATGTCCTGGATTGCGTCGAAGGACAGGAGAAAAAGGAACAGCAAGGACAAAATCACAATCGTAGCCGCACTGCCTGCAAGAACGCGGAGCCGGGTTTGCGCGTTCGGCGCGGTCACGAAGGCAAGTGCGACCATGACCACGCACGAAACCGCAAAATGGAACCAGGCCCCACGGGAGAAGCTCAGGAACAGGCCGAACAGAAGAATGCCGGCGAGCAGCACGTCACCAAGCCGGACACCCCGTCCGATCATCCGGTAGAGCAGGAACAGCGCGGGCCAGATCAAAAACGGGCCGAATACGTTGGGGTCCTTGAATGCGCCGAGCGCGCGCCCAAGGGGCGCAAACAGCTGGCCGGTTCCGAACAGATTGAAGTAGCCGGCGGCACCCACGAATGTCGCCATGACAGCCGTCGTCACATAGGCGAACCGCATCGCGTGCAGCCGCGGCATCGTGTTCTGCGCAAAAAGGCAGGCAAACAGGAGTCCGGCAACTGCGAGATACACCGACGTGGCGGTGTACTGGATGGTCTTTTCCTCGCCGGGCACGTGCATCAGAGCCAGCATGCCGGCGAAATTCCAGATGAGCAGCAGCAGAAACGGCACTACCAGCGCACGTTCAAGACGAACGCCTGCAATCAAAGCGGCGATTGCCAGTACGCCCATGAGAACGTCATGCGGCGAGGGCTCGATAAAGGCGACCGAGCTCGCGAGAACCGTGATGAACAGGGTGATCAGAAGCAGCCGCTCACGGAACGATGTCGCATGCATCGCCGGCGAGAGACCAGGCGGTGCCATTTCGGCGGCCCTAATCAATACGCATTCTCGGTCTTGAGCAGCGCGAATGGTGTGCGCAGCATGATCGCGAAATCGAAAAGGATCGACCAGTTCTCTATGTAGTAGAGGTCGTGCTCGACGCGCTGCTGGATCTTCTCATGCGTGTCGGTCTCGCCGCGCCACCCGTTGATCTGTGCCCAGCCCGTGATGCCGGGCTTCACGCGGTGGCGGGCAAAGTAGCCGTCGACGGCCTCGTCGTAGAGCCTGGCTTCTGCCTTGGCATTGATGGCGTGCGGCCGCGGTCCGACCAGCGACAGGTTGCCTTTCAGCACGACATTAAGCAGCTGGGGCAACTCATCGAGGCTCGCCTTGCGGATGATGCGGCCAACGCGGGTCACTCGCGGGTCATCCTTGGTGACGAGCTTGTCCGCGGTCATGTCGGCGGCGTCAGCGTACATCGAACGGAATTTATAGACCTCGATCAGGTCATTGTTGAATCCGTAGCGTTTCTGTTTGAACAGTGCCGGCCCCTTGCTGTCGAGCTTGATGGCGAGCGCGATGATTGCCATCGCCGGCAACGCCATGAGCAGAATCAGGCTGCCGATGATTTTGTCGAACAGCCACTTCATCACCACGTCCCAGTCGGCAATAGGACGGTCGTGGACGTCAAGAACGGGCACGTTGCCGATGTAGGAATACGAACGCGGACGGAAACGCAGTTTGTTGGCGTGCGCGGCAAGACGAATGTCGACCGGAAGCACCCACAATTTTTTCAGCATCTGGAGGATGCGTGATTCCGCCGAGATCGGCAGCGAGAAGATCACGAGGTCCACGCGCGTGCGGCGGCCGAACTCCACGAGATCATCGACGGTACCCAGCTTGCGTTCGCCGGCGCATTCGGCGCTGCTGCGATCGTCGCTGCGATCGTCGAACAGTCCGACGATGTCGACGCCGGTGTCCTTCTGCCGGCGCAATTCTTCGATTACGCCTGCGCCGGCATCCCCGCCGCCGACGATCACCGTACGGCGGTTGAGGCGTCCCTCGCGCGTCCATTTGCGGACGAGCAGAAACACGAGCCTTCGCGACGCGATGAGAGCGAACAGGCTGACGATGTAATATGAACCGAGCCAGACACGCGAGAACATGTCGCCGGCTTTGGCGAAAAACGACGCGCCGATTACGATCAGGAACACGACAGACCAGGCCGAAGCAAGCCGCATGTATTGCTTCTCGTAGCCGCGGAAGGCCTGTACCTGGTAGATGTCGGCGGTCTGAAAAGCGAGCGTTGAGAGGAGCGCGATCACGAGGCTTGCCGCGGCATAGCGCCAGATCAAGTCGTGCATCGGCGGGAGGTAGATCGCATAGAGCGCAAGTCCGACTGTGAGCACGAGCGCGAACTCGATCATGCGCACGAAGCCGGCGAGCACGATGGGCGAAATCGGCCGGGGTGCGGGCTTCGCGGCGACCTCCAGCGCTTCCGGCGTGAGCGCCCGCGCGTTCGAGGTGTTGCGGGCGCGAGCGATCATCCGGTCAGCGACCGCCATTGCGCCTGCGGCGCTCATCGATGGGCGGGTGTCCGAGTTGCTCATGCGCGCACGCCAATTAGCACCCGCGGTGCATGACCAGGTGCACAGCAGGAGCGCCCCCCTAATTCCCGGAAATTTCTAGGGAAAAAGTCTCAAAAAAGGCTTAGCGCGGCGGCGACAAGTGTCCTAGCGGCGGCCACTTTGCCGCAGGCGGTCGAGCCCTGATTGGTAGGCCGCGAGCACCCCGTCGACCATGCTTTTGACCGAAAATAATTGTGACACGCGTTCGCGCAGTTGCCGTGCCGTCTCAGCGGTTGCCTCGGGATTGTCGAGGCTCCCGGCGATGGCCTCGGCGAGCGCGCCCACGTCCTGCGGTGCAACCAGGCGGTCGGTCAAAGGCCCATAGATTTCCGGGATCCCACCCACCTTTGTTGTGATCAGCGGCATGCCCGCTGCGGCGGCCTCAAGCACAACATAGGGCAGGGACTCGGCGCGCGATGGGATCACCATGATGCGTCCCAGGGTCTGCGCTTCGCGTGCCGGCATCGCGGGCCGGAACCTGATGATGCCTGCAAGATCGAGGCGATCGGCCTGGGCGCGCAATGCATCGCGTTCGGGCCCGTCGCCGACCAGCGTCGCCGTCACGTGCCGCCCATGGCGGTTGAGATTTGCGATTGCGTCAATCAGAACATCAATGCCTTTGACGGGCCGGAATTCGCCCATGAACACAAGATCGGTCGCATCGGCTTGCGTCCTGATTGGCGCAAAGTCTTTTTCCGACACGCCGTTATGGACGACACATACGAGGCCGTGCGGCTTGCCGATCTTGCGGCGAAAAACCTCGGCGCTGTAGGCGCTTTCAAAAAGGAACAGGTCGCCGCGCAACATCAGCAGTTTTTCGGTGGCGAGATAGAATTTTCCGGCGAGCGTGTCGTGGCCGAACAGAAGACTGCCGCCGTGCGGCGTATAGGCGCGGACCGCGCGGCGGGCATTGAACGCCAGACGTGCATAGGCGCCGCCTTTCGCGCCGTGGCCGTGAACGACGTCGGCGCGTGTCCCGGCGATTCGTCCCATGACGTGACCGAGTATGGTCGCGTCGAGAGGTCCAATGTGGCGGCGCATCGGAACCCGCGTGAGGCCCAGCGCAAGCAAAGGCTTGAGCTCCGCGAGCGTCTCCTGGGCCCGCTGTCCACCCGTATTACTGTCGGCGATCAGCCCGACGCGATGGCCGCGGTCAATCTGCTCGCGTGCGAGATCGAGGACGTGACGGTAGAGGCCCCCGACCGGGGCCCGGAACACGTGCAGGATGTTCAGCGGGGTCATCGTCCCAAAAGGTCCGGTTCGCAGAAGGACGACGTGCCACCCTTTGTCATCGCTCGAATCCCGTCCATGCCTTGATGCGCCCCTCTCGAATTAGGGGGCGGCGTAGTTAACAAAACATGACTTCTGTCGCCATTCGTGTCGCCGCAGGCATCATTAACGTCGCCGCAACCATAATGAGGTGAGATCAAATTGGTTTTGGGCGACGGTCGTTACGACTCGCGCGCCCATGGTGGCCCCGGTTTTGGCGTGTCGTGCACTGAGTAGCGTGTGATGCTGTTTCGCAAAGAGCCAAAGCCTGCCGCGCCGCCGGCTCCGACGGTGCATGCGGAGATCGCGAATGGCGAGCCCGATATGCGCGGGCTTGGCAGGGCGCTCTGGCGGCGGAAAGTAATGATTTCAGGCCTCACGCTTTTGTCGGCGGGGGCGGCATTCCTGACGGTCAATACGATTACTCCGCGCTACCAGTCGGAAGCGCGGCTTCTGCTCGAAGCGCGGGAAAACGTCTTCCTGCGTGCCGAAGCCGACAAGACGGGCGAGCGGACGACCATCGATCCTGAAGCCGTGACGAGCCAGATCCAGCTCGTGCTCTCGCGCGACCTGGCACGCGAGGTGATTGAGAAAGAGAAGCTCGCCGGTAAACCCGAATTCGATCCCGCCGCGGGACTTTCAAGATTGCGATTGATCCTCGGTGCACTTGGTTTCGTCCGCGATCTCAGCGCAATGTCGCGCGAGGAGCGGGCGTTGGAGGCCTATTACGACCGGCTCAACGTCTATGCGGTCGAGAAGTCGCGCGTAATCGCGATCGATTTCAGCTCCGAAAATTCCGAACTTGCCGCAAAAATTGCCAACACAATTGCTGAAACGTACCTGAACCGCCAGCAGGCTGCGAAGCAGGAACAGACACGCGCCGCGAGCCTCTGGCTTGCCGGTGAAATCGACAAGATGCGGACGCGGGTCGCCGAGGCCGAGGCCAAGGTCGAGGACTATCGCTCGCGCGCCAAACTTTATGCAGGATCGAACAATACGTCATTGCCAAGCCAGCAGCTGACCGAGATCAATTCGCAGATTGCCGCGGCGCGCGGCCAGAAGGCCGATCTTGAGGCGAGAGCAAGCCAGCTGCGCGACCAGATGCGCTCCGGAAAGCCAATCGACTCCGCCGATATTGCAGGCTCCGATACCATGCGGCGCCTGATTGAACAGCGCATTGCAGTGCGCGCACAACTCGCCGAACAGTCAACGACGCTGCTCGATCAGCACCCGAGGATCAAGGAACTCAAGGCGCAGATCGGCGAGATCGACCGGCAAATACAGACCGAAGGCGAGCGTCTGCTGCGTCAGCTCGATAATGATGCGAAGGTGGCGGGCGATCGGCTTGCAGCGCTTACCGCCAACCTTGATCAGGCCAAGAAAATTGCGTCCGAAACAAGCGAGCAGGACGTTCAACTGCGCGCGCTTGAAAGAGAAGCCAAGACACAGCGCGACCTGCTCGAATCCTACCTCGTGAAGTACCGCGAAGCCGCGGCGCGAGACAGCATCAGCGCCGCTCCGCCGGAGGCGCGTATTATTTCGCGGGCGACACCGGCGATCAAACCGAATTACCCGAAGAAACTCGCGATTGTGCTGATCGCGGCCTTCGCCGTCTTCACGCTTTCGGCTGGTTTTGTGGTCACGAATGCCCTGCTGGCCGCGCCCGTGCCTTCCTACGGCTTTGCTGATGGTCCGGCTCCTGACGCTCCGCGCGTTACGCCGGCGCGGGAAGTCGTCTCGCCGCCACTGGCGCCCGCGGCTCCGCTGCAAGAGACGGTTTCCGGCTATGCTGTGCGGACGATCGATCGCGTCGCGCGCGACATGCACAGCGCGGGTGACTCCGGGCGCGTTGCGGTGATCGGAATCGCACGTAACGTCGGGACAACCTATGCCGCGATCACTTTGGCACGGGCACTTGCTCAAGATGCCAGCGTCGTGCTGGTCGACCTCGCATTCGGCGCCCCGAACCTCTCGGTGGTCTCGACCGATCCAGGCGCGCCGGGGATCGCCGAGCTGACGCGCGGAAAGGCATCGTTCGGCGATATCATCACGCGCGACCAATATTCGCGCGTGCATTTGGTTGCTGCCGGAGAGGTCGGTAACGATGTGGTCGCGCTGTCGTCATCGCCGATGCCGGCGATGGTTATCGAGGCGCTTGGCCGCAGCTACGAGTATGTGGTTATCGATGCCGGCTCGGCGGGCGATGTTTCGCCGGATCGCCTGGCACCGCTCGCCGCGCGGGCGATGCTGGTGGCCGCGGATCCGTCGAGTTCTGCGACCAAGGCTGTGCGTGAGCGGCTGTTGAGCGCCGGATTCCGCGAGGTCGCTGTCATCGCCGGCAGTGCCGAGGCAGTTGCCGCCTGAGCGATCAAGGCACCACAGACAGTCGCGCCCGCAGTCGGCGGAATGCACCCACAATCGACCAAAGCGCGGGTTGGGTCTTGATCGCCCGCTTCGTCGCCGCACCAAGCGCGAATGCGATCGCGGGCAGACGGCCGGCCGCGCTCAGGGAGATGTAACTGTCAAACAGGGGCTCGGCGTCGCCACAGAGCAAGTTCTTGTAGCGTGCTTCGCCAATTCCAAGGTCGAACGTCAGGAGCTCGCGCTCGCAGCAGGCGCGCACCAGTCTGAGGATCAGTTGTTCGCCGGGGCTTTCGACCGCAAACCGCCCCTGGATGATCGAATTGAACATCGCGCAGAAGCGGCCGCTCCCGACAATTCCACCCATGGTCGCAACGATAATGTCGTCAACCGACAACGCGTAGAGTTCAATCAGCGGCTTTCCGTCGAGCAGCTGTTCGGTTGCGGCGGCCTCAATAAAGCGCCGAACGCCCGGCAGCGAAAATGCGTCCGACATGCCAAGGGCTCGCATGCGCGCACTTTTCTGCTTGAAGAATGCGTCGATCACGCGCCGGACATCGTCCGGCTCGGTCGCCCGCTCGAAGCGCAGCTCGCCGAAGGACGCCAGTGTGCGTTCCTTCTTGCGCATCTTCTTGCGTGCTTCAGAATTGCTTCGCGCCCGCAGCAGCGCATCGAAATCCGGCACGAGCGCGCCGCTGAAGCCGTAATTGGCCGCGCGTTGATGCGGCAGCAATGCGAATGGATTGGTGGCGCCGCCCCAGGTCAGCGGCTGGTTGACGAGCTTGAGGACATCGGCATGCCCTGAGAGAGCCGCAAGCACATTGCGAAGTCCGTCGGCGCCGATCGTGGCGGCGACATCGCGCCGCCACAGTGCCATATTGAAGTTTGCATGCTTGCCGCCCAGGAATTCGAGTCCGATCAGACCGCCGAGGGGCTGCGACCCGAGGGGCAGGAGAAAGAGCGGTTCGCTCTCCTGGTTGAACCCTACGACGATAAAGGGCGTCATGCCCGAGTTTGAACCGACGTGGCGCTGCCAGTGCTTCAGAAAATCGTAGCGCTGGTATGGCGTAGCAAGGCTGTTCACCAGTTCGAGCGCTCGCCAATGTGGTTCCGCAACGGTCAGATCGTCGAAAATCTCCACGCGCGCAATGCGCCGGTCCGACGCGCGCATGCTGCGAGCGACGGTGGGCTGGGGGCGTATGGCGACGACGTTCATGGCTGCCGGGGCTGGTTAACAGTGCCCGAGCTTCGCAAAGATTTCTCAACAAACAGTTGGGATAGTAAATTGATCTACCGCATGGGCCGGGAGCCCGCCGACATTGAGAAAAACCGTTATCCGTGCCGGCCTTGAGACGATGTACTTCAGCGGGATGCACCATTGGCTGCGCCCGCTTGTCGGCGGCGTCGGCGCCATTCTTACGCTGCATCATGTGCGCCCGGCACGGCCCGAGGCGTTCCAGCCGAACCGGCTCTTGGAGGTTACGCCGGAATTTCTCGATCGGCTGCTGCGGCGGCTTGCGCGTTCGCGCATCGACGTGGTGTCGCTCGACGAAATGCATCGACGATACATCGAGGGCGATTTCGCGCGGCGTTTCGTCTGTCTCACATTCGACGACGGCTATAACGATTTCATGCGCTGGGCCTATCCGTTGCTGCGAAAGCACAAACTGCCGTTTGCGATGTTTATCGCGACCAGCTTCCCCGACAGGCTGGGTGAGCTGTGGTGGGTCGCACTCGAGGCTGTCATTGCACGAAACGACCGCATCGGAATGGTGATCAACGGTACCGATCAATATTTTGAGTGCGCGACGACGCGGCAAAAGCGCGAGCTCTATGCTGCGATCTACGGCTACCTGCGCAGCATGAGGACGGAAGAAGAGGTGCGCCGCACGGTGCGCGACCTTTGCGCGTGTTACAGCGTCGACGTTATTTCGTTCTGCCGCGACCTGTGCATGGACTGGCAGGATATTGCCGAACTGGCCGGCGATCCGCTGTGCACGATTGGTGCGCACACCGTCAATCACATGATGCTCAAAAAGGTGCCGAGCGACGCAACCGTGCGCGCCGAGATGGAAATGAGCAGGGCAGTGCTGGAGGCGACGCTCGGAAAACGCCCTGAGCACCTTGCATTCCCCGTCGGCGACGTGACGTCAGCCGGCCCGCGCGAGTTCCGCATTGCGGCCGAGCTTGGCTTCAAGACCGCCCTCACGACCAGGCCAGGCGTGCTGTTCAAGGCGCACCGCGATTATCTGACCGCGCTGCCGCGTATCTCCGTCAACGGCGAGTTTCAGCGCCAGCGTTATTTGAAGGTGCTGATGTCGGGCGCGGGCACGGCGGTCTGGAACCGGTTCCGTCGGCTCAGCGTGGCCTAGCGTCAGGCCTTGCCATCCAGCTGATCAGCGGCATCGCAGGCAGCACCCAGCCGAGCCCCGCGACAATATAGTAGATCGTCGCCACCCAGCCGTTGATGTTGGTGAGCACGGACTGCGCGAGTGCCATGGCCAAAAGGCCCCAGAGAATGACCAGGGCAAGGAGGGCGACGGCGCCGACCAATTTGCGGGTGCGGATCGACATGGCGGACAGTCTTGTCTCTCAATTGCAGGGCGTCGCTGCGGACTATATGGTCCGCGCCGTCTCCTGCAAGCAAGACGATGCACGAACCGATCAAAGTGTCCAATGTCCGTTTGCGGCCCGTGCGGCTGTGGCTGCTGGTATCGGCCGCAATGATATTGCTCACATTGATTGTGGGCGGAGCGACACGGCTTACGGAATCCGGCCTTTCAATCGTCGAGTGGAAACCGGTCACCGGCGTCTTGCCGCCGATTTCGCAGGCTGAATGGCAGGCGGAATTCACCAGGTACCAGGCCATCCCGCAGTATCGCGAACTCAATCGCGGCATGAGCCTTGCTGCTTTCAAAACGATCTATTGGTGGGAGTGGTCGCACCGTCTGCTGGCGCGGATGACCGGCGCCGTATTCCTGCTGCCGCTGTTGTTTTTTCTCTGGCGCGGCGCCATTCCTCCGGGTCTCCGATTGCGTTTGTGGACGATCTTCGGCGCGGGAGCCGCACTCGGGGCGGTTGGCTGGTGGATGGTGTCTTCGGGTCTGACGCAAGGCGTCAGTGTCTCGCAATATCGCCTTGCCTTTCACCTGACGCTCGCCACGACAATTTATGCGGCAATCTTGTGGACGGCCCGGCAGCTTGCAGATCAGCCTCCAAGTGAAGCGCCGGCCCGTCTTCGGTTCGGTGCGCTCGCTCTCGCTATGCTTTTGTTGTTTCAGATCTATCTTGGCGCGCTGGTCGCCGGCCTTGATGCCGGACTCGTTTTCAACACCTGGCCGCTTATTGACGGCGCCTTTGTACCCTCGTCCGATCGGCTGTGGTTCATCCAGCCGGCATGGCGCAACCTGTTCGAAAACACGCTTACCGTCCAGTTCAATCACCGCATGATCGCATATGCAATTTGGGTGATCGCAATATTGCACGCGTGCGATGCATGGCGCACGCGGGCCGGCTTTGGCGGTGCCCTGATTCTCGCCGGTGCGGTGAGCTTGCAGGCCGCGCTCGGGATAGTGACACTGCTGCATCAAGCGCCGCTTCCGCTGGCACTTGCCCACCAGATGCTGGCAATTCTTGTATTCAGCGTGGCGGTGATCCATGCCGAGCGCCTATTGCATCGGGGTATTTTACCGGCCGCGGATCGAAGACAGGCGGAGCGAGACGCATGATCGACAGCAAAATCGCCGACGGCATCGCCGTCCTCACAATGACTCATGGCAAGGCCAACGCGCTAGATATCGAGTTTTGCGATGCTCTGGCGGCGTGTTTCAATGACCTGCGCAAGGCCGACACCAGGGCAGCCGTGCTGACAGGGCAGGGAAAGATCTTTTCCGCCGGCGTCGACCTTAAGCGTTTGAATGCGGGCGGCGCCGACTACATTCGCCGGTTCCTTCCGGCATTGCATCGTCTTTACGAAGCGGTGTTCTTCCATCCGAAGCCTGTTGTGGCGGCCGTCAACGGCCATGCCATTGCCGGAGGTTGCGTGCTCGCCTGTTGCGCCGATCGCCGCATCATGGCGCGTGAAGCCGGCCGAATCGGCGTCACGGAAATTCTGGTAGGTGTGCCGTTTCCCGCCCTGGCTTTCGAAATCGTGCGTTTTGCCGTTCCGCCGCGCTATTTGCCGGAATTCACGCTCTCGGGTGCAACCTATGCCACCGATGAGGCGTTGCGGCGAGGCTGGGTGGACGAAGTGACCGAACCGGGCAAATTGCTCGACGATGCGATCTCGGTCGCGCAGGGATTGTCCCGGCTGTCGCCGGCGGCGTTTGCGCAAACCAAGTCGCAGGTCCGGCAGCCGGTCACCGAGAGGCTGCAAAAAAGCGGCGAAGCGACCGACAAAGCAGTCACCGGGATATGGACCGCGCCCGCAACGCTGGCCTATATCCGCGACTACGTCGCCCGCACGCTGGCCAAATCCTGACCGTTATTTGGCCGTCAGGCCCTCCTCGAGGTCGGCAATGATGTCTTCCTTGTCCTCGAGCCCGACCGAGAGCCGCACCACGTCGGGGCCGGCGCCTGCCTGAACCTTCTGCGCATCGGACAGTTGCCGGTGCGTGGTGGATGCCGGGTGAATGATCAGCGAGCGGGTGTCGCCGATATTGGCAAGATGCGAGAACAGCCTGACGTTTGATACGAGCTTCACGCCGGCGTCGTATCCGCCCTTCAGGCCGAACGTGAAGACCGCGCCGGCGCCCTTGGGCACATATTTCTTGGCGAGCTTGTGATACTTGTCGTCCGGCAAGCCCGGATAGCTCACCCACGCCACCTCGGGCCGTTTCGACAGCCACTCGGCAACAGCGAGCGTGTTGTCGCAATGCCGCTGCATGCGCAACGGAAGCGTCTCCACGCCCGTGAGGATCAAGAACGCGTTGAACGGCGACAGCGCGGGGCCGAGATCGCGCAACCCGAGCACCCGGCATGCAATGGCGAAAGCAAAGTTGCCGAACGTCTCGTGCAGGACGATCCCCTGATATTCCGGGCGAGGCTCGCACAGCATTGGATATTTCTTGTCGCGCGACCAATTGAAGGTACCGCCGTCGACAATGAGGCCGCCGATTGAATTGCCGTGCCCGCCCATAAACTTCGTGAGCGAATGGACGACGATATCGGCACCGAAGTCGATTGGTTTGCACAGATATGGGGTCGCCAGGGTGTTGTCGACCACCAGCGGAATGCCGGCCTTGCGGGCAATCTTGGAAATTGCCTCGATGTCGGTGATCACGCCGCCCGGGTTGGCGATCGATTCAATGAAAATGCATTTCGTCTTTGGCGTGACCGCTTTCTCGAAGGAGGCAAGATCGTCCGGATCCGCCCAGATGACATTCCAGCCGAAATTTTTGTATGAGTGGTTCATTTGATTGATTGACCCGCCATACAGCTTTTTCGACGCAATCAGCTCATCGCCCGGCGTCATCAGTGCGTGCATGACAACGACCTGCGCCGCATGGCCGGAAGCTATCGCAAGCCCGGCTGTGCCGCCCTCGAGCGCCGCAACCCGTTCCTCCAGCACGGCACAGGTCGGATTTCCGATGCGCGTATAGATGTTACCGAAGGTCTGCAGGCCGAACAGCGCGGCGGCGTGGTCGACGTCGTCGAACACGAATGACGTGGTCTGATAGATCGGCGTCGCGCGTGCGCCGGTGGTTGGATCGGGTTTGGCCCCGGCATGGATCGCCAGCGTGGCAAAGCCCGGATTGCGTTCAGTTTCACCCATAGGATCTCCGGTCACAAAAATGAAAAAGCCCGGCTTGCGCCAGTGGAATGGGGATTAGTGAGGACGCACGAGGGGGCGTCAAGGCGGTGCTGCACCGCAAATTTGACCATGCCTTATGCGTCGCTGCCCTGACCGGGCCCCAGGCGCATGCGCTGCACCCCGCCGCCGAGGGTCTGCGCACGCTTCGAAGACAGGGTGCGGGAATTAACCCCCATCCACGATATTTCCGAGGAAAGGCGGCCGTATTCGATCTTCGGGCAGCGGTCCATGACGACCTTCATGCCTGCCTCCTCGGCACGCCGCGCAGCCTCGTCGTCGCGCACCGTGAGTTGCATCCAGATCACCTGTGGCTTTGGATCGAGCGCAAGCGCTTCCTCGACGATCGGCGGCACGGAGGCGGAGCCGCGAAAGATATCGACCATATCGATCGGCCCGGGAACGTCGGCGAGTTTTGCATAGACTTTCTGCCCGAGAATCTCCTTTCCGGCCTGCCCCGGATTGACGGGGATCATCCGGTAGCCGCGATCGAGCAGATATTTGAACGCAAAGTAGCTCGGCCGATTATCTTTCGGCGAGATCCCGACCATGGCGATGGTTTTCACCGTATTGAGAATGCCGCGGATATAACTGTCAGGATAGCTGTCGTGGTTCATTCTGACGGCACTGCCGGTTGCTTTTCGACGGCCGCGCGCAGGCGTGCGTTCTCGGCCTCCAGCCGCGCGATCCTGGCCTGGACGGCAGCAAAGGCCTCCTCGATCTCGGTCTCGGTAAATCGCGTAACGATGTGCGATGAGCAGTTCACGTCCCAGGCTTCGATTGTGAACAGGATGGCACGTTCCGGCTTGGCCTTGTACCCGGTGTCAAATAGCCGTTCGACCAAAGCGGGGTCACTTTCGATCATGCGGGCACGGCCCCAGATCTTGATCCGCTGGCGACGCGCGGGATCGAGCAGAAATAAAAATGCGCGGTCGTTCTCCGACAGATTGGCAAGCGTGATGTACTGCCGGTTGCCGCGATAGTCGGCAAAGCCGAGCGTCTTTTCATCGATAACTTTAATAAAGCCCTTTGGCCCGCCGCGGTGCTGGACATAGGGTGCGCCGTCTCCGCTCGCGGTCGCGAGAAAGGCGGTATCCCGTTCGGCAATAAACTTTGCCAACTCGGGCGTCACGTGATCCGGGAAGCCTTCGGCCATGCGCCGCGCATAGGCCCTTGCCGAGCCGCGCTCGGCCTGAGCCTGCTGGGCGGCCGGAGAAAACACCCGGCTGGAATTGTTCATTTGTGACCGACCCGATCGCTGTCCCGAGCGGAACAAAGATAGTCTTTCGCTGTTGCTCACGGTAGGGCCGCGCGAATTGAATTGGGCGGGATTGCGGTAGCAGGCGACATAAGAAGGTCACGCTGATCTGCTGCCATCCGAACGCTGAGGGGCGCCGCCTAGGTTGTGCACAAAGGAGGCGTTCGATGTGTGACTACAGTCTTCACGACGTTGCGTCCCGGCCTGCGAAGGTTGGGGACAAACTGGTCTCAACACAATTTCCCAATGCCATCACGCGCGGTTTTGCCGATCCGGCGGAGCCGCGTGTTGCCGTATGCCTGATGCCCGGCACCGAGCTTGCATTCGAGAAAGAAGTTGAATGCGATGCTTCGTTCCGGTTCTTGCCGACACGCAAGTCGACGCACAAGGTTGCGCGTTTCCGGCAGGTCAACCTGAACCGGCCGGCGGCTCATCACGATGCTTTGGAATTCCCGGACGGCAAGATCGTTCTTGTGACCGATCTATGCGAGGGACAAAGCGCGACGGTGTTGCAGCTGCCGAGCGCAGGGCGCCCGGCGGAAGCGCAAGGCGAGAGCGAAGCGACGCAAACCGAGTCACTTATTGCCTAGCCTTGCCTCAGGTCTACGTTGCCGTAGCCTTACGCGGAAACAAGAGAGCCACCGGGATTTCGGTGGCTCTCGATGAAATCCTGTCTGCCGCTGACCCTATGGACGTAGTCAGCGGTCCTCCCATTTTGGCTGCCGTTTTTCGATAAAGGCCTTGAGACCTTCTTCCGCATCGCGCGCCATCAGGTTTTCGACCATCACTTCCGAAACGTATCGATAGGCGGCGTCCAGGCTCATCTCCGCCTGACGGTAGAAACCCTCTTTGCCGATCCTGACGATGTGGCTGGACTTGCCCGCGATCTTGCGGGCGAAGGCGAGAGCCTCCTCGCGCTCCTTGCCGGGGCTCACCACCCGGTTGATCAAACCCATGCGGCAGGCGTGGTCTGCCGTAATGGCATCGCCCGTGAGCAGCATTTCCATCGCATGCTTGCGCGCGATGTTGCGTGAGAGGGCGACCATCGGGGTCGAGCAAAACAAACCGATGTCCACGCCCGGCGTGGCAAATTTTGCGGCCGCGGATGCGACTGCAAGATCGCAACTGGCGACCATCTGGCAGCCTGCCGCGGTCGCAACGCCCTGGACAGCGGCAATCACAGGACGAGGCAAATTCACGATCTGCAGCATCGTCTTGCTGCACAGGTTCATCATGTACCGGAAGTAGGCGCGCCCGCCGTCGGGGTCGCTGCGCCGGCTCGTAAGCTCCTTGAGGTCGTGGCCGGCGCAGAACGCGGGGCCGTTGGCGGCGATCACGACGGCGCGCACCGCCTTGTCCGCGGCAATTTCCGTCAGCGCGTCGGATAGCGCCGTCAGCATCGCTTCGGACAGGCTGTTGCGCGTCTGCGGACGGTTGAGAATAAGCACGGCGCTGTCGCTGTGATATTCCAGCAGCAGTTCCGGCGCCTGCGGGTCGGCCGCACGGGAAGTGGTTGGAGCGGTCATTCAGTCGGTCCCACAAGATTTGTCCGCCAATGTTAAGCCGAAGCGGGACCCATGCAAGGCTCGGAACGACATGGCTTTTGTTCGCGTTAACGGAAAGCCATGGACAAGAGGCGCACAAAATCGAAGCGGTCAAAGCCTGGGCGGCGCTGGTCCACGCGGGTAACACGTGAAAGCGACGCGCTGACCCTCGAAAAGGGCGTTTTTACCAAATCAAGCCCGCGCAAGATTGCCCGCTCGCTGAAGCGTTCCGCCGAACACAGCCGGCGCCGCAAATCGAGCGCCTATCGATCTGCAATGTCGATGCTCACCTTCTTCATTAATCGCGCCGGGAAGGGTCTGTCCCGGGCGCGAAAGTGGAAATTGGAGAAGGCAAAGGACAAACTGCGCGAACTTTACGGCAAGGCCTGAAATCCGCGATTGACCTGAATGCCCCGCCGACTATGACCAAGGCAGCCGGATTGGCCGGCGAGGGGGGCGCGCATGCCGGCTCCGGCGATGGATGCCGAGGCAATCGGAAATTTGCTGCACGAGGTCTTTCCGCAGGCCTTTTATCCCGGCTGCGGGCTGACGATAGAACGCGTGAATTACGCGGATATCCGGGTGCGACGCCACTTCCAGGAAAACCACATCCGGCCGGGCGGCACGATTTCGGGGCCGACCATGATGGAACTCGCCGATTTCGCAATGTACGTCGCGGTATTTTCGGCGATCGGTCCGCAGCCTTTGGCGGTCACGACCAACCTCAACATCAACTTCCTGCGCAAGCCGGCACAGGCCGATCTGATCGCGGAAGCCCGGCTGATGAAAGTCGGCAAGCGCCTGGCGGTGGGGGAGGTAACGATCTACTCGGATGGCTTGCCGGATGTGGTCGCTCACGTCACGTCAACGTATTCAATCCCGGAAGCCCGCTGATTTAGATATTGGTATCGAAATACCATTCTTGTAAAGCATTGATATATAACAGAAACAACTCAAAGTAATGCTTGACCACCGGACGGGCCCTCGGTAGATACCGCACATCGCGCGGCTCTGCCGCGCGCACGTTTTCAGGGACTGATCATGAAGACCTATTCGGCCAAGGCGGCCGACATCGAAAAGAAATGGGTGACGATCGACGCCACCGGCCTTGTCGTCGGGCGACTGGCATCGATCGTCGCAATGCGGCTGCGCGGGAAGCACAAAGCGACCTACACGCCGCACGTGGACGACGGCGACAACGTCATCGTCATCAATGCGGCGAAGGCTGTGCTCACCGGCCGCAAGCGCGATAACAAAGTTTACCACCACTACACGGGATTCATCGGCGGGATCAAAGAGCGGAGCGCCAAGGCCATCCTGGAAGGGCGCTTCCCGGAACGTGTCGTCGAGAAAGCCGTGGAACGCATGTTGCCGCGCGGACCGCTCGGCCGCGTCCAACTGGGAAACCTGCGCGTCTACCCGGGTCCCGAGCATCCACATGAGGCGCAGAAGCCTGAAAAGCTCGATGTCGCCGCGATGAATCGTAAGAACGTGAGGAGTGCCTGACCGTGGCCGAGACCGTGCAATCTCTGGAAGGACTCGCGACTCTCAAGCCGGCAGCGCCGGAAGCGCCGAAATACGAGAAGAAAGTCGATGCGCAGGGCCGCGCCTATGCCACCGGCAAACGCAAGAACGCTGTGGCGCGCGTCTGGATCAAGCCCGGCTCCGGAAAGATCCTGGTCAACACCAAGTCCGTGGAAGTCTTCTTTGCGCGTCCCGTGCTGCGTATGCTCATTCAGCAGCCGCTGGTCGCGACCAACCGCAACGGGCAATACGACGTCACGTGCACCGTTTCCGGCGGCGGCCTGTCCGGCCAGGCCGGCGCGGTTCGTCACGGGCTCGCGAAGGCGCTGACTTATTTCGAACCGGACCTGCGCGGAGCTCTTAAACGCGGTGGCTTCCTGACACGCGACCCGCGCGTCGTGGAACGCAAGAAATATGGCCGGGCCAAGGCTCGGCGCTCCTTCCAGTTCTCGAAGCGTTAGTCGATCTTACTGTCGAGATTGTCGTAAAAGGCGCGCAAAAAGCACGCCTTTTTGTTTGCCGTTCGCGATCGTTCAAATTGTAGCTATTTCTTTCGCGCCGCATTAATCGCGAAAACGTGCGCCTCTCGCGGCAACGCCGCTCAAGTTTGAATACAATTCGCGACAGTCTTTCATCGAAGCCCTGCGAATAGTGCAAAGATTTCCCCACGAAAATGGGATTATTTTACCGGCCGAGTTTGGCGGAGTGTGCGCCGGACAGAGGTGGGAGCTCAAATGTTGCTCGCAGGCGGCCTGCAATCCCCATCGTTGGATTTGCCGACGCTGTCGCTGGTCGCAGTCTGCATTGCCGGACTGCTTGGCCTATTCCTCATTATTGACTGGATGCAGCAGCGTAACGTCCGCGCGCTGGCCTGGTGGGGTTCGGCTTACCTGATTGGCGCGTCCGCGATGGCGCTCGGCACGATGCCTGCGCCGTTCATCAAACTGCCGGCAGCGCTACCGGGTGCGTTGACGTTCCTCGCCTGCGGCATGGTCTGGAACGGCGTCCGGCTGTTCCAGGGACGTCGCGTGCTGCCGTTTGCAACTTTCATCGGCGCCGCGTTGTGGCTCGGTCTCGCCCAGATTCCGGGAATGATGGAGAACGGTAACGGCGAGATCCTTGGTGCACTGATTGTTCCTGTCTACACCTTCTTCATTGCGATGGAGTTGTGGCGTGAGCGGCGCAGGACGCGCTATTCACGCGCTGCAGCGGTCGTGGTGCCATGTCTGCATGCCGGCGTCTTCCTGGTGCCGCTCGCGATGCGCGCGTTCCTGCCGGATGGACATGGTGGTGCCTGGCTGACGATATTCACGCTTGAGACGATTCTTTATGCGGTCGGCACTGCATTCATCGTGATGCTGATGGTGAAAGACCACCACGTTCACGTCTATCGCACGGCAGCCTCAACCGATCATCTCACCGGGCTTCTCAACCGCCGCGCATTTATCGAAAACGCCCAGACCCTCCGCAAGCGGCAGGCAAGGCGAGGCGAGCCGGTTGCGGTGCTTATGTTCGACCTCGACCGCTTCAAGTCGATCAATGACCGGTTTGGCCATTCCGCCGGTGACGAAGTGCTGCGGTTGTTCGCGCGTGTGACACGCGCAAGCACGCGTCTCAATGACATCATCGGTCGGTTCGGCGGCGAAGAGTTCATTGCGATCGTACCGGGTGGTATCGAGGTGGCCCGGAAAATCGCCGAGCGCGTCCGCACTGCGTTCGAGAAGGCGGGCGCCGTGATCGAAAGCCAGCCGATCGGTGCAACGGTCAGCATTGGCGCGGCCTCGTCGTACGACGCAACGATGACGGTCGACGCGCTGATCGCAAAGGCCGATGCCGCGCTTTATCGTGCCAAGCACGATGGCCGCAATCGCGTGATTGCGACCGAGAGCGAGAACGCTTCGGAGCGCGCGCGACTCATCGCGGCCGCGCGACGCGCGCGTCCGCTTGGCCTGGTGGCATTCGCACGTGTTTCGCAACGCAGCAAATCCGCACGTTCTGGCTGATTTCCGGACCTGAAACGTCTCGTTTACATGCGGGGGCTACCATTCCGGCATGTGGAGTGCATCGATTCACGGTCGCGACGGAGCTGACGTGCTTCAACTCGAGGCCTATGCCGAGCGCGCTGGCGCGGCGCTGGCCTGCGCCTATTCCAATTCAGCCGAATTCGACGCGGCGCTGATTGCGGCGCGCCGCGCGGCAGGAGTCTATGGGCCGCGCCGCCATCGCCGCCGCCGGATGCTGGCGACCGTCGCAGGTGTTGCCGCCGGACTTGCTTTCGCTGCCTTCCTGATCATCTGATCGGTCTCCAAACAACAAGAATCGGGCGCCCGTTGCGGGGCGCCCGAAGTTGCATCGCAAGCTTGCGCGATGACCAGGAGAATCCTTACGCCGAGTAGTACATCTCGAACTCAACCGGATGCGGGCTGTGCTCGAAACGGATCACTTCCGTCATCTTGAGGTCGATATACGAGTCAATGAAGTCATCGTCGAATACGCCGCCGGCCTTAAGGAAGGCACGATCCTTGTCGAGGTTGCCGAGCGCTTCGCGCAGGCTGCCGCACACGGTCGGGATCTGTTTGAGCTCCGCGGGTGGCAAGTCATAGAGGTCCTTGTCGACCGCTGAGCCTGGATCCAGCTTGTTCTTGATACCGTCGAGACCGGCCATCGTCATTGCTGCGAACGCCAGGTAGGGATTGGCGAGCGGATCGGGGAAGCGAACCTCGACGCGCTTGGCCTTCGGATTGGTGGTGTATGGGATACGGCACGAGGCCGAGCGGTTGCGCTGGGAATAAGCGAGCAGCACCGGCGCCTCAAAGCCCGGCACCAGCCGTTTGTAGGAATTGGTAGTCGGATTTGAGAATGCGTTGATCGCGCGCGCATGCTTGAGAACGCCGGCGATGTACGACAGGCACATGTCCGACAGATCGGCGTATTTGTTGCCCGCAAAGGCTGGCTTGCCGCCCTTCCAGATCGACTGGTGACAGTGCATGCCCGAGCCATTGTCGCCATAAATTGGCTTCGGCATAAACGTCGCTGTCTTTCCGTAAATCTGCGCCACCTGCTGAATGCAATATTTGTAGATCATCAGCTGATCGGCCATGCGCGTGAGCGGCGAGAACTTCATGCCGAGCTCGTGCTGGGCGGAGCCGACTTCGTGATGGTGCTTCTCGACCTTCACGCCCATTTTTGCCATGGCCGCCAGCATTTCGCTGCGCATGTCCTGGGCGGTGTCTTGCGGCGGCACAGGAAAATATCCTTTCTTCGTGCCGATGTGGTGGCCGAGATTGCCGCCTTCGTAGTCGGTGTCGGAATTGGTCGGAAACTCTATAGAGTCCAGCTTGAAGCCGGTCTTGTACGGCTCGGCGGAATATTTGACGTCGTCAAAGACAAAGAACTCGGCTTCCGGACCAAAATAAATCGTGTCACCAACGCCTTGCGCCTTCACCATGCCTTCCGCTTTTTTTGCAATACCACGCGGGTCGCGGTTGTAGGGCTCGCCAGTCGTCGGCTCGAGCACGTCGCAGACCAGCGACACCGTGGTCTCCGCAAAGAACGGGTCGATGCAGGCGGTTGACGGATCGGGCATGAGGTTCATGTCGGATTCATGAATCGCCTTCCAGCCCGCAATTGAGGAGCCATCGAACATCTGGCCTTCGGCGAACGTATCTTCCTCGATCATGGAAATGTCGAATGTGACGTGTTGCCATTTGCCACGCGGATCAGTGAATCTGAAATCGGCATATTTCACGTCGTTGTCTTTGATCAGTTTCATGACATCTTTGGCTGTCGTCATGGATTGCATTCCCCCTGTTTTCATGAAATTGCCGCGAGGACTTTGCCAGCGGCCTAGATTGCATCAATTCCGGATTCCCCGGTCCTGATCCGAATGGCTTCTTCGATGTTGGAAACGAATATCTTGCCGTCGCCAATCCGGCCAGTCTGAGCAGCGCGCCGGATCGCATCGATCGCTTTTTCCACCATGTCGTCGCCGAGAACGATTTCGATTTTCACTTTGGGCAGAAAATCGACCACGTATTCGGCGCCGCGGTATAGCTCGGTGTGCCCTTTCTGTCGTCCGAAGCCTTTTGCTTCGGTCACAGTTATCCCCTGCAGGCCCACCTCCTGAAGCGCCTCTTTCACCTCGTCCAGTTTGAACGGCTTGATGATGGCTTCGATTTTTTTCATTGCCTGTCCTTCCCGCGGCTCGTCGACCAACATGCCGACGGACCGCGCTACCGGTTTGCAGGTCTCATGCCAACCCTGCGAGAGACAAAAAATCACTTCTCTGCAATGGCTTACATGTATTGCAGAGGGCTGCCGGTGCACTGCCTAATATTCGGCGCCTACGAGTTAAGCAAAGTGGTTAGAATTTAGCCAGTCGCGAGGACCTCTTGGGACGCAATAGGTTGGCCTGAATTGTCCGTAGCCGGCCGCGCCGGTAATCTTTCCGGCAAATGATCGAACTGCTCACGACGGCCGAGATGGCAGAGGCAGACCGTCTGGCCGTTGCCGGCGGCATTCCCGGCATTGCGTTGATGGAAAATGCCGGCCGGGCCGTTGCTCACGCTGTCTCGAAAATGTCCCCGGGCCGTCGCGTCCTGGTCGTGGCGGGGCCCGGTAACAACGGCGGCGACGGCTTCGTTGCCGCGCGCTTTTTGGCCGCGCGCGGTCTGGCAGCAAGTGTCTGCTTCGTGGGGAAACTTGACCGGTTGAAAGGCGATGCCGCCTTGGCGGCGAAGCGCTGGGACGGGCCCACCAGCGAGCTGTCACCAGCAGCCTTCACCGAATGCGACTTGATCATCGATGCGCTGTTTGGTGCGGGGCTTGACCGGGATGTCGAGGGGGCGGCCCGCGACGTCATCGATTGGATGAATGCCGCTTCGTTACCCATCGTGGCCGTCGATCTGCCGAGCGGCGTGAACGGCACGACCGGTGCAGTGATGGGTGGTGCGGTCAACGCGCAGCTCACCGTTACGTTTTTCCGGCGCAAACCGGGACACCTCTTGCTTCCAGGACGGCTGCATTGCGGCACGGTCGAGGTTGCCGATATTGGAATTCCGGACGGCGTGCTCGACAGTATCAAGCCGGCGACGTTTGCGGACGAGCCGGCACTTTGGCGGAATGCGTTTCCGCAGGCGCGCGCGGAAGGCCACAAATACAGCCGCGGTCACGCGGTGGTTGTGTCTGGCGGGCCATCTTCGACGGGTGCTGCGCGTCTGGCCGCGCGCGGGGCGCTTCGGGCAGGTGCCGGGCTGGTTACGATCGCAAGCCCCAGGGATGCCTTGTCCATTAATGCTGCCGAAAATCTGGCGGTCATGGTTCGCCCCGTTGATGGGGCAGCAGAGCTTAAGGATTTTCTTGCCGACAAACGGAGAAATGCCATCGTCCTTGGCCCCGGTGGCGGTGTTGGCGCGGCGATGTGCGAACAAGTTCTCACTGCGCTCGCAAGCGATGCGGCAGTTGTGCTCGACGCGGATGCATTGACGAGCTTTGCGGGCGAGGCGGGCGCACTGGCCAGAGCCATTGGCGCGCGGCCGGGCCGACCGGTCGTGCTGACGCCTCACGAGGGCGAATTTTCACGACTGTTCAGCGAAGTGGAGCCGAAAGCGCATTCTCACTCTAAGCTTGCGAAGGCGCGGCTGGCCGCGGCGCAATCGGGCGCCGTGCTGGTTTTGAAAGGAGCCGATACGGTCGTGGCCGCCCCGGGCGGCCGTGCCGCGATCGCGGACAATGGTCCCCCGACGCTTGCCACAGCCGGCTCCGGCGACGTGCTGGCGGGCCTGGTCTGCGGCCTTCTCGCGCAAGGCATGCCGGTGTTTGAGGCGGCCTGTGCGGCGGTATGGCTGCATGGGGAAGCTGCCAAAGAATTTGGCCCAGGGCTCATCGCCGAAGACCTCCCGGACATGCTGCCACGGGTTTACGGACGGCTTTTTGGTGGCCAAGTTGGCGGCCAAGTTAGTGGCCAAGCCGGTGGCCAAGGCGCCCAGGGGTGAAGGCTGCTATTGCAGTTCGCCACCAAGGGGCTATTTCAGCGATGAGCGCGGTAAACCAACGCATCAGGACCGGCGCGTTTAAGCCTTGCCTTGGCGGGTATGGCCGCGTTAAGCCCTGCCGGATTGCGGGGCCAGGGTTGTCCTGTAACCGCCCCTCGCGGGCGTGGCGGAATTGGTAGACGCGCGGGATTTAGGTTCCCGTGACGAAAGTCGTGGGGGTTCAAATCCCTCCGCCCGCACCACGCCAAGGGCTATAGAATACGGGCGACCACCCGTTTCCGGATTTCCATGACGTTCACGCCAGGTCAGGCGGGCGTCGTATGAGCGTAAGCACGAGTAGTGAGCAATGCAGGTTACCGAAACACTGTCGGAAGGTCTCAAGCGCGAGTACAAAGTTGTCGTACCCGCCGCCGAGCTCGACGCCAAAGTCAACCAGCGTCTTGACGATCTGAAGGATCGCGTCCGCATCAACGGCTTCCGTCCCGGCAAAGTGCCGGTCGCCCATCTCAAGCGCATGTATGGCCGCTCGACGATGGCCGAGGTGATCGAAGCTACCGTGCGCGACACCAACAACCAGATCGTCAGCGAGCGCGGTTTCAGGCTCGCGGCCGATCCGAAGGTCACGCTGCCGACCGAAGAGGTCGCGATCCAGCAATTGATCGACGGCAAGAGCGATCTGAACTACACGATGGCGCTCGAGATTGTGCCGCCGATCACGCTTGGTGACTTCAAGACCATCAAGCTCACCAGGCTGACCGCCGATGTCGCTGAATCCGAAGTTGACGAAGGCATCAAGAGCATCGCCGATCAGAACCGGCCCTACACACCGCGTCCGCAAGGCGAGAAAGCGGCAAAGGACGACCGCATCACGATTTCATTCGCCGGCACCATTGACGGCAAACCGTTTGAAGGCGGCACAGGCGACGACGCGGCCGTGCTCATCGGCTCCAACACCTTCATTCCGGGGTTCGAGGACCAGCTGATCGGCATTACGACAGGCGAAACGCGCACGCTGAAGGTGACCTTCCCCGCGCATTACATGAAAGAAGACCTGGCCGGGAAGGACGCCGAGTTCGTTGTCACGGCGAAAGCGATCGAGGTCCCCGGCACGGTGACGACCGACGACGAATTCGCCAAAGGACTTGGCCTCGAGTCGCTTGCGAAGCTGCGCGACGCCGTCAAAGATCGCATCGCGCGCGAGCACGCATCGATGTCGCGCCAGAAGATCAAGCGTGCGCTGCTCGACGAGCTCGACAAGATGCACAAGTTCGATCCGCCGCCGACCTTGGTCGAGGAGGAGTTCGACCGCGTGTGGAAGTCGGTGCTGCAGGAGCTCGAGAACGAGCGCAAGACATTCGCCGATGAAAATACCACCGAGGAAAAGGCCAAGGCTGAATACCGTGCGATCGCGGAGCGCCGGGTCCGGCTCGGGCTGGTGCTCGCCGAGATCGGCGAAAAGAACAACATCACGGTGACTGACGACGAGCTCAGCCGTGCCGTCATGGACCGTGCGCGACAGTTTGCCGGCCAGGAGCAGCGGGTGTGGGACTATTATCGGCAGAATCCGCAGGCGGTTGCCGCCCTGCGCGCACCCATCTTCGAGGAGAAGGTTGTCGATTTCCTGCTCGAGCTTGCAAGCGTGAAGGAAAGCAAAGTGGCACGCGAGGAGCTGTTCAAGGATGACGAATCGGCTGCCTGATATGCGGCGTCTTGCGCGGCCGCTTGTGGGAAAATAGATCACCCGACGCGCCGCGGCGGCTAAGCTAGCCCGTGTGATTCGCGTCAAGGAGAGGAAATGAGAGATCCCGTCGATACCTACATGAATTATCTGGTGCCCATGGTGGTCGAGCAGACCAACCGTGGCGAGCGGGCCTACGACATCTACTCGCGGCTCCTGAAGGAGAGGATCATCTTCATAACCGGGCCGATCGAGGACGGCGTGTCCACCCTGGTGGTGGCGCAGCTTTTGTTCCTCGAAGCGGAAAACCCGAAAAAAGAGATCTCGATGTACATCAATTCGCCGGGCGGGGTGGTGACCTCGGGCATGGCGATTTATGACACCATGCAGTTTGTGCGGCCTCCGGTGTCGACGCTTTGCGTCGGGCAGGCCGCGTCGATGGGCTCGCTGCTTCTGGCCGCCGGGGCGAAGGACCAGCGGTTCGCGCTTCCCAATGCCCGCATCATGGTTCACCAGCCGTCAGGCGGGTTCCAGGGCCAGGCGACCGACATCATGCTGCACGCCCAGGAAATCCTGAACCTGAAGAAGCGGCTCAACGAAATCTACGTCAAACACACCGGCCAGTCGCTCAAGAAGATCGAAGACGCGCTTGAACGCGACTACTTTCTGACCGCCGAGGCTGCCAGGGACTTCGGGCTGGTCGACAAGGTCATCGACAAGCGCCCCGAGGAGCTCTCACCCAAGCCCGCCTGACCGTTTGCCAGGCAGGTTCCATCCGATTTTTCGGCTACGAGCCGCGTACCCCGAAGGTGGCGCTTTTGCGACTGGCGGTGCGACGTTATCGTTAACAGAATCTTGATTATCAGGTCGTTAGCATGCTTCGCTTATGGTGTAGGGCAGAAACGGGAGTGCGGACCTTCCCAATACCAGGGCCGCCGTGCCGGGGTTTCGGCGCGATACTTGCTTCGTTGCGTGTGGGCGGTTAAGCGAAGCGTCGCCGCCAACAGGAAGTACGGAAGCGTGTAACGGAGATTGGAATGAGCAAAGTCGGCGGCAGCGATTCCAAGAACACCCTCTACTGCTCGTTCTGCGGCAAGAGTCAGCACGAAGTGCGCAAGCTCATTGCCGGTCCGACCGTGTTCATCTGCGACGAGTGCGTCGAGTTGTGCATGGACATCATTCGCGAGGAGAACAAGTCCTCGCTGGTGAAGTCGCGCGACGGGATTCCCACGCCGAAGGAAATTCGCAAGGTGCTCGACGACTACGTGATCGGCCAGGACCACGCCAAGAAGGTCCTGTCGGTCGCCGTCCACAACCACTACAAGCGGCTCAATCACCAGGCCAAGCACAACGACGTCGAGCTCGCGAAGTCGAACATCCTGCTCATCGGGCCGACGGGCTCGGGCAAGACGCTGCTCGCGCAAACGCTTGCGCGCATCCTCGACGTGCCGTTCACCATGGCCGACGCGACGACGCTCACCGAAGCCGGTTATGTCGGCGAGGACGTCGAGAACATCATTCTCAAGCTGCTGCAGGCGGCCGACTACAACGTCGAGCGCGCGCAGCGCGGCATCGTCTATATCGACGAAATCGACAAGATCTCGCGCAAGTCGGACAATCCGTCGATCACCCGCGACGTGTCGGGCGAGGGCGTCCAGCAGGCGCTGTTGAAGATCATGGAAGGCACCATTGCTTCCGTGCCGCCGCAGGGCGGCCGCAAGCATCCGCAACAGGAGTTCCTGCAGGTCGACACGACCAACATCCTGTTCGTCTGCGGCGGCGCCTTCGCCGGGCTCGAAAAGATCATTTCGGCGCGCGGCCGGTCGACCTCGATCGGTTTCGGCGCCAAGGTGGTTGCCCCCGAGGATCGCAAGCAGGGCGAAATCTTCCGCGAAGTCGAGCCGGAAGACCTGCTCAAATACGGCCTCATCCCCGAATTCGTCGGTCGCCTGCCGGTGGTCGCCACGCTTGAGGATCTGGACGAGGCCTCGCTCAAGAAGATTCTGGTGGAGCCGAAGAACGCGCTGGTCAAGCAGTATCAGCGGTTGTTCGAGATGGAGTCGATCGACCTGACTTTGGCCGAAGAGGCGCTGGGTGCGATCGCCCGCAAGGCCATCGATCGCAAGACGGGCGCCCGCGGCCTGCGTTCGATCATGGAGGGTATCCTCCTCGACACCATGTTCGACCTCCCGAGCCTGGAGGGGGTGGAGGAGGTCGTGATCTCCAGGGAGGTCGTCGAGGGAACCGCCCGCCCGCTCTATATCTATGCTGACCGCAGCGATCGGACAGCGGAAACAGGCAGCGCCAGCGCCTGACCACCGGCTTGGGCCACACCCCAAATAATTCGGAAAAAGGCTGCCGGTTCGTCCGTTTTGCGGGGTTGTTACCGGCGCGGGACTCGCTTTAACTGGAAAAAGCGAGGCTTCTTGCGGAGCCTTTTGGCCCGCCATACGTATAGCGTACCAACCGAACTGGCACACGAAAGGTCGTATCTGACTACCGATCGGGCAAGGATTTCGTAGGCTCCCTTTACCGGGAGCCGAGTATTCTGTGTCTGCGCCTCCTTGCTCTGCATACCGGCACTGCCGCCTGATGCCGCACAAACGGGTCTAACGGCAGGGGCACAACAATAAGGACCAAAGCAATGACCAATAAGCCACGACCCCAGCTGCAACCCGGCGAAACCCGGGCCTATCCGGTTTTGCCGCTGCGCGACATCGTGGTGTTTCCGCACATGATCGTCCCGCTCTTTGTCGGCCGCGAAAAGTCGATCAAGGCGCTGGAAGAGGTGATGCGTTCTGACACCTTCATCCTGCTTGCCACGCAGAAGAACGCTTCCGACGACGACCCGGCAACCGACGCGATCTTCGAGACCGGGACGCTCGCGAGCGTGCTGCAGTTGCTCAAGCTGCCCGACGGCACGGTCAAGGTACTGGTCGAGGGCGCCACGCGCGCGAAGGTTCTCAAATACACCGACCGCAACGACTACTACGAAGCCGACGCCAGCCCGATTGTGGACGACATGGGTGATCGCGTCGAAGCGGAAGCCATGGCGCGCTCGGTGGTCACCGAATTCGAGAATTATGTGAAGCTCAACAAGAAGGTGTCGCCGGAAGTGGTCGGCGTGATCCAGCAGATCGAGGATTACGCCAAGCTCGCCGATACGGTGGCTTCGCATCTCGCGGTCAAGATTCCCGACAAGCAGGAAATTCTCGAGACAGCGTCGGTTACGCAGCGTCTGGAAAAGGTGCTCGGGCTGATGGAGAGCGAGATCTCGGTGCTGCAGGTCGAAAAGCGCATCCGGACGCGCGTCAAGCGGCAGATGGAGAAGACGCAGCGCGAGTACTACCTCAACGAGCAGATGAAGGCGATCCAGAAGGAGCTCGGTGACGAAGAAGGCCGCGACGAGCTTCAGGAGCTGGAAGACAAGATCAAGAAGACCAAGCTCTCGAAGGAGGCTCGCGAGAAGGCAACGCACGAGCTCAAGAAGCTTCGCCAGATGTCGCCAATGTCGGCGGAAGCGACGGTCGTCCGCAACTATCTCGACTGGCTGCTTTCCATTCCGTGGAACAAGAAGAGCAAGGTCAAGAAGGATCTCAATCTCGCCGAGCAGATCCTCGACGCCGATCACTATGGCCTGGAAAAGGTCAAGGAGCGCATTGTCGAGTATTTGGCCGTGCAGCAGCGCGCGAACAAGCTGACCGGGCCAATTCTGTGCCTTGTCGGGCCCCCCGGCGTGGGCAAGACCTCGCTCGGCAAGTCGATCGCGAAAGCGACCGGCCGCGAGTTCGTGCGCGTGTCGCTTGGCGGCGTGCGTGACGAGGCCGAAATCCGCGGTCACCGGCGCACCTATATCGGGTCGATGCCCGGCAAGATCATCCAGTCGATGCGCAAGGCAAAGAGCTCGAACCCGCTCTTCCTGCTTGACGAGGTCGACAAGATGGGCGCCGATTTTCGTGGCGATCCGTCATCGGCCTTGCTGGAGGTGCTCGACCCCGAGCAGAACCACACATTCAACGACCACTACCTGGAGGTCGACTACGACCTGTCCAACGTGATGTTCATCACCACGGCGAATACGCTCAATATTCCGCCGCCGTTAATGGACCGCATGGAGATCATCCGGATCGCCGGCTACACCGAGGACGAGAAGGTCGAGATCGCGCGCAAGCACCTGATCCCGCACGCGATCGTCAAGCATGGCCTTGAGGCCAAGGAATGGTCGATCGACGACGAGGCGCTCATCACGCTGATCCGCCGCTATACGCGGGAAGCGGGCGTTCGCAATCTCGAGCGTGAGCTCTCGAACCTGATCCGCAAGGCAGTGAAGGAGCTGATGACTTCGAAGAAGAAGTCGATCGCGGTTACCGCAGCGAGTCTCGGAGACTATCTCGGCGTGCCGAAATACCGCTACGGCGAGATCGAGGAGGAGGATCTCGTCGGCGTGGTCACCGGTCTCGCCTGGACCGACGTGGGCGGCGAGCTGCTCACCATCGAAGGCGCGATGATGCCCGGCAAAGGCAGGATGACCGTCACGGGCAATCTGCGTGACGTCATGAAGGAGTCGATCTCGGCGGCGGCATCCTATGTCCGCTCGCGTGCGGTCGCCTTCGGCATCGAGCCGCCGCTGTTCGACAAGCGTGACATCCACGTGCACGTGCCGGAAGGCGCGACGCCGAAGGATGGACCGTCGGCCGGCGTCGCCATGGTCACGGCCATCGTGTCGACGATGACTGGCATCCCGGTGCGCCGTGACGTCGCCATGACCGGCGAAATCACGCTGCGCGGCCGCGTGCTGCCGATCGGCGGCTTGAAGGAGAAGCTGCTCGCGGCGGCCCGCGGAGGCATGAAGACCGTGCTGATCCCGGAGGAGAACGCCAAGGATCTGGTGGAGATCTCCGACACGATCAAAAAGGGACTGGAGATCGTTCCAGTGACCCGCATGGACGAAGTGCTGGCGCGCGCTTTGGTGCGTCCGCCTCAACCGATCGAATGGGACGAGGCAAGCGCCAAGCTTACGGCTGACGCCGGAGCGTCCGAGCCCGCTGTGGACGAGGACGGTTCAGGCCTGACCGCGCACTAAGCGTAATCGCAACACGGACTGGAAACGGCGCCCCTGGGGCGCCGTTTTTTCCAGCAGGACGTCGCCTCGCGCGAGCAGCGACGGCATCACCACGCACGTTGGCGGTGTCGAAACGGGTGGAAACGCCGGTCTTGCTTTGCCCGGTGTTCAAGCGATATTGGGCGGACAAGGGCGGTTAGCTCAGCTGGTAGAGCGCCTGCTTTACACGCAGGATGTCGGCGGTTCGAGTCCGTCACCGCCCACCAGAACAAAAATTGTCCAGCCCGGACACATGGGTGACGGAACGTACCTAAGACATGGGTGACAACCTCGGGCCGAACGGGTTGTCGAGGGGTTGCAAGGTTCTCTGCTCCAGGTCGGAGACGCCGTCGAATGACGACGGCGTGGCGCTTTTTTACAGAACAATGGACCCGCTTTGAATCGCGGATGATCCACACGTCTAATTGACCTTGATGTTGAGCTCCTTCACCAGCTTTTCGAACTTTGCATAATCATCGTCCACCAACTTGGCGAAGGCGGCGGCTGTGCCGCCGACTGGCTCCTGAGCCGAATCTTCCAGGCTTTTTCTCAGCGCGGGATCGGCAATGGCCTTGCCCACTTCGGCATTGAGCCGCGCCACAATCGCGGCCGGAGTGCCGGCGGGAACGAACACGCCGAGCCACTGATCGGAGGCCAGCTCGATGCCGGCCTCGCGGAATGTCGGGACGTCGGGCAAAGCCGGCGAACGGTGGGCCGTGCTCTGTGCAAGGAGCAGCAGCTTGCCGGCCCGGTAGTGCGGGATTAGCGGCGTGGAGCCAAGTGTCCCAAGCTTGACGTGGCCGGCGATAAGATCGTTGATCGCCTGTCCGCCACCCCGATAAGACACCTGTTCGAGCTGAATACCCGCGAGCTTGGCAAACCAGGCCGTCACCATGTGTTGCTGAGAGCCGGCGCCGCTGCCGGTCGCGTAGCGCATCCCCGGTTGCTTCTTCGCGAGCGTTACGAGCTCGGCGATCGTCTTGACACCGAGCTCGGGGTGTGCGGCGAGGACAATCGGCTGGCGCGAGATCTGGATGACCGGGACAAAATCCTTCTTTGGGTCGTAGTTCACCTTGTAGACGTGCGCGTTGCTCACGATCGATTCGGGCACGACCAGGAGCGTATGGCCGTCAGGCGCGGCCTTGGCCACCATTTCCGTGCCCAAGTTGCCATTGGCACCGGTCCTGTTCTCCACCACAACCTTTTGGTCGAACGCATGCGACAAGTGCTGGCCGATGAGTCGTGCTGCGACGTCCGTCGAGCCGCCGGCCGCAAACGGAACGACGATATTGATCTGGCGGCTGGGCCATTGCTGCGCCGTGGCGCTGGTCTGAAATGCGCAGATGCCGGCAAGAAGTGCCGCTAGTGCCCGTATGTTAATCATTGTTCCCCCTCCCTGGCTGCGGAATTGCCCGTCTACATCAGGGCCGTTCCTTTACGTTGCGAATGTCAAACAGCGTCGCCGGCTGTGCGGCGTCTGGCGTCGAGCAGACGAGCTCATAGCTGTCCGAACGAAACCAGATGCGTCCAAGCTCTTTGGCGGAGTTGTCGGTACCGAAGGCCATTCGCGATAATTCGAGCACCGGCGAGCGCGGCTGCATTTTCAGCAGCCGGCCGACTTTGGCGCCCGCAGTGCAGGCGCGGATCGCCACTCGCGTCGCCGCAACATGAATGCCGGCGCTGCGCATCATGTCCTCGGTCGACATAAGTTCGGCTTTCAAGCGAGGCAGGACCGCAACCGCACTATGGAGCCAGGTTTCGGTGATCGCGACCGGCCTCTGATCGATCAGATATAATCGTTCGAGCGCGACGGCGTGGTCACCCGCCTGCAAGGGGAAGAGTCCGGCGACCTCGACCGGGGGCGTGCTCAGCTCGTAGCGCAGCAGCCGTGCGCTCGCGCCGGGCGCCTGTGAAAATAACGAGCCGAGAAGGCCGTGCAGGTTTCTGAGATCGTGCCGGACCGCGGTGGCTGCCACGAATGTGCCTTTGCCCTGTTTGCGCACCAGGATCTGCTTGCGCGCAAGGGCTTCGACGGCCTGCCGAACCGTGATGCGGCTCACGCCGTAATGCTCGCTCAATTCGGCTTCGGAGTGGAGCCGGTCGCCCGGCTTCAGCGCGCCCTCGTTGACGGCTGCTTCGAGCAGCTTTGCGAGCTGATGGTAAAGCGGCTCCGGACTGGAGTGCTGCAGTACGTCGGATGGCAGGCGCGGCTGCGGGCCCACGGAACATCCTTCCTGGCTGACGGTCGACAGCGTCGCGATGATAGGTCATCTTATAACATCTTACCAATGACCACAGCCTATGCCCTATTCCTCCTATCTTCCGGAGCACATGGGATCGGTTCGGCTCGATCCGGCCGGCCCTTTTATTGCCGGCTCGTTTGCTGAGATCACGCTCGTCTATACCGCGGGCACGTTTGGCATCGATGATACCGGCATGGTGAAGGTGTCATGGCGGACCACCTCCGACTTGGCGAAACCCCAGTTTGACAATCCGCAAGGGGCAAACTTCACAACCGTCGAGGCGAGCAATGGCGCCCAACTCGAGGTCTGGTTCGATCGCCTCAATATCCGGCCCTATGCGAACACCCTCATCATTCGCGTCGGCCGTGGCTATCTGCGCCGGGGCGACACGCTGACCATCCGGTTCGGCGATCGCCGAAGGGGCTCACCCGGCTGGCGGCTACAGACGAATGTCGAAAAGAACGTCGAATTGCGAACCTCGGTCGACGCATTCGCAACCTACGAATTCTGCGAGCTGCCGGAGCAGCCGAATTTCGATCTGCTTCCCGGCCCGGCGGCGATATGGAAAGCCATCCTGCCGTCCCTTGTCACCGTCGGGGAGCCGTTTCGCCTCGCCATTGTCGCGGAGGACATATGGGGAAATCCGACTGACACGGCCGAGCGGAGTCTGGGTGTCCGATCATCGATACCTCTGCGGGGCATGCCATCGACGATCAATGTCTGCGCAGGCAATGGACCTTGCACCGTCGAAGGCCTGATGGCCGAGAGCGAAGGAGACCTGGAGCTGAGTCTTGTTGCGGACGGATCGGAAATCGCTCGCGCGAATCCGTTGCGCGTTGTGAAGAGCGCCGGCGTCAGGCGCTACTGGGGCGATCTGCACGGTCAGAGCGGCGAAACAATCGGGATGGGATCTGCGGAGGACTATTTCCGTTACGCTCGCGACAAGGCCTTTGTCGATATCGTGGGTCATCAAGGAAATGACTTCCAGATCACCGATGCATTCTGGAAGCGTTTGAATGAGCTGACCGCTTCATTCGATCAACCCGGGCGATTTGTTTGCGTGCCCGGTTACGAATGGTCGGGGAACACCGGCATGGGCGGCGATCGCAATATATTCTACCGCCGCGAGGGCCGCCCCATCCGTCGTTCCTCGCATATCCTGGTCGAGGGCCGCACGTCGACGGATGCAGTCTACACCGCGGACAGTCTGTTCGAAGCTCTCAAGGACGAAGACGCCGTTGTGATCGCGCACGTTGGCGGGCGCTACGCGGATATCAAATCGGTTCACGACGGACGTCTCGAACGCGCGGTCGAAGTCCACTCGTCGTGGGGAACGTTTGAATGGCTGTTGCACGATGCGTTCGAAAAGGGTTTTCGCGTTGGCGTTGTCTGCCATAGTGACGATCACAAGGGCCGGCCTGGGGCAACCTGCCCGGGCGCGTCTTCATTCGGCGCCGTTGGTGGTCTCACCTGCTATTTCATGCCCGAGTTGACGCGCGACGCGCTGTTTGCGGCGCTGCGCTCGAGGCATCACTACGGTACCACCGGCAACCGCTTGTTTCTCGATCTACGCGGCATATTCGTATCAGATGTCGCGCGGCTGTCGGACGATCCGCAACTCGGACCTGCCACCGAGCACATGACGCGCGACGTGCGCATGGGTGACATTGTGCGCCCAGGCTCGACACCTATGCGACTCGCTGTCGAAGTAATCGGCACCGCTCCGGTTGAGTGTGTCGACATTCTGCACGGCAGCACAGTCGTGAGGACCGTGCGCCCGTATTCGTCGGAGAACCTCGGCCGCCGCGTGCGTATTCTTTGGCAAGGTGCCGAATACCGCGGGCGTGGCCGTGAAACCGTATGGCAGGGCAAGCTGAAGCTGTCAGGCAACCGGTTCAGCCGTTATGCGGAGGTCAATTTTCTCAATCCGGAGCGCAAAGTGCGGGAGACCGCCCGGGGCTCAGCGCTTGCCTGGACCTCCGTCACCACCGGCAATCTGGCGGGTATCGATCTGTGGCTCGACGAGCCTTCGCGCGGTGAGCTGGAGATCCAAACGAGTGTTGTATCGGGTACGGTCGACCTTGGCTCTCTTGAGGACAACACTGTCAGGTTCGACGGCAGCGGTCTCAGCCGGGCGCTCAGCGTGTACCGGCTCCCGGAGCATCCCTGGGATCGGCATGTCAGATTCGAGCATACCGTGACGTTCGGCGGCGGAGCTGATCTGCCTGTGTGCGTACGTGTCACGCAGGCGGACGGCAATCAGGCGTGGTCAAGTCCAATCTACCTGATTGCATGAGTGCTGCGTTTGTCAGGATGGAATGGTTCGCATTCACGGAGCAAAGACAAACGAAACGGCAGGCGGGAGCCGGTCGCTCCACGCCTGCCGTATTTCCCCGGAGGGTCAGGCAGGAAGTCGTCAGATCGACTCTTTCAACTCTTTCGAAGCGCGGAAGGCGACCTTTTTGCTCGCCTTGATCTGAATTTGCTCGCCCGTCGCAGGATTGCGGCCGATGCGCGCTGCGCGCTTACGGACCTGAAGGATGCCGAGACCGCCGATACGGATGCGCTCGCCTTTCTTCAGATGCTTGACGATATTGCCGACGAGATCCCCGAGCACGGTCTCCGCCTGCTTCTTCGACATCTCGTGGGTTTCCGCGAGTGCCGCGGCAAGATGCTTGAGCGTGACGGTCGGTGGTGTCGGAGCTTTTCCAGGAACCATTGCCATCAGTGGGACCCTCCTCTTGAATCCGCGAGCTTGGCGAGGCGCCAAACACACCGCCCGAATAGACGATTCGGGGGCGGTCTGACCATCGATTCTTCTCGGTAAATAAGGCTTTTTCGCAATTTTTGGTGTTTACCTTGACTATGCTTTGAGCCGCCTATAACTCGTCCGAACGCCCGCGGGGGCGTAGCTCAGTTGGTTAGAGCGCTGCCCTGTCACGGCAGAGGCCGCGGGTTCGAGTCCCGTCGCTCCCGCCATTTTATCAATGACTTAGCCATGATTTTGAGTTGCCCTGCCGGAGCCATTTTGGGTCCGCGGATTGCCCGTCAAGGACACTCATGACCGCCGTTCGGGCGATGTTTTTTGACGTGTTCGGGACGCTTGTCGACTGGCGCACCTCAGTGGCCCGCGAGGCGGAACGGATCGTTGGAGCCCTTGGACACAACTTCGACTGGCTTGCCTTTGCGGACGCCTGGCGGGGTGAATACCAGCCCGGGATGGAGGAAGTCCGTTCCGGCCGGATCCCGTTTTGCAAGCTCGATGTCCTGCACCGGCGCAATCTCGAACGTTTCATGCCGCGCTTCGGCCTGCGCGATTTGTCCGACGATGTTCTGAATGAATTGACGTTGGCGTGGCATCGACTTGACGCGTGGCCGGATGTGCCGGCGGCGCTCAAGCGTCTACGAAAAAAATTTCTGCTCGCGCCCGTGTCGAACGGCAATATTTCGTTGATGGTCGACCTCGCACGCCGCAATGAATTTCCCTGGGACGCCATCCTCGGCGCGGAAGTTGCCGGCGACTACAAGCCGAAGCCGCGTGTCTATCTCGCCGCCTGTGAGGCGCTCGATCTCAAGCCCGAGCAGTGCATGATGGTGGCCGCGCATAGTAACGATCTCGCGGCTGCTGCGGCATGCGGATTGCATACCGGCCATACCGCGCGGCCCGACGAGTACGGCCCCGATACCGGCGAGCGGACGCCAACGGTCGAGGTTGACGTGGCGGCAAAGGATCTGGGGGATCTGGCGGATAAGCTCGGTGCCTAGTTGTTGTCGTCCCCGCGAAGGCGGGGACCCATAAGCCGTGTGTCATCGATAAGTTGCGGAGTATGGGTCCCGGCCCTCGCTTCGCTCGGCCGGGACGACAGCTAAACTGCTTTATCCGCGATACACCGGCGCCGGCTGCGCGAAGAAGCTCGCCAATATGTGGTAGACCAGCATGTAATTCTTTTGCTGGAAACTGGCGTGCGAAATCCCCGGCATCACCGTGAACTGCTTGTCGGGATTCGGCAGCTTCGCATAGAACTTCAGCAAGTCCTCAATCGAAGCAATGCCGTCCCACTGGCCGCGCATGATCAGCGTCGGGACGGTGATCTTCTCCGGATTCACCACAGGCAGTTTCGAGCACATGTCAACGTAGGTGCCGGTCGGGACGGATGTGTCGAGTGCGACCACCGCGTCAGCAAAAGCATTGATCACCTTTTCTTCAGCAGTGCCGGGATGATCGCGATCGAAGATCGAGTGGATGAAGGCTTTGTCGATTGGTCTGCGGATCCTGGACTGGAATTCCGGAAGCTTCTTGCGCCGTTGCTCCAGAGTGGGAGAGCCTTCGCCGGTCCACACCATGGCGTCGAGTGCCAGCCGCGCCACCAGTCCCGGATGCCGTTCGGCGAACATCGCCGCGCGCAGTGCGCCGGATGAAATTCCGTAAACCAGGAACGGTCGCTTGCCGCGTCGTTTCTGGATATAAAGTGCGGCCGCATAGCAGTCGTCGGCGCCCTGCGAAATGGGAGCGTTGTTGTCGCGATCCTTGGTCGAGCGCCCATAGCCTTCCATGTCGACGCACCAGCAGTCGTAGCCGCGCCGCGCGAAGTGATCCATCGCAGACGAATCGGGCCGGCCCGGCACCTGCAGGTCGAACGTGGGTTGCGACGCCATCGACGAGCCGTGCACGAATAAAATCGTGCCAATGCTCTTGGCCGGATCGCCGGCGCACTTTTCAAACAGAAACAACTTCACGCCGCCGTCTTTGGTCGTCCAATGGTCCTCGCCTTTGATCGCGACGGCCGGCTTGCTCATCTCGTTCATCACATCACCTGTTGATAATTTCAGTTGATCGGTGCGATGTGGTTGGTCTTGATGACCTCCGCCCATTTCGCGACCTGGGCCTCCATGAAGCTCTTGAACTCGGGCTGCGTCATCACGATCGGCGTCGCGCCCGTTTTTCCCCAGGCCTGCTTGATGTCGGGCTGGCGCAGGATCCTGGTGATCTCGTCGTGAAGCTTGTTGATGATCGGCTTCGGCGTGCCCGCAGGAGCCATGAAGCCAACCCATAACGTCGCATTGAAGCCAGGCACGCCGGCCTCGGCCATGGTCGGCACGTCCGGCAATATCGGAGAACGCGTCTTTCCGCTGGTGCCGAGCGCGCGGACCAGTCCGGCCTTGATCTGTGGTGCCATGGTCGGCACCGAATCAAACAGGATCTGAATCTGGCCGCTGAGGATGTCGTTGCGGGCGCCGGTTGACCCCTTATACGGCACGTGCTGGATGTTGATGCCGGTGAGGTTTTTCAGAAGCTCGCCGGCCATGTGGTAGTTCGAGCCAGGTCCGGACGAGCCGTAGTTCAGCGTGCCCGGCTTGGAGCGTGCCAGCGCGAGGAGCTCGCCCACAGTCTTCGCCGGCACTGATGGATGCACCACAAGAACAAGGTCGGTATCAATGAGCGGCGCGATCGGCACGAGGTCGCGCATGAGTTGGTAGGGCTTGTGGGCATAGAGCGTCTCATTGACGGTCTGCGTCCCCGATACCATCAGCAGCGTGTAGCCATCGGGCGGCGCCTTGGCGACAACATCAGTGCCAATGGTCGTGCCCGCGCCCGGGCGATTCTCCATGACGAATGGCTGGTGCAACGACTTGCGCAGTTCTTCCGCGATTGCTCGGGTATAGACGTCCGTCGGGCCGCCGGCGCCGAATGGAACAATGATTTTGACCGGTCGCGAAGGATAGTCGTCGGCTATTGCTGCCGGCGAGAAAGTCATGAGGGCGCCCGCGAGCGCAAACAGGGTCACGATTTGTCGCAGGAGCGCCATGGGCTTTGTTCCTGGTTGTGCAATTGAGGTCGCCCGTGCCGACTATCGAGGGCAGCTTGTTGCCCTGTCAATCGAGGGCCGACGTTGAAGCAGAACGCTCGTGGATGCCGCCCAATGTCGGCTTGCCACCCCAGATATGCTGCGCTAAGCCTCGCTCGCTCCCGTTCTTGAGGCTATTCCAGCAAACAAGAGCCTGTTTGTGCGGGGTAAACCGGCGCCGTTCGGGCTGCCGCGTGGGTCCGGACGGGCGTACAATCCAGTAGAGCGGGACTACAGGCTTGAGGTCGCCGATGAGCGCATTGCTGATGGACTATCTGCCCCTCGTCGTCTTCATAGCTGTTGCGCTCGTTATTGGCCTTGCGCTCCTGATCGCCCCCTTCATCGTCGCGTACAAGCAGCCGGATCCCGAAAAGCTGTCGGCCTATGAATGCGGTTTCAACGCGTTCGATGACGCGCGCATGAAATTCGACGTGCGCTTCTATCTCGTTGCCATTCTTTTCATCATTTTCGACCTTGAGGTCAGCTTTTTGTTCCCGTGGGCGGTCGTGTTCCGCGAGATCGGCCATTTCGGCTTCTGGTCAATGATGGTGTTCCTTGGCGTCCTCACCATCGGCTTCATATATGAATGGCGGAAGGGGGCGCTCGAATGGGATTGATGAGCCCATGAGCATTGTCGCGCCCGCGCCGAGAGGGATCCTTGATCCGCGCACCGGCAAGCCGGTTGGAGCGGACGACTCCTTTTTCACCGGCATGAACGCCGAGCTTGCCGACAAAGGCTTTCTGGTGACCGCCGCCGATGATCTGATCACGTGGGCGCGCACCGGCTCATTGATGTGGATGACGTTCGGGCTGGCGTGCTGCGCGGTCGAAATGATGCAGATGTCGATGCCGCGCTACGACGCCGAGCGTTTCGGTTTCGCTCCGCGCGCATCGCCCCGGCAATCCGACGTGATGATCGTCGCCGGCACGCTCACCAACAAGATGGCGCCGGCCTTGCGCAAGGTCTACGACCAGATGCCGGAGCCGCGTTACGTGATCTCCATGGGATCATGCGCGAACGGCGGCGGCTACTATCACTATTCGTATTCCGTCGTGCGCGGCTGCGATCGCATCGTGCCCGTTGATATCTACGTGCCGGGTTGTCCGCCGACCGCGGAAGCGCTGCTGTACGGCGTGATGCTTCTGCAGAAGAAAATCCGCCGCACCGGCACGATCGAGCGTTAGACGGGGTTGCGGCATGGACGACACGCTCGAAAGGCTTGGGCAGACGATCCGGAATGCGCTGGGAGCTTCAGTCACCGGCCACACGGTGGCAAACGGCGAGCTTACCATTGAGGCAAAGGCGGCGGACGTCGTGTCCGTCGCGAGGTTCCTGCGCGACGATCCGGCCTGCCAGTTCGTCAACATCATCGACGTTACGGCGGTTGACTGGCCGTCGCGCGAGAAGCGGTTTGACGTCGTCTATCATTTTCTGTCTCCGCGGCTGAACCAGCGCATTCGCTTGAAGGTCGCGACCGACGAAATGACCCCCGTGCCGTCGCTGATCGATGTCTTCCGCGGCGCCGACTGGTTCGAGCGCGAGACCTACGACCTTTACGGCGTGCTGTTCACCGGCCATCCGGACATGCGGCGGATTCTCACTGACTATGGGTTCGAAGGGCATCCGCTGCGCAAGGATTTTCCGCTCACCGGCTTCGTCGAAGTGCGCTGGGACGACGAGCAGAAGCGCGTCGTCTACGACAAGGTCTCGCTGGCGCAGGAATTCCGCAGCTTCGATTTCCTTTCGCCCTGGGAAGGTACCGATTACGTGCTGCCGGGCGACGAGAAGGCTAAGGCTGAAGGAAAGGGATCGTAGGCATGAAACCGACCCTGAAACCCGGTCTCAGGCATTCGTTCTCCTACAAAGTGCCGGAGAACAAGACCGTTCCCTATACTTATCCGGAATCGCCGATCATCGCGCATATGCCGAAGGTCTTTGCCACCGGCTTCATGATCGTGCTGATGGAATGGACCTGCACGCAATTGATGGAGCCACATCTCGACGCCGGCGAGGGCAGCCTTGGCACGCATGTCGACGTTTCGCACCTGGCTGCGACGCCGATCGGATTCGCGGTGACGGTTGATGTCGAGTTGATCGCGGTCGATGGCCGAAAGCTGACGTTCAAAGTCAGGGCGCATGATGGCAAGGACCTGATTGGCGAGGGCCGACACGAGCGGGTCGTCGTGGCATGGGACCGCTTCAACGCGAAAGTCGCTGAGAAGTTGAAGATGGCGAATAGGGAACTAGCGAGTAGCGAATAGAAAAATGCCCGAAACCGCAGTCCGCAACTTCACGATCAACTTCGGACCACAGCATCCGGCGGCGCACGGCGTGCTGCGCTTGGTGCTCGAGCTCGACGGCGAAGTGGTCGAGCGCGTGGACCCCCATATCGGATTGCTTCATCGCGGCACGGAAAAGCTGATCGAGCACAAGACCTATCTGCAGGCGGTGCCCTATTTCGACCGGCTCGATTACGTCGCGCCGATGAACCAGGAGCACGCCTTCTGCCTCGCGGTCGAGAAACTGCTCGGCATCCAGATGCCCAGGCGGGCGCAATTGATCCGCGTGCTCTATTCTGAGATCGGGCGGATTTTGTCGCACCTGCTCAATGTGACGACGCAGGCGCTGGACGTCGGCGCGCTCACCCCGCCGCTGTGGGGTTTCGAGGAGCGCGAGAAGCTGATGGTGTTCTACGAGCGCGCGTCGGGTTCGCGCATGCATGCGGCCTATTTCCGGCCCGGCGGCGTGCACCAGGATCTGCCGCCGAAGCTCATCGACGACATTTACGCATTCTGCGATCCGTTCCTGAAAGTCGTCGACGATCTCGACGCGCTGCTGACCGGCAACCGCATCTTCAAGCAGCGCAACGTCGACATCGGCGTCGTCAAGCTCGCCGACTGCTGGAACTGGGGATTCTCGGGCGTGATGGTGCGCGGATCGGGCGCCGCCTGGGATCTGCGCAAGGCGCAGCCTTACGAATGCTATTCCGAGCTCGACTTCGACATCCCGGTTGGAAAGAACGGCGACTGTTTCGACCGCTATCTCATCCGCATGGAAGAGATGCGCCAGTCGGCCAAGCTCATGAAGCAGTGCTGCGAAAGACTGCGCTCGCCGGCCGGGCAGGGACCGGTAACGGTCGAGGACAACAAGATCGTGCCGCCCAGGCGCGGCGAGATGAAGCGCTCGATGGAAGCGCTCATCCATCACTTCAAGTTGTACACCGAAGGCTATCGCGTGCCGGCCGGCGAGGTTTACGCGGCGGTCGAAGCGCCGAAGGGCGAGTTCGGTGTCTATCTGGTCGCCGACGGCACCAACAAGCCATACAAATGCAAAATCCGCGCACCGGGCTTTGCGCACCTGCAGGCGATGGATTTCCTCACGCGCGGCCACATGCTGGCCGACGTCTCCGCCATTCTGGGCTCGATCGATATCGTGTTCGGGGAGGTCGACCGATGAGCGTCCGCCGCCTCGCCCCGCCCGAGATGCAACCGAAGGACTTTTCCTTCAGCAAGGACAACCTTGCGTGGGCGAAAAAAGAGATCACCAAATATCCGGAAGGCCGCCAGCAATCGGCGATCATTCCGTTGCTGTGGCGCGCACAGGAGCAATCCGGCGGCTGGCTCCCGGAGGCTGCGATCCGTCATGTCGCCGACTTTCTTGGCATGGCGCACATCCGCGCGCTCGAGGTCGCGACCTTCTACACGATGTTCAATCTCTGGCCGGTTGGAAAATTCCACGTGCAGCTTTGCGGCACAACGCCGTGCCGGCTGCGCGGTGCCGACGATCTCGAGAAGATTTGCCGCAAACGGATCGGCGATCAGGGCGAGGTCACCAAGGACGGCAAATTCTCGTGGGTCGAGGTCGAATGCCTCGGCGCCTGCGTCAACGCACCGATGGTGCAGATAAACTATGACTACTACGAAGACCTGACGGCGGAGAGCTTCGGCAAGATCCTGGATGATCTTGCGGCGGGCAAGAAAGCGAAGCCAGGCCCGCAGATCGACCGGCAGCTTTCGGCACCCGTCGGCGGCGCAACCACGCTCAAGGAAAAGGCGTGAGCGATGCTGGCTGACAAGGACCGGATCTTCAGAAATCTGTACGGCCAGCACGACTGGGGCCTGAAGGGCGCGCGTGCGCGCGGCGCCTGGGACGGCACCAAAGCCCTTCTCGAAAAAGGCCGCGACGCCATCATCGACGAAGTCAAGACGTCGGGCTTGCGCGGCCGCGGCGGCGCCGGCTTCCCGACCGGTCTGAAATGGTCATTCATGCCGAAGAAGTCGGACGGGCGTCCGCATTATCTCGTGGTCAACGCCGACGAATCCGAGCCGGGCACCTGCAAGGACCGCGAGGTCATGCGGCACGATCCGCATCTTCTCGTCGAGGGCTGCCTGATCGCCGGGTTCGCGATGGGCGCCAACGCCGGGTACATCTACGTGCGCGGCGAGTTCATTCGCGAGCGCGAGCGGCTGCAGGCGGCGATCGACGAGGCGTACGAAGCCAAGCTGATTGGCAAGAACAATGTGCACGACTGGGATTTCGACCTTTACGTCCACCACGGTGCCGGTGCCTATATCTGCGGCGAGGAGACCGCGCTGCTCGAGAGCCTTGAAGGCAAGAAGGGACAGCCGCGCCTGAAGCCGCCGTTCCCGGCCAATGTGGGCCTTTATGGCTGTCCGACCACCGTCAATAACGTGGAATCGATCGCAGCCGTTCCGGACATCCTGCGCCGCGGCGCGTCGTGGTTCGCCGGCATCGGACGGCCGAACAACACGGGCACCAAGCTGTTCTGTATCTCCGGCCACGTCGAGAGGCCGTGCAACGTGGAAGAGGCCATGGGCGTTCCGCTGCGCGAGCTTCTTGAGACGCATGCCGGCGGGGTGCGCGGCGGCTGGGACAATCTGCTGGCGGTCATTCCCGGCGGATCGTCGATGCCGCTGGTGCCGGCCGGCAAGGACTGGGCGGATTCACTGCTGATGGATTTTGACGGTTGCCGCGACAAGAAATCAGCGCTGGGCACTGCCGCCGTGATCGTGATGGACAAGTCGACGGATATCGTGCGCGCGATGGCGCGCATCTCCTACTTCTACAAGCATGAGAGCTGCGGCCAGTGCACGCCGTGCCGTGAGGGCATGGGCTGGATGTGGCGCGTGCTCACGCGCATGGCCGAAGGCCGTGCGCAGAAGCGCGAGATCGACATGCTGATGCAGGTGACGCAGCAGATCGAGGGCCACACCATCTGCGCCTTTGGCGACGGCGCGGCCTGGCCGGTGCAGGGCCTGCTGCGGCATTTCCGTCCCGAGATCGAGCGCCGCATCGACGAATATTCGCGCAACGCCGACAGCCACGGCGCGCGCGAGCCGGTGCCGCAGGCAGCGGAGTGACGGTGATGCAGCAGCCGGCAAACCATCATCTTGCACAGCTCAATATCGGTCGCATCCGCTACGAGATCGAGGATCCGCGCATGGCGGATTTCACCAACAATCTGGCGATGGTGAACGGCCTGGCCGAGCGCACGCCCGGTTTCGTGTGGCGCTACATCGATGAGAGTGGAAATTCGACGAGCACGCGGCCTTACGCCGATCCGCATATCGCCATCAACCTGTCTGTCTGGGAAAGCATCGAGGCGCTTGAACGTTTCGTCTACCAGACGGTCCACAGGCGCTTTTACGGCCGCCGTGCGGAATGGTTCGACCACTTCGAGGGCCCGTACTTCGTGATGTGGTGGGTGCCAGCGGGGCACCGGCCGAGTGTCGAGGAGGCGGTGGCCCGCCTGGAACACCTCAGGCAACACGGGCCAAGCGACTATGCTTTCGGCTGGCAATCGACATCGGTGCAGCTCTGGAAGGCGGCGCGCTGCGCGCCAAGCGAGTCAGCGGCATGACGGCAGAAACGCGCCATCTCGCCCAGTTCAACATCGCGCGGATGCGTTATCCGCTTGATGATCCGCGCATGCGCGAGTTCGTCGAGAACGTCGACCGGGTGAACGGCCTTGCGGACAAGATCGAAGGCTTCGTCTGGCGGCTGCAGGACGGGAGCGGGCACGCGATGAATATGCGGGTCTATGGCGATCCCACCATCCTGCCGAACCTGACGGTCTGGGAAAGCGTCGAAGCGCTCGAGCGCTTTGTCTGGCAGACCTTGCATCGGCGTTTCTTTGCCCGCCGTGAAGAATGGTTCGCTCCGGTCGCGATCACGCTGGTGCTGTGGTGGATTCCTGCGGGGCACCGCCCCGATATGGCGGAAGGTGTAGCGCGGCTTGATCACCTGATCGCGCATGGCCCGAGCGATTATGCCTTCGGGTGGCAGCAGCTTCCCGGCGCGAAATTGTGGAAGACGGCGCGCACCAACCAACCCGAGTATGCGGCATGAGTTATTTCGCAAATAATGGGAATGGATTGGCGCGTCCGGAATATGGCCGGCTGGGGAGCTGTCATGCGGGTCAAATGGGTGCTGATCGGATTTGGCGTTTTGTATCTGCTGTTCGCGCTTTCGTTCATGCCTACCGAGAAGATTCTTCCAAGGTCCGTAGAGGAAGCCTGGGAGATCGTTACAGGCGTCCTGTGGGCTGCGATGACGGTCGGCAGCATCGGTCTTTTGGAGGCGATGGACCCGTTGGCGACCCCATTCGCGTCGGCGAGCGGGCTCAGGCGGGGCGACATCGCGGAAATTTTGCTCGGTGCAATTCTGCTCGCAGTGGCCGTCTATTCAGTGCTGCGCCTGTGCCGCAGGGATCTCACGCCGCGCTGGCGCGGCACCTACACTTTCTTCCTTCTTCTAGCTCTGACGCTGGTCGCAATGGTGCGGTTCACGCTGTATTCGTGGCGCAACTTTGCATGATCGGCGCGCCGTCGCGCATCCGAAAGGCTGTCGCATGACCAAGATCATTGTCGACGGAAAGGAAATCGACGTTCCGCCGGAGTACACGCTGCTGCAGGCCTGCGAAGCTGCGGGTGCGGAAATTCCGCGCTTCTGCTTCCACGAACGGCTGTCGATCGCCGGCAACTGCCGCATGTGCCTCATCGAGGTCGTCGGCATCCCGAAGCCGCAGGCGTCGTGTGCCATGGGCGTGAAGGATCTGCCGCCGAACAAGGACGGGTCGCCGAAAATCCTCAACACCAAGACGCCGATGGTTAAAAAGGCGCGTGAAGGCGTGATGGAGTTCCTGCTGATCAACCATCCGCTCGATTGCCCGATCTGCGATCAGGGCGGCGAATGCGATCTGCAGGACCAGGCGATGGCCTATGGTGTCGATGCCAGCCGCTACCAGGAGAACAAGCGCGCGGTTGAGGACAAATATATCGGCCCGCTGGTCAAGACGATCATGACGCGCTGCATCCACTGCACGCGCTGCATTCGCTTCTCGACCGAGGTTGCCGGCGTGCCGGAGCTGGGCGCCATCGGCCGCGGTGAGGACATGGAGATCACGACCTACCTCGAGCACGCGATGACCTCGGAGCTGCAGAGCAACGTCGTCGATCTCTGCCCGGTCGGTGCTTTGACGTCGAAACCGTACGCTTTCACCGCGCGGCCTTGGGAGCTCGGCAAGACGCAATCGATCGACGTGATGGACGCACTCGGCTCTGCCATACGTATCGATACGCGCGGGCGCGAGGTCATGCGGATCTTGCCGCGCCAGAACGACGACGTGAACGAGGAGTGGATTTCCGACAAGACCCGCCATGTCGTCGACGGGTTGCGCACGCAGCGTCTTGATCAGCCCTATGTGCGCATAAACGGTCGACTGCAGCCGGCGTCCTGGGCGGAGGCCTTCTCGAATATCGTGCGCAAGGTGAAGGCGAGCACCGGCAAGCGTATTGGCGCGATCGTCGGAGATCTCGCCGGCGCCGAAGAGATGTTCGCGCTCAAGGACCTGATGGATCGCCTCGGCAGTCCCAACATCGATGCTCGCCAGGACGGCGCTGCAATTGATCCGAAATGGGGCCGTGCGTCGTATCTGTTCAACGCAACCATCGCCGGCATCGAGCAGGCGGACGCGCTGCTGATCATCGGCTCAAATCCGCGCCGGGAAGCGGCCGTGCTCAACGCGCGCATCCGCAAGCGCTGGCGGGCCGGCAATTTCCCGATCGGCCTCAGCGGCGAGAAAGCCGATCTTACCTACAAGTATGACTATCTTGGTGCGGGCGCGGACAGCCTGGCAGCCCTCGGTGACAGCAAGTTCGCGGAAACGATGAGGGCTGCGCAACGCCCGCTTGTTCTGGTGGGCGCAGGTGCGCTGGCTCGCAAGGACGGTGCGGCCATTGCGTCGCTTACCGCAAAAGTGGCGGCAGAGCTCGGTGCGATAAAGGACGGCTGGAACGGTTTTTCCGTGCTGCACAGCGCTGCATCACGCGTGGCTGCGCTGGACCTTGGTGTAGTGCCGGGCATCGGCGGCTTTGATGCTGCGCATATGGCGGGCGGCGGACTTGATGTCCTTTTCCTGCTCGGCGCGGATGAGATCGAGGTGCAGCCCGGCCCATTCGTGGTCTATATCGGCACCCATGGCGACCGCGGCGCGCATCGCGCCGACGTGATCCTGCCGGGCGCAGCCTATCCGGAAAAATCAGCAATTTACGTCAATACCGAAGGCCGCGTGCAGATGGCGAACCGTGCGGCATTCCCGCCCGGCGAGGCGCGCGAAGACTGGGCGATCCTGCGCGCCCTTTCCGATCAGCTCGGCTGCAAATTGCCTTACGATTCACTCGGTGCGTTGCGGCAGGCGATGTACTCTGCGCACCCTCATCTCGCGCGCATCGGACATATCGCCGCGGGCGATGCCGGCGATATCAGGAAACTCGCCAGGCTCGGTGGTTCTCCGGACAAAGCCGCACTGACGTCGTCGGTGGCTGATTTCTATTTCACCAACCCGATCGCACGTGCGTCGGCAATCATGGCCGAATGCTCCGCGCTGGCGCATGCGGCGGCAAAGACGGCGGCGGAGTAGGCGATGGATTTCTTCTGGGCATATATCTGGCCGCTGGTCATCATCGTCGCACAGTCGGTGATGCTGCTGGTCATCCTGCTGGTCGCGATCGCCTATGTCCTGCTCGCCGACCGCAAGATCTGGGCGGCCGTGCAGATCCGGCGTGGACCGAACGTGGTGGGTCCGTGGGGCCTGTTTCAGTCGTTCGCCGACCTGTTGAAATTTGTGGTGAAGGAGCCGGTGATACCGGCCGGCGCCAACAAGGGCGTGTTCCTGCTTGCGCCTCTTGTCACCTGTGTTCTCGCGCTTGCCGCATGGGCGGTGATCCCGGTGAATCCGAATTGGGTGATCGCCAACATCAATGTCGGTGTCCTTTACATCTTTGCGATCTCCTCGCTTATGGTCTACGGCGTGATCATGGCCGGGTGGGCCTCGAATTCGAAATATCCATTTCTCGCCGCGCTGCGTTCGGCCGCGCAAATGGTGTCATACGAAGTTTCGATCGGCTTCGTAATCATCACGGTGTTGCTGTGCGCCGGGTCGCTGAACCTGTCGGTGATCGTGAAGGCGCAGGACGGCCCCTACGGCCTGTTCAGCTGGTACTGGCTGCCGCTGTTACCGATGTTCGTTGTGTTCTTTATCTCGGCACTGGCAGAGACGAACCGCCCGCCGTTCGACCTTGTTGAAGCGGAATCCGAACTGGTCGCGGGCTTCATGGTCGAATACGGCTCGACACCTTACATGATGTTCATGCTCGGAGAATACGTGGCGATCGCGACCATGTGCGCCATGGCGACAATTCTGTTCCTGGGCGGCTGGCTGCCGCCGGTGCCGTATGCGCCCTTTACATGGGTGCCGGGCGTCATCTGGTTCACGCTCAAGGCGCTGTTCATGTTCTTTCTGTTCGCGATGGCCAAGGCCATCGTTCCACGCTATCGCTACGACCAGCTCATGCGCCTCGGGTGGAAGGTGTTTCTGCCGTTGTCGCTGGCGATGGTGGCGATCGTCGCGGCCGTCATTCAATACGGCGCGCTTGCGTCAGGCGCGGTGAAATGAGGATGCGATGAGACTTGATCGCGCAGCCAAAGGCCTGTTTCTGCTGGAATTCGTGACCGGCTTTGTGCTGGGCATGCGTTATTTCTTCAGGCCGAAGGCCACGATCAACTACCCGTACGAGAAGAATCCGATCTCGCCGCGCTTCCGCGGCGAGCACGCACTGCGTCGCTATCCGAACGGCGAGGAGCGCTGCATTGCCTGCAAGTTGTGCGAGGCGATCTGTCCGGCGCAGGCGATCACCATCGAGGCCGGCCCGCGCCGCAACGACGGCACCCGGCGAACGACGCGTTACGACATTGATATGGTGAAGTGCATCTATTGCGGGCTTTGCCAGGAGGCGTGCCCGGTGGACGCAATCGTCGAGGGGCCGAATTTCGAATTCGCCACCGAAACGCGCGAAGAGCTCTACTACGACAAGGAACGCCTGCTGGCGAACGGCGACCGCTGGGAGCGCGAGATCGCGAAGAACATCGCGCTCGACGCGCCATACAGGTGACGGGGATGAGAATGGCCTTTCATTTTCATCGCCGTTATGGCCGGGCTTGTCCCGGCCATCCGCACCTTTCCATGCGTAAGGTCGCAAAGACGTCGATGCCCGGCACAAGGCTTGTGCTCGGGCAGGCCATCGGCCGGACCCGAGTGCCGGGCATGACGACCGCGAGTGCGGAGACGGTCGGATGATCGCCGCGCTGTTCTTCTATCTGTTTGCCGGTATCTGCGTGGCCAGTGCGGTCATGGTGATTGCCTCCCGCAATCCCGTGCACTCGGTGCTGTATCTCATCCTTGCCTTCGTGAACGCGGCGGGCCTGTTCGTGATGATGGGCGCCGAATTCCTCGCAATGATCCTGATCGTCGTGTACGTCGGCGCGGTCGCGGTGCTGTTCCTGTTCGTGGTGATGATGCTCGACGTCGATTTTTCCGAGCTCAAGCAGGGCGTATTGCAATATCTGCCGATCGGAATGCTGATCGGCGGCATCTTTCTCGCCGAGCTTTTGCTGGTCGTCGGTGCATGGGCGATCGGCCCGGGCATACCGCACGCGATCACTTCGCCAATTCCGACAAACGTCCCGAATACCGAGGCAATCGGTCTCGTTCTCTATACGCGGTACATCTATTTCTTCCAGGCCGCCGGAATGATCCTGCTGGTCGCGATGGTCGGCGCCATCGTGCTCACGTTGCATCATCGTGCCCGCGTTCGCCGCCAGGACATTGCCGCGCAGGTTGCGCGCACGCCTGCTGCCTCGATTGAGGTCGTCAAGGTCCGGTCGGGGCAGGGGCTGGGGAGCAATACATGACCATCGGGCTCGGTCATTATCTCTCCGTTGCCGCGATCCTGTTCACGCTCGGGATCTTCGGCATTTTTCTCAATCGCAGGAACGTCATCATTATCCTGATGTCGATCGAGCTGATCCTGCTTGCCGTCAACATCAACCTGGTCGCGTTCTCGACCCATCTCGGCGACATCGTCGGCCAGATCTACGCGCTGCTGGTGCTGACCGTGGCCGCGGCGGAAGCCGCGATCGGGCTTGCCATCCTGGTCGTCTTCTACCGTAACCGCGGCTCGATCGCGGTCGAAGATATCAATCTGATGAAGGGCTAGGGGCGCGGAATGTACCAGGCGATCGTCTTTCTTCCGCTGCTTGGCGCTATCCTGGCGGGCGTAATCGCGCTGGCCGGCGCGCGCGCCCGGTTTCCGGGCAAAGGGCCGGCTCCGGGCGGCGATCATCACGCAACGGACCATGCGCCGCCGCATGGCGGCACGGCCACTCGCGCCTCGCACCATGAAGACGAGGGCCACGCACCGGCAGCGGCGGGGGCGCGCACAGCCGAGCTGATCACCACGACGTTGCTGCTGATCTCCATGATCCTGTCATGGATCGCATTCGTGGACGTCGGCTTCGCCCATCACGATGCGCGCGTTCCGGTGTTCACGTGGATGACGGCCGGCGACCTGAAAGTGGAGTGGTCGCTGCGCATCGACACGCTTACGGCCGTGATGCTGGTCGTCGTGAACACGGTCTCGGCCTTCGTGCATCTCTACTCCATCGGGTACATGCAGGAAGACCCGTACCGGCCACGCTTCTTCGGCTACCTGTCGATGTTCACTTTTGCCATGCTGATGCTGGTGACGGCGGACAATCTCGTGCAGCTGTTCTTCGGCTGGGAAGGCGTCGGGCTCGCGAGCTATCTGCTGATCGGCTTCTGGTATCACAAGCCGGAGGCGAACGCGGCCGCCATCAAGGCCTTCATCGTCAACCGGATCGGCGACTTCGGTTTTGCGCTCGGTATTTTTGCCGTGTTCATGCTGACCGGCGCGATCGACCTCGACACCGTGTTTGCGCAAGCGCCGGCTCTGACCGGAAAAACCATCGACATGTTCGGCTGGCAGGTCGACGCGCTCACCATCACCTGCCTGTTCCTGTTCATGGGCGCCATGGGCAAGTCGGCACAATTCCTGCTGCACACCTGGTTGCCGGACGCGATGGAAGGGCCGACGCCGGTCTCCGCCCTCATCCACGCCGCCACGATGGTAACGGCCGGCGTGTTCATGGTGGCTCGGCTGTCGCCGTTGTTCGAACTTGCGCCGCATGCGCAGACGTTCGTGACGCTGATCGGCGCGACCACGGCGCTGTTCGCGGCGACCATCGCCCTCGTGCAGAACGACATCAAGCGGATCGTAGCCTATTCGACCTGCTCGCAGCTCGGCTACATGTTCGTGGCGATGGGAGTGGGGGCCTACTCCGTCGGCATGTTCCATCTGTTCACGCATGCCTTCTTCAAGGCGTTGCTGTTCCTCGGTTCGGGCTCCGTCATCACCGCG
>DASSRJ010000196.1:0-2460 GCA_035701845.1 Pseudolabrys sp. | reverse complement strand
ATGAAACACCGCATCGAGTTCACCCTCGGCCAGCATGGTCTCGACCGACTTGTCGTTCGGCAGGCAGGAATATCTGATGTCGGACGGCAGCGTGATTTTAACGTCGTCTTCGATCTCGGCGACCCACTCGATACTGTTGAGGGGCACGCCATATTCGCTCTGCAGGATACCGCGCATCCACAGCACCGCGGTCGTCATCATTGTCTTTACGCCGATCCGGCAGCCTTTCAGGTCGGCCGGCTTCCTGATGCCCTTTGACGTGTTGATGAACATGAAGCCATGGCGAAAGCGGCGATGCAGGAACACCGGGACGGCGCGGAACGGCAGGTCATTGTCGCGCGCGGCGAGATAAGACGAGGCCGAAACCTCCGCGGTGTCGAATTCGCCGTTGTTGAGAAAGCGCCAATGACGCGTCGCCGAGTCCATATCGGTCAGGATCGTAAGATCGACGCCGTCGACTTCGACCTTGCCCCTCAGCAGGGGCCGGATCAGCTCATAGTCGCCGCAGGCGAGTGTGAGATTGAGTTTCTGGGGCATGCCGAGATCTTTCAAAGTCATTCCGGGCGCGGCCGAAGGCCGCGAACCCGGAATCCAGAACTAATTTCCGGCTTTTTATCTGGATTCCGGGTCCGGCGCTAACGCGCCGTCCCGGAATGACGAATTGAGGTCAATGCCCCGTCGCCACTGCTGCCAGCTTCCCGGCATCCGGCAAATGGTTGCCACGCCAGACCACATGCAGGTCGGGGCGCAGCAGCAGGAGATCGTGGCCATAGATGTCGCGCGGGCCTGTGTCGGCGACATCAAGGACAGCGAGCGGCGCGCGATAACGCGCAAAAGCCCTTGCCAACAGCGTGCTGTCGGCCGGCGCGCCGGCAAGGCGAAGGAGCGTATAGCCGTCGCCGATCCGGTCGTGCAGCGCCGTACCGTCCGCGAGCCAGGCATGGGGCAGCCGCGCGCCCGGCCACGACGTCGGCACGTAGGTCATGAAGTCGTCCGGCGGACCTTCGCCCGCTTCCGGCCAGATCACGGGGGACTCCCGGTAGCGGTAGCCGAGCTCGGCGCCGATCATCTCGTTGCTCTTGCGCTGCTCCACGTCGGCGATCGCCGCGAGATTGGCGCGGGTCTGCGCACCCGCGGCTGTATTGTCGCGAATATTCGGCTTGAATGCCGCGCGCCAGGCGCGCCGTCCGCGCGAGGCGTGACGCGAGGCTTCCACATTGCGCGCGCCGACCTGCCGCCGCTCGATTTCGTAAGACGCAACCAGCTTCGACCCGCCCCAGCCTCGCAACGTTGCGGCGATCTTCCATGACAGGTCGATGGCGTCGCCGACGCCGCTGTTCATCCCGAGGCCGCCGGTTGGGATCACCAGATGCACCGCATCGCCGGCGAGGAAGACACGGCCCTGCCCATAGCTGTCCGCCAGCAGCAGATTCTGCCGCCACGGCGCGCAGGACAGCATCTCGTATTGCACCGGCATTGCGACGACCTGCTCGAACATCGCCTTCATCGCGTCGTCGCTATCGATTGTCGCATGCAGCGTGAAATGCTTTGTCGAATCCTGCACGATCAGGAATGAATTGTGCGCATCGGCAACATGATAGTGCCGCCCCTTACCGATCGGGATGCGGTCGAACAGGTCATCGCAGCGGTAGAGCGCCTGCCGCAACTGCAGCAGATTGGCGTCACCGCTGAGCTTGATGCCAAGCTGGCGGCGCACCCCGCTGCTGCCGCCATCGCAGCCGACGAGATAGTGCGCGGTGAGCTCCGAGACCGCATTGTGGGCTCTTACCCTGGCGCGCACGCCGTCGGCATCCTGCGCGAAAGCGATGAATTCGCAACCATACCGCACATCGACCGTCGGCAGCGTCTCGGCGATCGACTTAAGGAGCGGCTCCAGCGTGTATTGAGAAATCAATTGGTAAGGCTCCAGCGGCATCGAGCCGTCGGTGCAGGCAGCGATCTCGGCCTGCGCCTGCGCCACCGACGGATACGGCAGGTGAAGCAGCGGCGGTTCAATCAACGACGTGACGATAAAAACATCCATCGGCACATCGCGCGGGAAGCCGGCGTCGCGGACCTTCTGCGCAATGCCGAGCCGGCGGTAGATCTCCATGGTGCGGGCGTTGCACCGCTCCATCTTGGGCAGGAACTGCGGCGCCTCCTTCTGCTCCAGCAGTACGCAGCGCACGCCGCGGCGGCCCAGATCGATCGCAAGCGTCAAGCCCACGGGTCCGGCGCCGACGATGATGACTTCGGTGTCCAAACAAAACCCCAAGTGTTCACGTCATTCCGGGACGGCCTGAAAGGCCGGACCCGCCTGCGGGCCGAAGCCTCAAGCGGCGAACGTATGCCTCTGAACCTTCGGGCGAAGGCCCGGAATCCGGACAGAGGCACCGCGCTTCGTTCTGGATTCCGGGTTCGCTCGCTTACGCTCGCGCCCCGGAATGACAGAGGGACTCA